>UQUJ01000018.1 GCA_900544195.1 uncultured Alistipes sp. | reverse complement strand
CAGAGGTGCGTATGGAAGAGTGATGTGGCCGTGGTTTGCAAGCGGTCTTGAGGGGCAAAGAAATGAATTCTACGGAAGTGCGGTTACATTATGCGAGATGGGACATTAATGAGTGATAAGGATAATGAATATAAAGGCGTTAGTATATGGCAATCACGTTTGGCATAGTGGCGATCATCGCTATCGTGTTCATTCTGCTTTATATGAAAGAGAATGAGAAATGCGAGAATCTGAAATACGACAACGAGAAATTGAAAAAAGACGCTGCACAAGCAGGTATTGTAAGTGCGGCGGCCTGTGAATATGACAGCCGTAGATTGGACAGGGATCTGATTATGGAGGCGATACGTTACAATGGGTTTGTGCCGGAGGCCGAGGACAATTGGATTTTCTTCAAGAAGCATGGAGATACGTACGGAATTGTCATCGAGAGGCTGCCGATGTTCATAATTATGAGGCATTACGACTTGGACAAGAAGGAATGGAATATGGAGCTATTACGTCAGGCGGCACACAAGGTTTCTGATGAGATCATTATGGCTAAAGTGCTGCTCACGGGCGAGGATGAGGATGGAATCTCCTTTCAGATCACCTCCTTCGAAGATAATTATGAACATCTGAAAGACTTTCTATGCCAGTATTTAAGCATAATCGATGAGTCTTATGCTCGCTTATTCGACATTTACAACGAACTTGAAAACAAGAAAAGCGAGATGACTCTGACAAACCAAGGGCAGTCTTTGAATATGGCAGGGTCAAAAAAGGTCGTGTCTTAGGAAACCTCAGGAGAAGATGATGGATGCTCTCGATAATTTTACAAACCACGGACACGGGATATGGCAGCCGAGACGTGTGCAGGGCATATTCGTGTACTCAACCCCTACATTTGAAGAGAGGGTCGGGCACGGTAGGATGGGCCACAGGTGCGTGTATGGCAGGGTGGCGTGTCCGTGGTTTGTAAAAAGAAGGTACTCCGCACCGAATCATTAGAAGGAAGGGGTTACGTGTTCAGCTATGCATAACAGTCAATGCGGTTTGGTACACAGTAAGGCTGGCTGCTTCCAACAAGAGTTTTCTGTACGAAACCAACGTATTCTGTATGAAATGGTTTTCACTGTCGTTTCGTACAGTATTGCTGGGGTTTGTACACTCGAAGGTGTTCTAGTGTACAAAACGAAGCTGAGAGCACGTTTGGTACATCTGAAAGGCTATTCTGGTACTGGTAAGGGTTGTGATAACGTATAAGGAAGGTCACTTCGACAGGCTCAGTGACAGTGAAAATGCATCACGGTTCACATTTAAGGCATCACGGTTCACAATTTAAAAGAGAATCGGAAGATTCCCTTCGGTTTTGCAATGAATATTGGGAAAATATTCATAAATTTATAGCGACATATTAAAAACACATAACCACTATGGCAAAGATTATAGAATGCGTGCCTAATTTCAGTGAAGGGCGAGACAAAAATGTTATTGATCAGATCGTTAAGGCCATCGCGTCGGCTAAGGTGACGGTCAACGGCAACGAGGAGGGCGTCAAGGTGCTCGACGTGGATCCGGGCGAGGCGACCAACAGGACTGTCGTGACCTTCGTGGGCAGCCCCGAGGCTGTGCTGGAGGCGGCTTTCCAAGGAGTCAAGTGCTCCGGAGAGGTGATCGACATGAGGCATCACCACGGGGCGCACCCTCGCTCAGGGGCGTGCGACGTGCTGCCGCTCGTGCCGGTGGCCGAGACCACTCTTGAGGAATGCGCCGAACTTGCGCGCGGGCTGGCGAAGAGAATCTACGACGAGCTCGGCATCCCTTGCTACTGCTACGAGGCGGCGGCGTTCAAGCCGGAAAGGAAGAACCTCGCGGTCTGCAGGGCCGGGGAATATGAAGCCCTGCCGGAGAAGATCGCCGATCCTGCCAAGGCACCGGACTTCGGACCGAAGGAGTACAACGAGACCGTGGCGAAGAGCGGGGCCATCAACGTGGGAGCCAGAGACTTCCTCGTGGCCGTCAACTATAATCTCAACACGACATCCACACGGCGCGCGATGGCGATCGCGTTCGATGTGCGTGAGAAAGGACGCAAGATGCGCGAGGGCGGAAGCCTGACCGGAAAGGTCCTCAAGGACGAGAACGGCAAGGACCGCTGGCAGCCGGGAACCCTCAAGGGGTGCAAGGCAATTGGTTGGTACATTGATGAATATGGCATCGCTCAGGTCTCGATGAACATCACCGACATCAAGACGACACCTCTGCACGTGGCCTACGAGGAAGTCTCCAGAGCCGCCGCCGCCAGAGGACTCAGGGTCACCGGAGCCGAGATCGTCGGACTGGTACCGAAGCGTGTGCTGATGGAGGCCGGAAAGTTCTACCTTGAGAAGCAGGAGCGCTCGCTCGGAATCTCGGACGAAGAAATAATGAAGATAGCAGTCAAGTCGATGAGCCTTGACGACCTCAAGCCGTTCAACCCGCACGAGAAGGTCATTGAATATCTTATGGAGGATCCTGAGCAGATGGCCATTAAGGAGAGGCTCATCAGAATGACGCTAAAGGGATTCGCCGAGGAGACGGCATCCGAGTCTCCTGCCCCGGGCGGCGGATCGATCTCCGCCTATATGGGAGCCCTAGGAGCGGCCCTCGGCACAATGGTCGCAAATCTTTCAGCCCACAAGAGAGGCTGGGATGACCGCTGGAAGGAGTTCTCCGACTGGGCTGAGAAGGGACACGCCGTAATGCGGGAGCTGGTAAGCCTCGTTGACGAGGACACCGCGGCCTTCGACAAGATCATGGCCGCATTCGGACTCCCTAAGGGCTCCGACGAAGAGAAGGCCGCCCGCGCCGAAGCCATAGAAAAGGCCACACTTTACGCCACTCAGGTGCCTCTGCGCACGATGAAGGCTTCATTCAAGGCCTTTGAGATCACAAGGGCGATGGCCGAGACTGGAAATCCGAACTCAGTTTCAGATGCCGGTGTCGGAGCGTTGGCGGCACGAAGCGCGGTGCTCGGAGCGCAGCTCAATGTCAAGATCAACGCGGCTTCCCTTGGCGACAAGGCCAAGGCCGCCGAGCTGGTCGCCGAGGCCGATGAGATCGCAGCCAAGGCCGTGAAAGAAGAAAAGGAGATTCTGGACATCGTAAACTCGAAGATCAATGGATAAGTTTCAGGAAGAGATACTTGCGGGCATCTCGCAGGACAGGCTCCCGGAGCCGAAACCTTATGACAAGACGATCAACCACGCCCCGAAGCGCAAGGACATCCTCACTGCCGAGGAGAAAGTGCTGGCGCTGAAGAACGCGCTGAGATACTTCCCGGCCAAGTTCCACGCCGAACTGGCGCCGGAGTTCGCCAAGGAACTCAAGGACTACGGCCGCATCTACATGTACCGCTTCCGCCCGTCCTACGACATGTACGCCAGACCGATCGATGAATATCCTTGCCGGAGCCGCCAGGCCGCGGCCATCATGGCGATGATCCAGAACAACCTGGATCCGAGGGTGGCGCAGCATCCGCACGAGCTGATCATCTACGGAGGCAACGGAGCAATATTCCAGAACTGGGCGCAGTACCGGCTGACGATGAAGTACTTGGCCGAGATGACCGACGGGCAGACACTCTCGATGTACTCCGGCCATCCGATGGGACTCTTCCCGAGCCACAAGGACGCGCCGAGAGTCGTTGTGACCAACGGAATGGTCATCCCGAACTATTCGAAGCAGGATGACTGGGAGAGATTCAACGCATTGGGAGTGTCACAGTACGGCCAGATGACAGCCGGATCGTATATGTACATCGGCCCCCAGGGGATCGTGCACGGAACGACGATCACGGTGATGAACGCGGCACGCAAGCAACTGAAAGCCAGAGGCATCGCAGGGACGAGGGAGAATATGAAGGGAATGCTATTCGTGACAGCCGGCCTGGGCGGAATGTCGGGAGCGCAGCCTAAGGCCGGAAACATCGCCGGGGTCGTGAGCGTCACAGCCGAGATCAATCCGCTCGCCGCCCGCAAGCGTTACGACCAAGGCTGGGTCGATGAGCTGCACGAGAATCTGGACGAACTCATCCCGCGCATCCGAAAGGCGATGGAGGCCAAGGAGACCGTCTCGCTGGCCTATGTGGGCAACGTCGTGGATCTCTGGGAGAGACTCGCGGACGAGAATATTCCTGTGGACCTCGGCTCGGACCAGACCTCGCTCCACAACCCGTGGGCGGGAGGCTACTATCCTGTCGGCCAGTCGTTTGAGGAGTCCGTAAGGATGATGGCCGAGGAGCCGGAGAAGTTCCGTGATGCGGTACGCGCGTCGCTGAGAAGGCATGTCGCCGCGATCAACAGGCTGTCAGCCGGCGGTATGTACTTCTTTGACTACGGCAACGCCTTCCTGCTGGAATCCTCAAGGGCGGGGGCCGATATCCTCAGGCCGGACGGCACATTCCGTTACCCGTCCTACGTTCAGGACATTATGGGGCCGCTCTACTTCGACTACGGTTTCGGCCCGTTCCGCTGGGTCTGCATGAGTGAGAGGCCGGAAGACCTCGCCAAGTCCGACGAGACAGCCGTGAATATTCTTAAAAAGGAATTGGAAACGGCTCCGGAAGAGATTCAGGGACAGCTGAACGACAATATTCATTGGATAGAGGAAGCCGGCAGGAACAATCTGGTGGTAGGGTCGCAGGCCCGCATCCTCTACGCCGACTGCGAGGGCAGGACCAAGATCGCCCTGGCCTTCAACAAGGCCATCCGCAAGGGTGAGATCACCGCTCCGATCGTGCTTGGCCGCGACCATCACGACGTTTCCGGCACAGACTCCCCGTTCCGCGAGACATCCAACATCTACGACGGATCCCGGTTCACCGCCGACATGGCCATCCAGAACGTCATCGGTGACGGTTTCCGGGGAGCCACCTGGGTTTCCATCCACAACGGAGGCGGAGTCGGCTGGGGCGAGGTCATCAACGGAGGCTTCGGCATGGTGATCGACGGATCGGCTGATTCGGACAGGCACATCACCCGGATGCTGTTCTGGGACGTGAACAACGGAATAGCCCGCCGCAGCTGGGCGCGCAACGAAGGCGCGGAACACGCCATAATGAGGGAAATGGAACGCACACCGGAACTTACGGTGACAGTTGCGAACCACACAGACGAAAACATTGTCAGAAAAGCGATTGAGGAACTATGACACACATCATCTCACACGAACATCTGAGCCTTGGAAGGCTTAAGGAGATAATTGAGAACCACGAGAGGGTCGAACTCGGCCCGGAGGCCGTGGCGGCCATTGAGAAATGCCGTAAGTACCTGGACAGCAAGATGGAGGACATCGGTCGCCCGGTCTATGGAGTCACCACCGGATTCGGTTCCCTGTGCAACGTGACCATCCCTGCCGACCAGCTCTCGCAGCTCCAGCACAATCTGGTGATGTCCCACGCCTGCGGAACCGGCGAGACTGTACGCCCGCAGATCGTGAGGCTGATGCTCCTGCTTAAGACCCAGTCCCTTTCCTACGGCCATTCCGGAGCGCAGCTGATTACTGTCCAGAGGCTTCTGGACATGTTCAACAACGACATCCTCCCGGTAGTCTACCAGCAGGGATCCCTCGGTGCTTCCGGCGACCTCGCTCCCCTCGCCCACCTCAGCCTACCACTGATCGGTCTCGGAGAGGTTCTCTACAAGGGTAAGGTCAGACCAAGCAAGGAGGTCTGGGACGAGATGGGCTGGGAACCTATCAGCCTTCAGTCCAAGGAGGGTCTCGCTCTTCTGAACGGAACCCAGTTCATGAGCGCCCACGCCATCTGGTCGCTCATCCAGTGCCACAGGCTTTCCGAATGGGCCGACAGGATCGGCGCGATGTCCCTTGAGGCATATGACGGCCGCGTCGAGCCGTTCCTGCCTCTGACCCACCAGCTTCGTCCGCACAAGGGACAGATCGACACCGCGGCCAGATTCATGACCCTGCTGGATGGCAGCGAACTGATAAGGAACCACAAGGAACATGTTCAGGATCCATATTCATTCCGCTGCATCCCTCAGGTACACGGCGCGGTCAAGGACAGCATCCGCTACGTCGAGTCGGTGATCGAGAACGAGATCAACAGCGCGACGGACAATCCGAACGTCTTCCCTGACGAGGACATGATCATCTCCGCCGGCAACTTCCACGGAGAGCCTATCGCCATCCCGATGGACGCCCTGGCGATCGCCATGTCCGAACTCGCAAACATCTCTGAAAGACGAATATACCGTCTGATCTCCGGCCAGCGAGGTCTGCCGAAATTCCTTGTCGCCACGCCGGGACTCAACAGCGGCTTCATGATTCCGCAGTACACGGCGGCCTCGATCGTGAGCCAGAACAAGGGACTCTGCTGGCCGGCGTCAGTGGACTCCATCCCATCCTCACAGGGTCAGGAGGATCACGTCAGCATGGGTTCCAACGCCGCGACGAAACTTGTGCGCGTCATCGACAACTGCGAGGAAGTGCTTGCCATAGAGCTGTTCAACGCCGCACAGGCGCTCGACTTCAGGCACCAGATCGCCGGCAACAAGTCCTCGGAGGCCATCGAAGGCATATTCAGTGACTACCGCAAGGTCGTGCCGTTCATCAGCGATGATGTCTATATGCACCCGCTCATCCAGAAATCTATCGAGTTCATAAGATGACCATAATCACCCACATCGGCGAACTGGTCGGAATCGTTCCTGAAGGCGTTCTGCGCAAGCGGGGCGCCGAGATGGACGAGGTCGGCTCCTTGCGGGACGCTTACCTCACGATCGAGGGCGAACGAATCTCTGGTTTCGGGAATATGTCCGAGTGCCCGGTGCCCGGCCCACAAGATGAAGTAATTGACGCAGAGGGCGGTATGGTGATACCGGCCTTCTGCGACTCCCACACCCACATCTGCTACGCCGGAACCCGTGAGCAGGAGTTCATCGACAAGATCAACGGCCTGAGCTACGAGGAGATAGCCGCCCGCGGAGGCGGGATTCTCAACTCCGCCGATCTGCTCCACCGCACGAGCGAAGAGGAATTATATTCACAGACAATGGCGCGCGTGCGGGAGATGATCGCCAAAGGAACCGGCGCCATCGAGATCAAGAGCGGCTACGGCCTGACCCTTGAGGACGAGCTGAAGATGCTGCGGGTGATCCGCCGCGTCAAAAAGGACTCCCCCGCCACCATCAAGGCGACCTTCCTCGGGGCGCACGCCGTCGGCAGAGCCTTCAAAGGCCGGCAGAATGAATATGTCAACCTCGTCTGCGAGGAGATGATCCCCGCCGTCGCCGCCGAAGGGCTTGCTGAATATGTCGATGTGTTCTGCGACGAGGGATTCTTCACGGTCGCTGAAACGGATCGAATTCTTTCTGCCGGAGAGGCTTACGGTCTGATACCGAAAATCCACGCCAACGAGCTTGCCTGCTCCGGCGGCGTGCAGGTGGCCGTGAAGCATAACGCTCTTTCGGTCGATCACCTTGAGCGCACGACCGACGCTGAGATTGAAGCACTTAGAAACTCACGGACAATGCCGACGATGCTCCCCGGCTCGTCATTCTTCCTCGGAATCCCCTACGGCAGGGCCAAGGAATATGTCAGCGCAGGTCTCGGTCTGGCTCTCGCCTCGGACTACAACCCAGGCTCCTCCCCTTCCGGAGATATGCGTTTCGTGATGGCTCTCGGCTGCATCAGAATGCGCCTTACCCCTGCCCAGTCCTTCAACGCCTGCACCCTCAACTCCGCCTACGCGATGGGAGTCTCAGACGAGCTCGGCTCGATCACCCCCGGCAAACTCGCCAACCTGATCGTCACGAACCCTCTCCCGTCCCTCGCCTTCATCCCCTACTGCCACCAGACCCCGTTCATCTGCAAGGTGCTCCTTCGAGGACAAGAGGTTCATTCCCGGACATAAGGTCAGCAGAAGCGCCAGACAGGTCACCAAGCTTGATGAAGCACCAACCCGGTCGCCGAGTCTGCCGAAGCGCCAGACAGGTTGCAGAGTAAGTTGAAGCGCCAGTCCGGTCTCCGAGTCTGCCGAAGCGCCATTAGCGTCTGAGGCCGAGTCCTCAACAGACATAAGGCTCTCGTGCGCAGATAGGCCTAGATTGCTCACGAGAGTCCCCTAATCAACGCTCTCGTGAGCAATCTGCCGCTTTCCGCTCACGAGGCACACACAGTCCTTCTCCACGGGCTTCAGGATGAAAGCCATCTGGCTGTTTGCGGAAAGAAGTCAATACTTCTATGGCAGAAGGTACGCGCGAAGACGCACGAAAGTTGAGGAGACTACGTGATGTAGTCCATCAAGGCGGCGACATATTCGGAGAATGCGGAGATTCCAGCTTCTGTGACACGGCATGTCGTGCATGGCTTCTTGCCTTTGAATCCCTTTTCCACCGCTATGTAGCCCGCCTCGCTCAGTTTGTCAAGCTGGACACTAAGGTTGCCGGCCGTCGCTCCCGTCTGTTTACGGATGTAGACGAAATCCGCTTCGTCCACCCCCACGAGAATCGACATCACGGCAAGCCTCAGCTCCGAGTGCAGAAGCGGGTTGAGTTTTTTGAACATCGACTATTTCCTTAAGCATTTCACACACACTCCCGTAAGCGCCAGGATCACTCCAGCTAAGACAAAAAGCAACATTTGGCTGCAATCTCCGGAAAGTTTCACTGCCGCTATGACACCAAGGACACCGGTGAGAAATCCGGCTATGACAATCGGCAGGTTTTTGAGGATCATCCCTGAGATGCTCTCCGCAAAGCCGAAAAGGAGGATAATGACCAAGGTCAGGTTCATCGGGGCAAACAGCAACGCACAGAGACTGACTGTCACGGCAAACGCTCCGAACGCTCCCCATGTCCACCCAAGGAGATTGCTGATCAGATTGGACGGGACACATTCTGCGTCCTTGTCCAGTACCACAGCGAGCGGATACCCTATAGCCGGCATGGCGAACCACAGTAAATTCCAGGCCGGATTGCCGCTTGACCTCCAAAGGAAGTACACGGCAAGGGCGATCAGCGTGAGAATAGCGCCCCAGAGAATGAAATGACTACCCGATCTTTTCGTAATGACCAGACGACTGTCGCGTAAGGTCTCATTAATGAGTTTGAGGCTTTGTTCCGCACTCATTTGTGAACTCTGTTCCATAATTTTGATTTTCTTATTGATTTATAATCCGTTGGAGCCATCTGACGCTGCGCATACGCCATAAGCTCTTTGCAAATATAAATAAGTTTATGACATAAACCAAATTTATTTAGTAAAATGTAAAAAATAACCTGCATCACTTTAAATTTGCAATACATTGATGTTCAAGGGTGATTCTATGTATTCAATTTTACCGATTGATGCAACTTATTTTTTCAACATTACTTAACAAACTCACTGTTTGTAATTTTCAGCATCAATAAGAAAAATAGAAGCAGTTTTGACTTGTTTATCTGGAAATTAAGAACTTGTTCTTTTCCAAGGACGAGACGATCCCGGAAAAGTACAGCCACAGAGAAGTCTTGTTGGACGTTCATCCACGGAATGGCCGGTTCGGTGGACAGAACGGCTTTGTCAGGGAACTCATCCACGGAATGGCCGGTTCGGTGGACAGAATGGGGCTGGTAGGCTACCTTAGGGAGAATCTACCAAACAGTCTATGACACGCCACTGGTACAGGAAAGGCTCTTCTGGTGTACAAAACAGTCCATGACACGCCACTGGTACAGGAAAGGCTCTTCTGTGTACCAAACAGTCCATGACACGCCACTGGTACAGGAAAGGCTCTTCTGGTGTACAAAACGGTCCATGACACGCCATTGGTACAGGAAAGGCTCTTCTGGTGTACCAACCAAGGTTAGGATGCCAAGTTCGGCACCGGAGAGGAAACCGTGGCCAAACAATGGACAAAGTCAGGTCTCCCGTATGCTTGATCCAAACATATCCATTGAAGCCTTCTTGTTGCCGGACTACATTTTACAAAACGCTTTCAGCAACATAACATACCTATGCCCACAGAGGCCAGACATGGCTGAAAAACTCAAAGCCAAGCGTACACCATTTTCACGGCAATGTGTCTCGCCGACGCTTCTATCCAACATTGGGATGAAGGCATTTCGTAAATCGGTTTTTTAAAAGACATAAAGCGATACCAAAACATTCGTAGGCAATTATTCCGTAAATGGTTAATTGTTAATATTTTGTCCAAAGCGACATGCAATCGCAATTATCTGGAGGTACCTCAACACGTCAAAAGTCCGTCAACTCCTATATTGCTTCCTAAATGTATCTGATCGCACCTCCGCTGCCATAAGGGTAATCGCTTACATCTTTGTTGAGATAAGAAGAATCCATAGTCAAAACTCCACGAAAACAACATCTTTCTTTACCGAAAGACACATTGCTTTCATCGTCACAAAAAGCCCATTCATGCCCTTCAACTTTGAGTACGGAACGTACAATTCCATGATATACTCCTTCTATGTAATTTATTTGACTGGCACGTGATTTTGCAATCGCCCAATACCTATGCGTTTTTTCATAGACACTGATTCTCCGATATACTCCGTTAGCCTTTGCATCATCAAAACTTTTAGAAGCTGTTTTGAATTGTTTGTTTGAAGGTTTGAGAGTGAAAAACTTCAGTTTCGACCGCTTCTTCCAAGGAAGATAGCGGTGCTATCTGACTGAAGAAGCGGGAAGAAAATGAAGATTTTTCACCTCAAAGAACATTTCAAACAATTCAAAACAGCTTCTTATTTAAACTTACTAACAACAATCGGTCATTTGGATTCATCTTGATCTTCCCACAGTCATAAATAGTACGGATTTCATCAACATGCTTAGAAGCTGCTTTGAATTGTTTGTTTGAAGGTTGAGTCCACTTGAAAAAGGGCTCACCAGCAAATATCCGTGTCTGACATGATAAAAAGTCGTTTTTTGAAAAACATGTGCCTCGCAGATACTTCTGTAATGGGTAAAAGTGGCAAAAAGCACTATTTCAAGTGGGCTCAAGGTTTGAGAGTGAAAAACATCAGGTTTCAGCGGTTCTGTGGGACTCACATGGGCTACAAACGGCTGGTTTTTAGCGGTCTGAACCACGGCCTTGCGGCATGAGGATAAATTTTGAAAAAAGTCACAGCGGGAAGGTGAAAGCCTCGTGTCATCCTCGGCTTATGGTCAGGACAGGGGACACCTGAGCAGTTACGTCAGATTTATGAGGATAGATTTCTTTTGGAAGAAGGCGTGTACTGGAGATAGACGACTGATGAGAAAAGAAATATAGACCATAAAGATATACAAATTGTTCAAGTTATTTTTTAAGAATTACTATACAGATTTCTGTTTCCGAGGAATAATTCGTAACTTCACAAAGCGAATTATGCAACCGAGAAGCCCTCGGATCACTAAGGCAAATTTTAACACTTAAAATACAATGAAAACAATCAGATTTTGGGTGACATTGGCGGCGATGCTCATTGCAAACGGAAGTCTCGCACATGGAATATCAGGAACCGGCGCTTTGGCAGACTCCGCGACCGGTAGAAAAGAATGCCACGCCATCGAAAAAGGCAAGAGCTTGACTGATGGACAAGTTGTGGACACGACCCATCCATGGTACGGGGCGAGAGTGGGGATCATCGGGGACTCGATCTCGGATCCGAAGGTGGCTAACGGGCCGGAGAAGTACTACTGGTTCATGGCGCGGGAGATCGGAATCATCCCTTGCGTGGTGGCTCAAAACGGGCAGCAATGGAATGAGGTCCTTCCGCAGGCGAACAGGCTGAAAAGTGAGTACGGGGACAACATCGACGCGATCCTTATCCTGATGGGAACCAACGACTTCAATGCCGGGGTTCCTATCGGCGAATGGTTCACTGAGGAATATATCAAGGTGGAGGCGGCGAACGGTGAGCCGAAGTCGATGCAGACGAGAAGGCACAGGACTCCAAACCTCGACCAAAGCACCTTCAAGGGCAGGATCAACATGGCGCTTGATTCGCTCAAGAACATGTACCCTCATCAGCAGGTCATCCTGATGACTCCGCTGCACAGAGGCTACGCGAAATTCGGCGAGACCAACATCCAGCCGGACGAGAACTACACCAACAGCTGCGGGGAATATGTTGACGCCTACGTCAATGCGGTCAAGGAGGCCGGCAGCGTGTGGGCGGTGCCGGTGATCGACCTCAACGCCATTTCAGGAATATTCCCGCTCAACCGCTCGCAGAAGGAATATTTTCCACGTGACCGGGACAGACTTCACCCTACTGACGAGGGACACGAAAGAATCGCACAAGCGCTCATCGCATGGCTCAGATGTCTGGCGCCGGGTTTCAGGGCTGAATAGGTTGAAAGGAGGGGTCACTTCGACAGGCTCAGTGACCGGAGATGGGGCTCAGTAACCAGAAACGGGTAGCTCAGCAACCGATGCCATCCGGTGGGTGCCTGAACCATTCGGATGACATGCAAGACTATATAAGAAATTTCAGTCCAATTTTCTTTTATACTCGCGAACAACACCGATGACCACAACAAAAACTTCTCTTTTCTGATGAATAAGGAAGCAAATGGTGCCTTGCTCCGGCCTATGACCTGACCTACATCTTCAACATCGGTGGAGATATCCCGAAGTGACACATCGCAAAAAGGTCTCTGTGTCCTTTGACATCAACGGCAAGCATTACTCAAACGTGAGTGTCGAGCAGAAATATAAAGGAAACTACCATCTTTTGGCTGACATCAATGGTAAGGAGCGTGAGTTCATCATAGGCAAGAACAAACCCGAGTACTCAATGATTCAGTCCGCAGGCACCTCAAGCCTCACAGACAAGCAGTTAAAGGAAATGTGTGAGAAATATTTCTAACAACAGCTATACCGAACGGATGTGTTCATGTGGCACTATTTACCAGAATAAAACATGAAGCCACCGAATGAGAGTCCCCCTGCGGCAACTTTGCCAGAATAAGCCGGAAGCAGCCGAAAGAGAGTTTCCCCTGTGGCGCCCTTCACCCGGATAGGGCGTGATGCGTAGGTGCCACAGGGGAAACTCTCTTTCGGCGGTCCAAACAGGAAATTACTCCCACTCGATCGTTGCAGGAGGTTTGGAGGAGATGTCGTACACCACGCGGTTGACCCCTTTGACCTTGTTGATGATGTCGTTGCTGACCTGGGCGAGGAAGTCATACGGGAAATGGAACCAGTCGGCGGTCATGGCGTCGGTGGAGACCACGGCGCGGAGAGCCACAGGATTCTCGTAGGTGCGTTCATCACCCATTACTCCCACACTCTTGATAGGCAGCAGGATAACCCCGGCCTGCCAGATGGCGTCATAAAGGTTCGAGGCCTCCACACGAGGATCGGAAGCGGACGGAAGGTGAAGGGAGGAGCAATCATATTCACGAAGCCCTTTTATGAATATGTCGTCGGCCTCGCGGAGAACGTTCAGTTTCTCTTCGGTGATGTCGCCTATGATACGGATGGCGAGTGACGGTCCCGGGAAAGGATGCCTGCCGACAAGTTCCTCCTTGATGCCCAAGGCTCTGCCGACCCTGCGGACCTCGTCCTTGAACAGCGCACGCAGCGGCTCGACAATCTTCAGGTTCATCTTCTCCGGAAGACCGCCCACATTGTGGTGGGACTTGATCTTGGAGGCGATGCCCTCGATGCCGGCGGACTCGATCACGTCAGGATAGATGGTCCCCTGGGCGAGCCAGCGGGCGTTCTCGATGGTGCGGGCGTATTTGTCGAAGGTCTCCACGAAGAGCCTTCCGATGATCTTTCTCTTGGCCTCAGGCTCGGTAACGCCGGCGAGAGCGTCAAGGAACTCCTTGGACGCATCGGCTCCGATGACATTGAGATCCATGTCCTTGTACGAAGCCAGCACATCCTCATATTCATTCTTTCTCAACAGGCCGTTGTTCACGAATATGCAGGTGAGGTTGTGGCCGATGGCCTTGTTCAGCAGCACGCCGGCGACCGTCGAATCGACACCGCCGCTGAGTCCGAGGATTACCTTCTCGTCCCCGATCTGTTCCCTGAGGCTGGCTACTGTCGTCTCAATGAACGAGGCAGGAGTCCAGTCACCCTTGCAGCCGCATATTCCCAAAGCGAAATTGCCGAGGATTTTCGTGCCTTCAGTCGTGTGGAAGACCTCCGGGTGGAACTGCACGGCGTAGGTCTGCTCGCCCTTGATGTGAAAAGCAGCGTTGGTGACGCTCTCGGTCGAGGCGATCACCTCCGCGCCCTCCGGCAGACGGGCGATCGTGTCCCCGTGCGACATCCAGACCTGTGAGTGAGCCGAAACTCCCTTAAGCAGAGGTGATTCTGAGTCAACGACATCCAGCATCGCACGGCCATATTCACGGGCCAGGGAGCCAAGCACCTCGCCGCCATACTTATGGGCAAGATACTGCGCGCCATAGCATATTCCCAGAAGAGGAAACCTGCCTTTGATGCCGCCGAGGTCGATCTGCGGGGCGTTCTTGTCACGCACCGAGCAAGGGCTTCCGGAAAGGATCACTCCCTTGACGGAGGAGTCCAGCGCAGGGACCTTGTTGAACGGGTAGATCTCGCAATAAACGTTCAGCTCGCGGAGTCTGCGCCCGATGAGTTGCGTCACCTGCGAACCGAAATCCAGAATGATGATTTTTTCTGCCATAGACGGACGGGAAATTTAGATTCCAAAATTAATCCATTTTTTCCAATGCGGCAAGAAATTGTGCTGCGGATTATATTCGGATTATATTCGCGAAACATCCAAGATTCCTATTCCTTCGTTTTTTTGGCGTTTTTGGCTTTATATGCCAATGAACGTAAATACGTCATCCGTGTGGTTGGTGGCTGCAAAATTTTCGCCTACTTCAGACGCGTTCACACTATCGCTGGTGGCTTTTTCGATGCGCCACGCCGCAAAACACCATTTGCCCGTGGTGATTTTTAACCATTTTGGATTGTAATCGGCGTACAAGACACGAAATAGAGAACTGAACAGGCGACTTGTCAGCACGTCGAAAATAATTCAAAGTCATTATACAAAAGAAGGGAAAGCCTTGAACATGGTCAAAAGAGAAATCAGTTCATCTTTCAGCCCATTCCTTACGAAATTCTTCATTTCTCCTTCGGTCAGTTCACCCAAGCCGCTGATCAAACTCTTTTCCGAGACACTCTGGACACTCTCAATACACTTATCCAGATATTTTCCAATTGGCATTCCCATGCGGGATTCCACGATTTCTTTATTGACTGATGTCCTTTCTTTTAAGAAGAACCAGCAGTCGAATACATCTCGGCTGGTAATTTCGGTCCGGTCAAGAAGGGCACACAGTTTGTGAGCGAACATGTCTTCCTTCACCATAAGGCGCATCTGGAGGCCCAGAAAGTTCCGGATTTCATAGTGATTTTCGTATAGTCGGTTTGATATCTCAATTTTGAGTTTTCGCTGCCCTATGCCATAATCAAGCACGAGGATGATGCCATAGTGTTTGATGGCCTCATCGTGAATCTTGCCATATTTCAGGATAATCTTACGGACGCGCTCGTAGACCTCAGTCTCCTTCTCCTCATTAAGAAGATTGAAGTCCAGATCTGTCGAGAATCGCGGCAGATTGTAGAAAAACATGGTGGCAGTACCGCCTTTGAATGCCATTACGGAGGAAAGCAGCGCGTCAGAGAATATGTCCTTAAGCAACTGCAGCATGAAGAATTTATGTCTGTTCGTATCCATTTCTATCCAAGAATTTTTGTGACACGTTGTTCGAGAGTTTTGCTATTGTATATGGGAAGGAGTGAAAGCACCTTCTGTTTGTCCAGGGAGATGGGATTGTCGAAATAGTAATTGCTGTTCAGGTACAAAGTGTCCAAGAAGGCTCTTTCCTGAGTAGCGATGTTCACATTCCCTTCGCGGATGATGCCGGCTGTGTCAATCAGGATTTCACCCTTGATTTTACGATACCGATACACTTTTCCATCAATTTCAACGCTCCGGCTCAAATTACCCACCGAAGTAATTTCGTCGCTGTACTGGAAGATAATTCCAGCCCTCTGCAGCACATATTCCAAAGATATATAGGATGGCGTATAGAGCAAACAGGCAAGTTCCTTCTCGTCATAACCCGGCTTGGCATAGATTCCTTTCCTCGGATTGATGATCTCGCCTTTTTTAACATAGCTGATCATCCTGTTCTTGATAGTATTCCGCTCAAGTCCCTGCCCATAAGCCATGGCGATTCCCTGCATAGTGAAAACACTTGCCTTGTCCTTGTAAAGGTCTAAAAGGAGCTGATTTCGTAAACCCATAGTCACCTTACGTATTACTTTCAGTTCACAAAAGTATATAATTTTATAGAAATCATCAAATCACATGAAGGTGATTCATTGGATCCCACGGAACTCTGCAGGTAAGCCTTTGATTGGTGTTTCTGTCAAAGCCGGGCAGGAAGTTTGCACCGGACGCAAAAGCATCATTCGGCCAAAGCGCCGGTGAGCGTGACCTGACGGGACTCGAAAGGGTGAAGGAGGCTGTCGATGATGACGGCGAAGTCGCCGCGGGTGAGCGAATCCAACGAAGGAAGGCCCAGATCGGAAAGGGATTTCCCCGGATAATAGTCATCAAGGAATATCTCATCTTCCCTTACCGGATCATCTATCCTGAACCAGGTCTCGTTGGACCAGCCGACAGACCGGCCGTCCCCCCTCATGATTCCGGTGGCGCCGATCCTCTGGACCGCAGCGAAACGTGGATCGTCCGGAGTGATGTCCAGATAAGGCATCAAATACCCGCCGGCGGCAAGGATCCCCTCCTGAACCTCTCGCACAGAGACTTCCCTGAGACACGGCTGCGCCCCACCTGCCCTCCGCGCGGCCACCGCGGCGGCGATGCCGGCGGCCTGGCCGATCTCCATCACGACCGGCTGGAGCCTGGTCGCGCCATTCGCGACGCAGGTCACGGACACCGCCTTCTCTATTACAAGAATATCCTCGGCCTCCTTCGGAACCATGACCCCGAAAGGAACCGAGAAGGACGGGACAGGATGGAACTCCAGCTGAGGAAGATCCCTCCAATCCGGATTGCGATAGTGATGATGGTCAACAGGATAGTCCCCCACCGCGATGGCCGTGCGGTAAAGGGTGTTTGAATATGGCCGGTCGATGTCCGCCAAGGAGAACGTCACCTCCCCCTCGATCCGTCTTGAGTCCCTGTAGTACGGAATCATCGGCAGACCGTCATCGGTCGGATACTCGTCCTCCGCAATGCCTATATTCCTTAACCCCAATTCTTTCTGAATATAATAGAGATAGCCGAGCGCCACCCTTTTGGCACTGTCAACCGCAACGGCGCGGTCGGACGGAGGCATACGGGTGACATCCTTGACATAGCAGTCATTGCCCGCGATCGGCCAATTCAGCATGATCTTTCCGCCCGGCAGCCGCCCGTAGGAAAGCATCATGTCCACGGAATGGCCTCTTGACAGGCAATCCTCGTACAGTTTAGCGTCATAGCCTTCCGGACAAGGGATTGTCTTGTCGGAACCGGCGCCGAAATCCTGTGCCGTGATGACGTAGGTCAAGTCCTGTACCGCTGCTATCGTGTCAACAGGAGAACTGTTGCAAGGCACTCCACACATTGCCGCGATGTCACCAAGTTCGGTTCCGTCAATCAGTATCCCCGCCCTGACGCAGCGACGGCCATCCGGTCCGTCCAACGTAAGCCGCCAGCCTTCGTCCAGTTTCTCAGCCCGGACGCAACCCGTCTCCATAGCAAGGGAAAGTCCGTCAAGCGGCCCTGCCATATTCATGAATATCTCCGCCCCGACTTTCGGTTCGAAGAGGATGTTGCTTACCCATCCGGTCTTCAAGGGCTCATAGCCCCCGTAGCGTCCGGCCAGAGAGTCGCAGAACTCGCCGAACAGGCCACCGCGGAGACGATAGTTACCGTCAAACGCCGAGACTCCCGCGGATGTGAGCATGCCACCAAGCCAGGGAGTTTCCTCGACAATCAGCACTGATGCCCCTGAGCGGGCCGATTGTATGCCCGCCGACGTTCCGCCGGCACCGCCACCGACAACCACCACGTCATAATAAGCTTCAGTTCCGCCGCACGAGTGCAGCAGAACCGAAGCAATCATAAACATCAACAGACCAATTGGATAAGGCTGTCCGCGCATCAGATGCAGGCCTCCTTCCCCTTAGAGATGTCCTCCAGCATGGAGCCTATCTGATAAAGACCTCTCGGAACATGGAAGCATCCTTTCCACTTTCCGCCCTTGAGCGGTAGCAGGACTTCCCCACGGCGGTTCAGGTAGCCGAACCACTCGGGATACTCCTTGTCCTTGAAACGGGTCCAAAGGTAGTCATCCAGCCTGAGGAACCACTCCAGACACTTCTCGTTGCCCGTGAGGCGGTAGCCTTTCAGCATCGCGATCGCGGACTCTATGTGTACCCACCAGAGTTTCTGGTCCCATTCAAGTTCCTGGGTCGGATAGCCCTTGCGGTCCATGAAATAGAAGATCCCGCCATATTCCTTGTCCCAGCCATAGTCGATCACGCGAAGGGAGATCTCCACAGCCTTGTCGATCAAGGCCTTGTCCTTGCGGCGGATTCCGAGGTTCATAAGGAACCACATCGCTTCCAGATCATGTCCAGGGTTCACCTTGCGGCCCTCGAAACAGTCGATGAGGGAATTGTCAACGGCAGAGACGTTCTCCACCATCACTCCAAGATCCGGCTGGTAGAACACATCCAGAACCTCGTGCAGACATTCGTCGATCAGGCGGTCCATCATCTCGGGGTCGTTGATGATCCTCTCGACCTCCAAAGCCATGTTGCAGATGATCATCGGCAGCGCGAAATCCTTCAGCGGCCTTGTTCCCGGTACAGCCTTCGACCAGATTCCCTTTGGATTGGAACGGCGTTCCAGAATCCGGCGGAAAGTCTCCTTGGCGTAACGGGCATATTCCTCATCGCCTGTCGCCTCGGCCAACTGGGCGAATCCCATACAGGCGAATGTGTTGGAGAATATGTTGTAGGGCTGGATGACCGGCTTTCCCTCCCTTGTCAGGGAGAAGTAGAAGTCATAGTCGGGAGTGTGGCCGTATTTCATGAGAAAACGGGCGCCCTGCTCGGCACACTTCAGCCATTCCTCGTTCTTCGCGAGCTTGTTGTACAGCATCGCGAACATCCAGACCTCACGTCCCTGAAGCCAGATGAACTTGTCCTTGTCGTAGACACTTCCGTCACGGTTCAGGCAAGTGTAGTAACCTCCGAATTTCGTGTCCTGGGAATGTTCCAGCCAGAAAGGCAGGACATTCCCGAGGAGTTCCTCCTTATAGCGCGACGCCATCGCGCCGAAATCAACATTTTTTATATTCATAGTTAACATTATTGTGCGGTGAACCTTATGCAGGTGATGCAGTCATAGTTGCCGTCCGTGACAAACATGTCCATGGACTTACCGTCGGCCGAGGTCTGGAGAAGGACATCCCCGCATGCTCCGGCATCCGTGAAGGTGCCTTCACCGACAACGGTCGCTCTTTCAGCATAGTAAGCCTCTTTCACGGAACCAAGATTCGTAATGTCAAGCAGATAGACCTCAGGGCAGGATCCATATGAGAAGTGGGCTCCACGTTCGACGGCGCAGAAACGGATCCCGTTAAGAGTGGCCACGGAGATGCAGTTGTAGTTCTCGTTGCCGTCGCTGGTGGTGTGGAACACGGACTGCCACTCGCTCTTCGCCACATCCTTGCACCAGTTCAGGTCGTAGTTGCCGTTGGCGTCGGCGGAGTAGCCAATGAACAGTAGTCCGTCATTCAAGTCATCAGAAACCGGCGCGACACACGCTCCGTAAGAATTCCAGACCTGGATGGCGGCTGGAGCGATCGATCCGAAGACCGCATCACCGACCTTTCCGTCAGTAATCTGCCATCCTACCCAGTACTGGCTCACATCGACGAAAGCGGTGACGACTGCCTTCCGGGTCACGTCTCCACGCACCCTGATGTTGCCCATCGAAGAGCTCCAGATAGCGTTGTGGGTATATTCCAGAAGCATTTCAGGAGCGGATTCCAATGACTTGAATGTGTAGATCCGGAGCGTGCCGCCAAATGGCGTCAACGCGGCGGCAAGGACGTTGCCGGCATCATCATTCACAAGCGAGTGGACGGAAAGTCCTTCAGGGACAGCTATTTCCTTCAGATATTCACCGGTCTGGCGGTTCAGGGCGTAGAGTTTGTTCCCGCCATTGCCGACAAGCAGGATGTCATCCTTCACGGCAAGCCTGAGAGGCCCGCCGGCCACGGCGATCGCGCCAAGGTCAGCCGAATACCTCTTCTGCCAAAGCACACTGACATCAGCCGTTCCCTTCTGCTTAAGTTCGACAGCCGCGGAGTAATCCTCCAGCTCAGTGGTCACATTGATGACGCCGGCCCTGAAGCCGAAATCAGGATTGGCCTCAACCTTATAAGTAAAGGAACCATCCTTCCCGGAGACTCTTGTGATCCATTCAGAATCAGGATCCTCGACCTCATAAGGGAAGTTGGCCTCGACCTTAAGGGTCACCTCGCCACCGTTCTTCTCGGCAACCAGGCTCTCAGGAGAGACATTGAAGAATCTTTCGTTAGGGGCCTGATTGACAACGATGTCTTCCGACCCTTCGCTGCTGGTGAAGGTTATCACTCCCTGACGGGCCTCGAACTTGTTGTAGATCTCGTTTGAGGCCACGGCAAAAGTCACCGTGTTCTCAACAAGACCCTTGGTCGTGACAGCGGAGATCCATTCCTTGGCATCATCGGCGATCTTGTAGTCGAAGTCGATGTTGGACACGACCTTGATGTCGATGGAGCCTCCCTCCTTAGGAATGTCGAATGATCCCGGCGTGACGGTTATGGAGTTCAGCTGTTTCTGAGTCACTTTGATAGTCTTGGAATCCAGTCCGCAGCGCAGGTCGAACGAATATTCCCTTCCGTCGTGGCCGGGGTTCCTCAGGGCAGTCACTATCACCTGATTCTTGCCGGCTCCGCCGCTGGTCGGAGTCACCGAACTCCAGGTATAGTGGTTCGTGTTAGGAACCGCCACCCTCCATTCATTGTCAGCAGTGAACTCAACCGTGTAGGTGCCTCCGGCAGACGTGAACACCGGATTCATGGCTTCCCCGGAAATGGTGATGGTCCCGGAGTCGTTCGAATCATCTTTGCAGGCGGCTAAGGACAGAGCCATCGCCGCTGCCAGCATTATTATGGATATTCTTTTCATTTTTAGCGTTTTTGTTATTTTTTCACAGTTTTCAGATAGTCATCGAATCCCTTTTTGAAGGCATCCCAGTAGTCGTACATCTTGATGTGACAGAGGTCGAACACAAAAAAGCCATCGCCCTCGTTGATGCAGGCCTTGATCGAATCCGGGATCTTGGAAGCCTGACCGCCGTTCGTCCACCCCGGGGAGTTGCCGATGTCCGGTCCGCCGCAGAACTTGACATCCCCCTTCAAGAGAGACCTGCCCTGCTTGCAGAACCCCTGCATCGTCCACTCACCGCTGCCCCAGATGCTGTCGGCGCCGGCATAGGCTCCGAGAAACATGAAGTCGCAGTGGTCGGCGTAGCCACAGTTCTTGTAGTTCGCCGATGCCCAGGAATAGCCGTCCGCCTTAGGATCGTACTTAGGGCTTGCCCAGTTCACGCCGGATGTGTAGTAAGTCGAGTACCAGGCCCCGACATACACGCCGAAGCGGATGTCCTTGTTGATCCGGTGGACAGCGTCGGAAGCCTCGGCGACGAAGTCGTGGATGACGCTCGCGCGGAACTCCAGCCACTTCTTCACAGTCTCGCCAGCCTTCGATCCAAGCGCCGTCGTGCCGGGAGCCATCACATCACCAGGCCATGAAGAGCAGGTGATGCCTGAATATTCCTCGAACTTTCTCTTCGAGACATCCGAGAAATCGCTCTGCAGGCCATAGTCATCGTAACGGCAGCGGTCCAGGATGATGCCGTCAAGATCGTATGCAGCCAGATCCTTGATGATCTGAAGCACATAGTTCCGCACCTGCTCGTTGGCAGGATTGAGGAATCTGGCTCCGTAGTCTTCGGAGCCGGTCAGATCCATGACGCTGACAAGGCCGTCTTTCGCGTTGATGACCGAAGCCCAGGACTTTCTTCCCGACTCGCGGAAAAGCATTCCGTCGCTTCCAAGGCCATAAGGGCAAAGGTAGCCGCCCACGAAGGTGTTGATGCTGGCGTTCACCTTGAGACCCACCTTGCGGGCCTCGTCGATGAAGGTCTGGAGGTAGTCGTATGTGCCGGTTCTGGAAACCCACACATAACTGCTTCCCTTCCAGACATCAACCTTCTTCAGCGGACTGGCGACAGAGGACTTGAACAGCACGTCGCCGCTTGTCGGCCTTACATCGACAATGATGTCCGTGAAACCAACGTCCTTGATGCGCTTCAAATCCGCGGCTATCCTGTCCTTGTCGTTCTCGTAGTCACAGAAATTGGCCGCCGCGTCAATCCACACGTACCTCGGCTTGCCTGTCTCTTCCGCAGGTTTCTCGGGCTCCGGTTTCGGTTTGTCCCAGTCGGGGTTCCAAGGGTTATCCTTGGAACCTCCGCAGGACATGATTGTCATGGCGGCAAGAACGATCAGGGAATATATCCTCAAAGGGTTCATCTGACTATTTCTTTATGCAATCCACAGAATAGCCACCGAGGACTCCTGAATTCTGGTCGTAGTAGTACAGATACATCTTGAATCCGTCCTTGGTCGGAGCCAGAACGACATCTCCGGCGGCAAAGCCGGCGTCAGCCTTCTGGAACCAGTCAACGGAAGACTTGCCGAGGACTATCGACGTGGTCTCGTTCAGATTGCCGGACAGCGCCGCCGGATCCGAGATGTCGTACAGGTAGAGGGCAGGGCCGCATCCCCAGTGAGGGAAGTGGCTGACCACGAAGAGCGACATGTAGGTGGCGTGATTGAACTGCTTGCTGTCCAGGTTATTGACATTCAAGGCCCACGATGATCCGTCGTTGAACGGTAGCGATGACTTCAGCGTGCCGTCGGCCATGACATAGTGCAGGACGTTAGGATCATAGTAAGAAAGGAACATCCCGGCGTTCCGCGTAGGAGCCACGGCCACAGCGTCGGTGTTGTTCACCGGAGCGCCGCCCCATGCGAGGCCGGCTCCCGCGAGATCGAGCACCGAGACATCGGCGACGGATCCGCCGGCAACAGTGACCCTTGTCACCTTGCTTGAGGATGTCACGCCCGCGATGCCCTCATGGGTTATGTCAATCACAGCGTCACCGTCAATGTCGCCGATGACCTTTATTGAATACCCCATAGGAAGATCCGTGCTGTTGGTGAACGAATGGAACAGTTCCGGAGCGGTCTTAACAGAGGTAGCCTTCCAAATCTTGAACTCGCCTCCGCCGTCAACGTGGTTGCAGAGGATAAGGTTCTCCGCCTCGTCATTGGTGACAGCCGCCGGAGCGACACCGCCGGCATTGATCTCGCCTTCCTTGACACCGGTGATGCCGTTCAGGAAGACAGGAGCGGAACCGTTGCCGTAGCAGAAGACAAGCTTGCCGCCAGTCACCGCAAGGCTCGGGAATATGTCAGCCGTGTTGTAGGCCGGGAGTCCGGCCATGCTTACAGGCTCGAAGTTGAACAACGCCTCAAGCGATGACTTGTCAAAGCCCTTGTCAATCTTGTCAGGAACAGTCTTGATGACGGTATATTCAGAGAAGGTCTGACCATCGTGGGCGGTCACCCTGAACTTGACGCCCTTGTTGTAGTCCTGCGGAGTCGAAGGATCCGGGGAGATGGTGGCATGCGCCGAAACCTGTGCGGATGCGGTGCAGGCGCTCAGATCCTCGGCGGACACCAGGGTGACGGTCTTCTTGTTCTTGTCCACGATGCCGGAGACGGCGGGGTCATCCAAGGAGAAGACAAGAATGTCGCAAGCCTTGGACTTCACCCTCTCTCCGGTGATGCAGATGTTCCTGCTCTCACCCTTGGCGTTGGTGAACCTGAACATGTTGTCCTTGGTCAGATCCAGAAGGGTCAGCGCCGGCTCGATGGTACAGTTCGGCTGCAAGGCAGCCTGCACCCTGACCTTGGTCATGTAAGGTGATGTCTCGTTGTCCGATGTCTCAGGGAAAAACCAAGGGACAGGGATGACGAACCGATCGGCGTTCTCGTCCGTGATGTTCAGCTTGCACATCGACTGATCCATGAAGGGGCCGAATGTGAAGAACGCCTCGAAACTGGTAAGGTTTTGACGCTCCGCGGTCGACTCGACATATTCAGGGCTATGGCACGAAGCCGCCACGAGAAGAGTCAGAACCGCTGTCAGTATGTGGATCTTTTTCATATAAGTCGTGATTATTTCCATTCCGGGAATTGTTCTACTGCATTGTTGCTTGACAGCTCGCTGTCCTGGAGAGGGAATCTGTTCATCTTCTCAGGATAGTTGCGGTCCTTGTCATCGACAGAGACATAGGTGTAGATGAAGCCACTTTCTGCGCTCTCGATCTTCAAGCCATGCACCTGATAGCCGGAGAGTCCGTCAGGATAGTTGTTCGGAGCCACTCCCCATCTGCGGAGATCCCAATAGGAGAAGCCTTCGAACGCCAGCTCGACCTTGCGCTCCTGACGGATGGCCTTCCACAGGTTGTCCCCCGCCTTGTCTGCGTACGGAAGCCCGACACGGGCGCGGATTTCCTTGACGGCGGCATTGGCTCCCGCGGCGTCATTGAGACGGTAGCAGGCCTCGGCCCTGTTCAGAAGCACCTCGGCGTACCTGATGATGACAAGCGGCTGGGTGCTCTCGTATCTGGCGATCACGTCATGCGTCTCGTCCACACCTTTGCGGAGGTAATAGCCCGTGGTCGTCTTACCCTTAGGCTCCTTGACCACGTTCCATTGGCACCAGCCGTCGTCTCCGCCCACAAACGGCTCGATCGTACGCCCTTTCCACTTCGCACCGTTGTAGAGCACGGATGCCTGGAAACGAGGCTCAAGCAGCTGATACGGAGGATTCTGATCGGTTCCCTCGGCGGTGTGCCAAGGCGACCAGTCCGGAAGACCGGAGCCGTCGGCATATTCATAGGACTCCACAATCTCCTGTGTCGGCGTGCCGTAGCCGCCGCCGGAAGCATCCTTGGTGGTGTAGTCGCCTCCCGGAGAGTAGTAGTAGTCGAAGCTGTGGGTCACATTGTCGGAATAGTTGAAGACATATTCAAGTATGACCTCTGAATTGTTGCCGTTGAAGACATCAGCATAGTTTGAGATCAGAGAATAACCCAACTCCTTCACTTTGTCCGCGGCCGCGACGACCTTGTCATAACGTTTGGCGTACAGCATCGCCCTTGTCATGAAGGCATAGGCCGTACCTTTGTTCAGCCTTCCGTTCGCTTTTTCTTTCTCAGGCAGGTTCGCGGCGGCGAACTCAAGGTCGGATTCGATGAAGTTCCATCCTTCCTCCTCTGTCGAGAGAGCCTTGTTGGCCGTGATGGCGCTCAGATCCTCGTCATAGATGATGACATCCTTGTACCTCTTGACAAGGTCGAAGTAGAACCATGCGCGCATGAACCTCAGCTCGGCCGAGAGTCTCGTCTTGTCCTCACCGGACATCTCACCGTACTTCTCCAGATAGTTCAGACCCTGGTTGGTCTTTCTGATCGCGCTGTACATCGTGTCCCAGTAGCCAAGGTACGCGGACACGTAGTTGGCTGTCAACACAGATCCCCCGTAGGCGATCTCGCTCGGTATGTAGCACAGAGCGTTGAAGTTGTAGGAGCCGTACTTCAACTGGTCGGTGAGGGCGTCGGTCATGCCGGCCGCACACTGTCCGGAGTTGGCGTCGGCCATGTCCAGGATGTAGCTATAGATGTAGTTCACTCCATATTCCGCATTCGCGGTGGTTTTCCAGAGCATCTTGTCCGAGACGCTGTCGGTCGGAGTCATGTCGAGGAACGAGTTGCAGGAGGACACCCCCATCGCCACGGCGATTCCCGACACTGTCAAAATCAGATTCTTAATGTATTTCATATCAAGCTGTCCTTTTAGAATGATAATGTCACACCACCCATCAAGAGGCGCTGCTGAGGATAATAACCGTTGTTCACGCCCGGAGACTCAGGGTCGATTCCCTTAGGAAGACCATCGATGGTGAATATGTTCTGTCCCTCGACGAACAGCCTGAGGGAAGACACGCCAAGATGGCTCATCCATTTCTTCGGCAGGGTGTAGCCAAGCTGCGCTGACTTCAGACGGACATATTTTCCGTCCCTCCACCAGAATGAGCAGCTTACACCGTTGTCACCACCGTGTCCCGGAGAGCCGAGGGTTAGACGCGGGAAGGTACCGTCAGGATTGTCCACGCTCCATGCGTTCTCCACAAGATAGAGAGGAGAGTTTCCTCCCTCCTTGAAAGTCTGAGTCCAGATCGTGTTGTCATCATAGCCGTTGTAGTACGTTCCGGTAAGGGAAACGTCGAACAAGGCGCCGCCGGTGAACTGGGCATTGAAATCAAAGCCGTTCCACTCGAAATTGAGGTTCAGGCCGAATGTCAGCTCAGGCCTGTTGGAACGTCCGAAATAGCCCCAGTCGTCGTAGTCGATCTTGCCGTCGCCGTTGATGTCCACGAACTTGATGTCGCCCACGTTAGGGCGTGATCCCCACCAGGCGGAATTGTCAATCTCCTCCTCGGAGCGGAACAGCCCGTCGGTCTTCCAACCCGTGATGGAGCCATAGGTCTTGCCGACAATCTTCCTGTTGTCGCTGACCTCAGGATTGTCCTTGTACTTGATCCATCTGGTCTTTGAATATGTCAGGCTGGCGCTCACCCCGTAGAAGAACGGCTTGCCGCCGAGAGAGAACTGATTCTTGTGAGTGACCATGAGGTCAACACCCTTGGCGTCGATCGCAGGATAATTGATGTAGGTCGGATAGTACCCTCCCATGGAAGCCGGGAATCCGGAGCCCTGGCCGGTCAGGATTTCATAGGTGTAGTTGTAGAATCCGTCCACCTCCATGCCCAGAAGCCCGTCCCACAGGGTCGCGTCGAATCCGACGTTGTAGGAAAGGTAACGCTCCCATGACAAGTTGAGCGACGGCACGACATCCGGCTTATAGGCAGGATTGAAGGCAGCGCTTCCGTCAACCATCCTGTAGCCCACCTTCTGGCCATAGCGCGAGTAGGTGCTGAGGAAGGCATATTCAGGAACACCGTCGTTTCCAAGCATTCCGACGGAGGCCCTGATCTTCAAGTCATTGAGAAAATCAGCAGATTTCATGAAATTCTCATTGGAGATTCTCCACGCGACGGATGCTGAAGGGAAGAAGCCCCAGCGGTACTTGTCCATTCCGCTGAAAAGGTACGAGCCGTCCTCGCGTCCCGAAAGTTCGATGAGGTACCTGTCCGCGAAGTTGTACTTGAGTCGGAAGACTCCGCCGACGCTTCTGGACGCTCCGCTGCTTCCGGAGACAGGGTTCTTGGTCGGGTTGCCCTGGCTGATTTCCGGGAGCGAGGCGAAAGGAAGATCCTTGACGTAGGCCGCGAGACTGTTGCTCTTGGTGTCACGGATCTCCATGAGCGCCAAGGCCTCCACGCTGTGCTTGCCGAAGGTGTTGGAATATTCAAGACTGGCCTGTCCCACCATCTGCTGCCAATAGGACGTTCCCTCTCCGAGGTTTATGCCGTTGTCCACTCCCCTTGGGTCATTCTTCTTCGAATATGCTCCGTCCACGAAAGCCATCGTGCTGTAAGGGGTGTTCAGATTCTTGTTGTAGGAGTTGCTCCAGTCATAGACACCGGCAACCTTGGCGACCAGTCCGTCCACACCTGGAATGTCATAGGCCAGCGTGGCGTTGACCGAAAGATCCATCGAGCGGGTCTTCTTGTAGCCTGACTCATAGATGGCGGCGAGAGGACTCTGAGGAAGTCCGGTGTTCTTCTTGATCGTCGAAGTGTACATGCCCTCGTACCTCTCCGGGAGATACGGATGCATCACGATTGTCTGGTTGGCCACAGACAGCCATCCCAGCTCGCTGTATCCGCCGTCAGTGCCTCCCGAGGCATAGCCCGGAGTGTCCCTGTGAGCCAGCGTACCCGATAGGCCCAGCTTGAAATGCAGCCTGGAGGTGATGTCCGAGTCAATGTTGGATCTCAGGTTGTAGCGCTTGTAGGTGAAGTTGTCGATGTTACCGTCCTGCCCGTAGTAGCCGAAAGAGGTGTAGTAGCGGGCCTTGTCGCTTCCTCCGGTCACGGTCACGTTGTGCTTCTGCGTGAATCCGGTGCCGAACACCTTGTCGATGTAGTTCACGTTGTCCCAACCGTCGGTAGGGTCGCCGTTGGTCATCGCGGCGACATTCTCCGAAGTAAAGTACGGATTGTACTGGGAGCGGTCGGTGATGGCTCCGCTGGCCAGCTGGTCCATCATGTCCGCCATATTATAATAGTAGGCGAACTGCGGGCCGTTCATGAACTCCGGGAAATTGGCGTTCATCGACACACCGAACGAGGCGTCATAGGTGATGGAGGTCTTCTCCTTCGCTCCCCTCTTGGTCGTGATGATCATCACGCCGCCCGCGCCTTTCAATCCGTACACAGCGGCAGACGCTCCGTCCTTGAGGACAGAGATGCTCTCGATGTCATTAGGATTGATGTCGTTGATGTCACTCACCGGAAATCCGTCCACAACGTAGGCGATTCCGTAGATCGAGCCGCGCAGACGCAGGGAAGCCTGATCCTGACCAGGTTCTCCGGACTCCTGCACAGAGGAGATGCCCGGAAGACGTCCGGCGAGAATCTGAGAGACGTTCGAGGCCGGAGCCTTCAGGACCTCGTCCCCCTTGATCGCCGAGACCGCTCCCGTCAGGGATGATTTCTTGGATGTACCGTAACCCACGACAACCACCTCGTCAAGATAGGTAGTGTCCTCTTTCAGGGTCACGTTCAAAACCTGCACGGTTCCGTCACATAGTTTCAGGAACGATGTCATGCCCAGACACTGGAACTCCAGCGTCTGTCCTTTTGCGACGGAAATCACATAGCTTCCGTCCGATCCGGTCATCGTGCCGTTCGTGGTTCCGGCCACAACGACAGAGACACCGGGCAGCGGTTGCCCGTTCTGGTCTGTCACCCTACCCTTGACGGAAGGCTGCGCCGACACGTTTCCAGAGAACAGGAAAAACGACAGAACCGACACAAGCACCACCTTTAGGAAAGGGAATGAATAATTCGATGTTGCTTTCATAAAAGAATGCGTTATTATTAATAATAGTGTCATCTATCCACAAAGGTTAGCCTAACATTTTTACAAAGTTATAATATTTCATCAAATATTTAACAAATAAATTAATAAATAATAAAATAATTTAAGAAATAAATTCTTACCTTTGCGAAGACAATATTTACCAAGTTACCTTTTAAGGATTACTAAGGATTACTTAAGGATCACCTATCACATAAAGAAAGCACCATGACAGACAGAAGAACTTTTCTGAAGAAGGCCGGAATCGCCGCCGCGACCGCTGTGGCGGCTCCCATTGCCGCCAACGCTATGGGAATGGCCTCGAAGAACGGTAAAGACCTCAGGCTCAAGGCCGACGAGAGCATCAACAGCAGGCTGATCATCCCTCACGGGAATGCCCTCCCCATCACCGGCACATTCCTGGACGAGATCTCGCATGACATTCCGCACCAGAACTGGGGCGAGAAAGAATGGGATCTTGACTTCCGTTACATGAAGGCGATGGGCATCGACACCGTGATCGACATCCGCTGCGGTTACCGCAAGTTCATCACCTATCCGTCACCTTACCTTCTTAAGAAGGGGTGCTACATGCCTTCGACCGACATGATCGACATGTTCTGCCGCCTTGCCCAGAAATACGGCATGAAGTTCTGGCTCGGACTGTACGACTCCGGAAAATACTGGGACACAGGCGACATGTCATACGAAGTCGAGGCGAACAAGTACGTGATCGACGAGATCTGGCAGCGCTACGGCAGCAAGTACGACAGCTTCGGCGGCTGGTACATCAGCGGCGAGATCAGCCGTGCCACCAAGGGCGCTATAGAGTCCTTCCGCACGATGGGGCGCCAGTGCAAGGAGGTCTCGGGCGGACTGCCGACCTTCATCTCCCCGTGGATCGACGGCAAGAAGGCGGTAGACGCGGCCGGCGGCAACCTGACCAAGGAGCAGGCCGTCTCGATAGAGCAGCACGAGAGGGAATGGAACGAGATCTTCGACGGGATCCATGAATATGTCAACGCATGCGCCTTCCAGGACGGACACATCGACTACGACGAGCTTGACGCGTTCTTCTCTGTCAACAAGAAGCTGGCGGACAGGTACGGGATGCAGTGCTGGACCAACGCCGAGAGTTTCGACCGGGACATGCCGATCCGTTTCCTCCCGATCAAGTTCGACAAACTGAGGATGAAGCTTGAGGCGGCGAAGCGCTGCGGCTACGACAAGGCCATCACCTTCGAGTTCTCGCACTTCATGAGCCCTCAGTCGGCCTACCTTCAGGCGGGACATCTCTACGACAGGTACATGGAATACTTTGACATGCGATAAGCGATGGACAAAAGCATAAATATGACCCGGATAGTGTTCCTGGCCATCGTGGCGGCGATAGGCGGAATCCTGTTCGGCTACGACACCGCCGTGATCTCCGGCACGACCGAGATCGTGAAGAACCAGTTCCGGCTGACGACGATCGCCGAAGGGTGGTACGTGGGCTGCGCTCTGATCGGCTCGATTCTGGGCGTTATGACGGCCGGAATGATGAGCGACCATCTCGGCAGAAAGAAGACGATGCTCATCTCGGCTCTGATGTTCAGCGTCTCGGCCATAGGCTGCGCCGTCTGCGGCGACTTCAACCAGCTGGTTGTCTTCAGGATCATAGGAGGATTCGGCATAGGAATAGTCTCGATCGTCTCGCCGATCTACATCTCGGAGATCGCTCCGGCGCAGAAAAGAGGCTCCCTCGTGTCGCTCTACCAGCTGGCCATCACGATAGGGTTCCTGATGGCCTACCTGATCAACTACTTTGTCCTGAAGGGCGCCGACGTGACCTCTACCTCGACGGATCTCTGGACAAGAATATTCAATTCCGAGTACTGGAGGGGAATGCTTGGCTACGAGACTGTTCCGGATCTTCTGTTCCTCCTCGTCATATTCCTTATCCCCGAGAGTCCGCGCTGGTTGATCACCAAGCACAAGGAAGATAAGGCCGCAAGGATCCTCGGCGGGATATTCACATCCCCGGAGGAAGTGGCAAGGCAGATCGAACAGACCAGGGCATCCATCGCCGGCGAGACCAAGTCCGAATGGCGGACTCTTCTGGAGCCGGGAATATTCAAGGCTGTCCTCATCGGCTGCGCCATCGCCATCCTCGGCCAGTTCATGGGAGTGAACGCCGTGCTGTACTATGGCCCCAAGATATTCAGTGACGCTGGTTTGTCCGGCGAAGGTTCAATGTTCTCGACAGTTTTGGTCGGGGTTGTGAATATGCTCACGACGGTCATCGCCCTCCTGGTCATCGACAAGGTAGGCCGCAAGCAGTTGGTCTGGTGGGGTGTGGGCGGAATGATCCTCTGTCTGCTGATGATAGGCCTGTACTTCTGCTTCCCACAGAGCCTTCCGACATGGTTCCTGCTGACGTTCTTCCTTCTGTACGTTTTCTGCACGGCGATTTCCATAAGCGCGGTTGTTTTTGTACTTTTGTCAGAGATGTACCCTAACAGAGTGCGTGGACTCGCGATGAGCATCGCCGGACTGGCCCTATGGATCGGCACCTACCTGATCGGCCAGCTCACGCCGTGGATGCTTGAGACACTCACTCCGGCAGGCACATTCTTTCTCTTCGCCGCCATGTGCGTCCCTTACCTTCTCATAATGTGGAGACTGGTTCCGGAAACTACAGGCAAGACTTTGGAAGAGATTGAGGAATACTGGACAAAAGGAAAATAAAGCGGATGGTCAAATATTTCAGCGAGAACCTCTCGGACAAGAATTCCATAATCAAGCAAAAGATTCTGGAACTGTGCATGAACTCGGGCGATTTCAGCATCGCAGATTTCGCCCGTGAATTGAACTGCAGCGTGCCGACCACCACCAAGATAGTCGGGGAACTGATTGATGACGGATGGTTGGAGGACCTTGGAAAAAAAGGCTCGGCCAGCGGGCGGAGACCAAGCATATTCGGTCTCAATCCGGAGGCCGGGTTCTTTGTGGGAGTGGATCTGGAAAGAAACCACGCCAACATCATGACAATGGACTTCAAGGGGCAGACCCTGTCCTATGACGAGGATGTCGAGTTCACCCTGAGGAACACGGAGGATTCCTGCAGAAAGCTTTGCGGACTCATCCGGAAAACCCTTGAGGACAATGGGCTTGGCTCCGAACGCATGCTTGCGTGCAATGTTGACCTTACCGGACGGGTCAACACCGCTTCCGGCTACAGCTTCACGTATTTCATCAACGAGGACAAACCGCTGAGCGCCATTCTTGAGGAAGACCTCGGAGTTCCGGTAGCCCTCGACAACGACTCCAGGGCAATGACTTACGGGGAGTTCCGCAGCGGAATCGCCAACGGAGAGAGGAGCGTGCTGTTCATCAATGTCGGATGGGGACTCGGCATGGGAATGATCCTGAACGGCGACCTGTACTATGGCAAGTCCGGTTTTTCCGGAGAGTTCGGACATTTCCCGTTTCTGGACAACGGACAGATCTGCCGCTGCGGAAAGATCGGCTGTCTGGAGACCGGAGCCTCCGGCTCGGCTCTCCAACGGATAGTGACGGAGAAACTGGAGGCGGGATGCCCGTCTATGCTGGCTGACAAATACAAGACAGGAAAAGAACTGACGCTCAACGACCTGCTTGGAGCCGTCGAGGAAGAGGATGTCGTGGCGATCGATGCGATGGGAGAGATCGGCACTACCCTCGGAAGAGGCATAGCCGGACTGATCAACATTTTCAATCCGGAAATAGTCATCCTTGGCGGGAAACTGACCGTCGGCGGGGACTATCTTATGCTTCCTGTACGAGCGGCGATCAAGAAATACTCCCTTAACATAGTGAGCAAGGACACCACCATCGTGTTCTCAAAACTCGGGCGCAAAGCAGGATCGCTCGGATGCTGCATGCTCGCACGCACAAGGTTTCTGGGGTTGATGTAGGCTTCGCTTCAATCAAGCCGATCCCGCCCCGTCACCACAAGGTGACCTTTCCGGCAGCCCCGAGGTCAAGTGTCGCGGACTCGACCCCGAGGGCGCGGAAAACCCGGCGCATCGAGCGGAGTGACATATCATCTCCTCTCTCCAGTTTGGACACCTGAGACTTCTTGACTCCCATCCTCTTCCCAAGTTCCTCCTGGGTCAGATTCTGATCCAAACGCCGCTCCCGGACAACCTCTCCAAGTCTGAAGGCATTGACCGCATCAGCGACCTTACGCTCATGTTCATCACGTTCAGAAGTTCCTATCTTTCCAAGAAGTTCATCCTTGACCTCATCAAATGTGTACGTTTTCATATTTTCCATTACCCTTTGTCATTAAAATATTCTTTCATTATAGCCTCGGCCTTCGCAATCTCTTTGCACGGAGTCTTCCGCGTTTTCTTCACGATGCCGTGTGTCGCCACCACAAAAGTTCCATTATGCGAATCCCAAAACGCAAAGAGTCTATAAGAATTCCTGTTATACAATGTTCTGAACTCCCATATCTCAGTCCCTTCAAGTTTCTTAAACAGTTCCGCGTTTATTTCTCCTCCAACCACCCTGTCAATGTTGTAGATAATCTTTTTCATCACTTGCGGCGGCAGTTTCTTGAGAAATCTACGCGCATCTTCCAATAATATCAGTTTAAACATTACAAAAATAATAAAAGTTTCCAAAATGCGACACCGTTCCAGAATTATTTTTCAGTCAATTCCGAACCGGACAAAAAGCAATTTATGCGATTTGTCACAACCGACCAAACATCACAGGGGGTAACAACCGAACTTTTTCTGTTTCTTTGCAATTATATATGTTTTTTATCCTCTCGTTGAATTTTACGGGAATTTTACGTAATATTACATTATGTAATTTTACATAATGTTGTTTTACATTATGACAGCATTATGTCGGAAACGACCAACTGAAGCAGATCAATGACTTGATTTTAAGAGATTGGCTTCGCAAATACATTCAGTTTATGAATCTTACGGTGATATTAGTTTTGATCTCGGCGGTGGCGGTGGCTGCCGTGGTGGCACTGCTTGTCGTCATTCAGAGGAATGCGGCGGAAAGGCAAAGGATTGCCAAGGAATATGAGGACGCGGAGGACGATCTCCGGAGGCAGCTGATGGAACTGACCGGAGAGAAGGCGGCGCTGGAAAGCACACTCAAGGCCAGGGATGAATATGAAAGCCGGCTCAGGGAGGAGCAGGAGAAAGCGCTTGAAGCACAAAGGCAAGCTCAGGAGAAAGCTATGGCCGCCCAAAGGGAAATCCAGGAAAAGGCGATGGCGGAGCAGAAGGAGGCGCAGGAAAGGGCTTTGAATATGCAGAAGGAGCAGCATGCAAAAGAACTTGAGAATATGAAGGATGCGTTCAAGGCCCTGTCGGCGGACAACAGTTCCGAGTTCAAGAGGCAGAGCGCGGAGTCGATCTCCGATCTTCTGAAACCGATACAAGAGAAGTTCGCCGAGTTCGGCAAGGCCGTGCAGGAGTCCAGAAAGGAGGCCGTGGAGCAAAGCGCGCAGCTGAAAGAGCATATTCACAATGTGATGGAGCGGTCGCAGGCGGTGGGAGACGAGGCCAGAAACCTGGCGAACGCGCTTACGGGATATTCAAAGGTCCAAGGAGACTTCGGCGAAATGCTGTTGACCGACGTGCTGAAGAACGCCGGGCTGGTGGAAGGCGTGCACTTCTTCACCCAGAGCGTGATGACGGACGAGGCTGGGCATGAGATCAAGAGCGAGGGCGGCAGGACGATGATCCCGGACGTGATGGTGCTTTACCCGGACGACACGACCGTCATCATCGATTCAAAGGTCAGTCTGAACTCTTACAAGGAATATATCAACGCGGAGAAGGTGGAGGATCGAGTAAGGTTCGCCAAGGCCCATGTCGAGAGCGTCCGCAAGCATGTGGACGAGCTTAAGACCAAGGACTACGCCTCGTATATTCCGGAAGGGAGGCGGAAAGTGAACTACAATCTGATGTTCATCCCGGTCGAGGGGGCGTTCAGGCTTATGCTGGAGGAGGATCCGATGCTCTGGCAGGTGGCCAAGGACAACAATGTGTTGATCGTGAGCCAGATGACTCTCGTGATAGTTCTGAATATGATCCAGATGGCATGGAAGCAGGCGAACCAGGAGAAGAACATCGCCGAGGTTTACAAGACAGCCGAGGAGCTGATGAGCCAGCTCAGCGGCTGGATGGAGAGCTATGTGGCGATCGGAACCATGCTCGGCAAGGCCCAGACTGCCTACGAGACCTCGACCAAGAAACTGACCGAGTCCAACCAGAGTGTCGTCAAGAAGATCCAAAAGCTGGAGAGACTCGGCCTCTCCCCCAAGAAGTCCCAGGCCAAAATAAAACCCGGAGCCCGCAAAACCGGCCCCGAGTCCATAATTCCACCCGAACTATCACCAACTTCCGCCCAAGACACCGAATAAGCCTCTCATTTGCCCAGTCTCGTGAACAAAACCCGGTCTTCCGCGCACCAAAGCGCCTTACAGCCCAGTCTCGTGAGCAAGACCCGGTCTTCCGCGCACCAAAGAACCTTACAGCCCAGTCTCGTGAGCAAAACCCGGCTTTCCGCGCACCAAAGAACCTTACAGCCCAGTCTCGTGAGCAAAACCCGGTCTTCCGCGCACCAAAGCACCTTACAGCCCAGTCTCGTGAGCAAGACCCATATATTTGCTCACGGAGATCTATCCTGTAAAGGCTAATTATTATATAACTAATGATCTTCCTTCCCCACAGCGCTACAGCCTCACATCAATCAGATTCGGGTAATGGTCTGTGATCCCGACAGTATAGCTCTCCATTATGCAGTCGAACACCTTGACTTCGGTCTTGCCGCTCGGATTGTAGATCAGACAGTGATCAATCGCTCCTGAGGTACGGTCTTGCCCGCGTCTGCGGCTGTCAACGGAATATCCGTCCGAGGGTCCGCAGATATGATGACCATTGTGCGTGTCGCCGTATAATGTGGCGGCTTTGTAGCAAGGCACATAACCGCCCTGGATAAACTGCTGGATGGGGACAGTGTCCTCCTCGCAGTTCATGTCACCGACCACGAACACCGGAATGTCACCGAACTTCGCTCTGATGATTTCGGTCTCCGCCATCACGAGACGCACCTGAGACGCTCTCGCCATCGTGCTGCCGGGTTTGGCCTTGTCACTTTTCCACCAGAGATGTGTGCCTATCAATGCAAAAGTCTTTCCATCAGCTTTCCTTTTCATCACGGCGGAAGTGAATGATTTAGAGCCGTGGTTGCACCACTGCTTGGGAGTATAGAGATTGTAGTTCACGTACAGTAGCTCAAGGGTCTTGCTGTTGTAGAAGATCGGCGTGTTGTTCCAATCCCTTTTCGATTCCCAAGCAATGACATAGCCATTATTCCGCACAAGATGATAGAATTCTTTGTGCATGTGGTCAGAATACTCCTGAAAAGCGAAAACATCCGGAAGATAGTCCTTAATCAATCTCGCGAACAGGGGTGCTCTTTTGAAATCACGCGGATCCTCTCCGATCGCCTTCCATTTCGGAGGAATCGTGTCCTTGCTGTAGTCCCAGATGTTGTCGTCCAAAATGCGGAGATCCGCGCCCTCGGCGATCTTGAATCTCGCATCGAATGCCGTGCCTCTCTGCGCGTCGGCTATCGGTCCGTGGACAGAAAGCCCGATGACAAAGGCACAAGACAGAATGAGTTTTAATATCTTATCCATTTTTCTTTCCTCCGAATAATCTGTCAATAACGAGTGCTATCGCCGCGTCACCACTGACGTTGCAGGCAGGGCCGTAGCCGTCAAGCGCAAGGTAGATGGCCATCATCAGGGCGCACTGGTCAGGGGGTGAAACCGAGTACCGACTCCAGAAGGCCGATCGAGGCCATCAGCACCCCGCCCATCACCCCTGGAGCAGCCACGGCAGCCACGGCCTGAAGAAGGCGCGAAGTTCAGGAACAGGCCAAAGCTGATGTCTATTCCGCAGGCAAATACACTGGTCGGAGGCCAGATTTCCCGCTCCTACATATTCATGGAAGACACCTTAAGGCGGGGGCTTGCAGGTGTGGCCTCCTTGAAACACCTTTCACCCGTCGCCAACATCAAGGAAGCCGCCCTCTACGGAGCGTTCGCCACTTTCGCCCGCCAGTACCCCGACATTCTGTAACGAGAAAGGCTCCGTGGGGAGCGCGACACGCGCGCTATGATTATCCCATCAGAGGATGTTCAGGGACTGCTCGCGGATCTTCTCGAGTTCATCCTTCATCCGGACGACGACCTTCTGCATGCCGGAATGGTTGGCTTTGGAGCCGGTCGTGTTGATCTCGCGGCCCATCTCCTGGATGATGAAGCCAAGCTTGCGGCCGGGATATTCCTCACCGTCAATCGTGTCCACGAAGTACTTGCAGTGCTGGCGGAGACGGACTTTCTCCTCGTTGATGTCCAGTTTCTCAAGGTAGAAGATCATCTCCTGCTCAAAACGGGACGGATCCACCTTCTGCTGGAGAGCCTCCAGATTCTTCATCAGTTTCTCCCTCACGGCGTCGATCCTCTCCTTCTCGAAGCCCTCCACCTGATTCTCAAGGTCAAGGATGTTCCGCACCCTTGAGGTGACATCCCTGTAGAGAGCCTCACCCTCCTTCGCGCGATAGTCATTGACGGCGGCAATAGCCTCGTCTATGGCCTTTTCCACTACCGGCCAGTTCTCCTCGGTGATGATGTCCTGCCGGGAGTTGTCCATCACGTCAGGGAAACGCAGGATGGAGGCGAGCATCTCGTTAGGATTGAAAGACAGAGAGTCAAAAACAGGAAGCGAGGCGCTGAAGTCCATCAGCTGGTCGTAATATTCCCGAAGAAGTTCCTTGTTGATCTGCTTGGCCATTCCACCGGCCTTCGGCTCCCATGTGATGTAAAAGTCGATCGTTCCACGTACAAGGGAATCCGTAATCTTCCTGCGCACAAGCAGTTCCTTGTCTTTGGGAAGAAGCGAAGACTTGATGTTGGCGTCAGAGTTTTTGCCGTTCAGCGTCTTGATCTCGATGGTGAGTTTCCCTGTCTCCAGGACGGCCTCAGCCTTGCCGTAACCGGTCATTGACTTGATCATATTCAAAAATTAAAATCACCCGGACCGGGATTCATCACAGCAGGATCCCGCTTCCGGCGCAAAGATAGTGATTCCTCGGCAAAATCACGTAATCTCTGACCGTGAAACACCTTGCCAAAAGGCACTATCCGATTCTGACGACAGCGCTGACAGGAAAATGGTCAGAAGCGAACCTGCCGGAATACAACGAAGGGTCACAGCGGTAGGATTCGACAGCCACACCTTCGCCGCGACAGTAGATGAAATCTATGCGGTCACGGCCTGAGGGATATTTATAGGCGTTATAGGTACCTGAGGGGCCTTCATGCGAAAGAGCGAGATCAAAAGCGTCACGCCAATATTCACGGAAAGAGACGGAAGCGGGAGTGTCAGGGGCTGCGTTCATGTCGCCGACCAGAAAAGAAGGCAGGCGTTCCGTGTTGAAGCGTTCTTCCATGCGGCGGTACAAAAGTGCGTACCTGGCGTTTGGAGCCTTGTTGAAGCATGCGTGGGTACACATCAGGAACAACCGTTCTCCGGAAGCCTTATGCCTCAACACGGCGCAGCACCCTCCACGGCGATAGTTTCCGTTCGGTCCCACATCCGCCAGCGAACAGACATCCGGAGTGTCGGAGATCCAGAAAAAACTCCTTTCAAGCATGTCGAAAAGTGATTTTTTGAACATTATGCCGTGTGCCTTGTCCCCTTCCCCGTTCTGTGAATATGGACTGAAAAACCAGAATGAATATTCATTCCCAAGTTCTTCCGTCAAGTCCCGCTGCATCCTGGAGTTGACCTCCTGAAGACCGGCCACATCGAACCCGGTGCTCCGCAGGGATGCCAGTAGCCTTGGTTTCCTGACCGCCCAGCAGTTATCGTGTCCGGAGTCAAGATGCTCCATCCTGAGGTTATATGTACCAAGCGTGAATCTCATTTCCAAACATTTACCGGCCTTCCGTCGAGACTAAAGGCAATGTCACAATAAAATCAGCGTAGATCGGGCAATGATCTGAAGGATAGTACCCTTCGTACCGCCTGTTGTCGCAGGTGTAGCCAAGAGGCTTGACCCCTTCCCCACGATAATAGATGTAGTCTATCCTCGGGGCGGCGTTCATATCCTCGTTCTCCCCCCGCTTGTTGAAAGTCCCGACGGAACCTTTGCGGACATCAGCCGGAACGGTCAGGAAAGTGTCGTTCCAATAAGTGCGGAACAATTCCGAAGACTTGGTCCATTCCCTTGTGTTAAGGTCGCCGACAAAGAACGACGGAAGGCTCTCGGGGTTATATTCCTTCGCCCTCTCAAGGATGACCGGAGCGGCATTGGCGTTGGCTTCCTTTCCCAAAGGCATGTGACTAATCATCAGGAAGAAACGCAAGCCGGTAGCGTTTTCCTTGAATATGGCGCAGCAAGCTCCACGGGTGTACTTTCTCTCGTCCCACCCTTTGCTCTTCACATCCGGAGTCGGAGACAGCCAGAAATGGTGGCTATCCAACATCGTGAAACGATTCTTGCGATAGACGATTCCCTGCGCCTTCGGACCGGCTCCCCCTTCCTTGTTGTAAGGGCTGAATATGAACCATTGTTATCAACCAATCCAGATTCCTGGCGACCGACATCTCGACCGGCTTGTAACCTATGCAAGAGAACTGAACCGTGGCGTCGGACGGAACGTTGAAGACAAATCCTCCTTTCTCGTCCGTCATAGTACCTCCGAACTCAGGGTGGCCCTTGACAAGGACAGCGACACCCGGTACCGGTTTGGAATCCTCATCAATCACAGATCCTTTGATCTTCACGGTCCTGGATGCGGATCGATTCTGAGCCGAGGCCTGGGAACCCGTTCCGGACAAGGAACCGAGGGTCAGGCACATCAGAACAGCCAAAGCAACCCGGAGGATTGACCCCAGGCTGCGTTGGATTGATTGTCCGTAATTATCCTTCATTAGTTATAATGTATTTAGTAACATTCAAAAAATAACCTGCATCATCTTAAGGAATCTTTTCGGTCTAGATCTCTTTTCTCATCAGTCATGTGCCACCGGCACACTCCTTCTTCAAAAAAAGATCTATCCTCGAAAATCTTCTCTTAATCTGAAGCAACTTATTTTTTTCATGTTCCTTAGTGTTCATCATTCAATGTGGACGATCACTATTCCCGTTCCATGCTCACACTCTCACGCTCCATCAGGAAAACAGGGCTGTCCCACATCGGCAGGCCGGACAGGCGGACATTCCCGCCGCTCAGGCCGCCCCTGAGAATCACGGTCTTGACTTCATGCACCTTACCGGTGATCGGCTCCACGTACACAGGATCCTTCATGTCAAGGCCTTTGATCGTCATGCTCACGTTGTCCTTCTCAAGGACATCGGTCGGCATCTGGTCACTGTACCACAGCATGGCTCCCACTGTCTTCCCGGCCTCATCCTTTATTCCCACAACGGAAATCTCTCTTGTGGCGTTGTGATCCACCTCAAGGTCGAAAGGATGAACTTTCGTAGTCAGCAGGCTTACCATATGCTGCACCGCATAATAAGAAGGCCTCTTGTAAACAACCTCCTTCCGGAGGTTCATCCTGATGAGTCCAAACGACTGAAGCATGTTTTCATACTGTAAGTCCACCATAGTGAATATGTTTGACATTATCTCCAGACGGAAGTCATTCGCCATGCGCCTCAGATCCCACTTGGCCTGCTTGTACTCGCTCCACTCGTAGTAGTTCATCGCATGGCCATATTCAAGGATTGAAGGACATCCGGTCTCACCCTGGAAAAGCTTGATTTTCGGGGAATATGACTTCATCAGGCTGTCAAGGGCAAGGATGTCGGTCGTGGCGTTGTCAGGATTAGGATAATACGGATGGAAAGAAACCATGTCGATCAGATCAGTCTTCTTCCTGTCCTTAAGGATGTCCATGACTTTCTTCGGCCATGCGGTAGGCACTCCTGACAGGCCGAATCCGATGATCACGGCCTTGCGGTTGACCTTTCTGATCTCCTCGGCGGTGGCTATGAGCATCTCCGCATAGACCTCCGGATTGTTCTTGCCCCCGAGGTTCGGCTCGTTCCAGATCTCCCACATGGCGACGCGGTCACCGTAGTGCTTGACCGTCTCACGGACGTATTTCAGCCAAGGCTTCATCACCTCGTCTGTCGTGAAGATACCGGAGCCGAGATTCCAGTCAGCTCCGTAAAGAGGATTGCCGTAGCAAAGGCACATCCATGGGCGGACTCCCTGTGAGTTCAACCCGTCCACAATCTCGTCCAGCCATGCGAAATCGTACTTGCCCTTCTCCTGCTCGCATTTGGCCCAGCCGCTCTGGATTCTGGCGTAGCCGACTCCGAGAGGTCCGACGTACTTCCTGAACTGGCTGAAATCAGCGTAGTCCCTGTCAAGGGTCTCGCAGCCGATGGACCATCTGGAATCCCCTGAACCGTCCGCCGGTTTGGTCACAAGTTTTCCCGCCTCCGGCAATCTGGTGGCATAAATGTTGAAATTCCTCCACGTCACAGAATACGGCTTCTTTTGAGCGGAAACAGACATCACAGTCACAAGAATCAAGGCTGTGGTTAAAAACAACTTCTTCATATCTCTTTCTTTATTCGTTAATTTTCGTACGATGTTATGTGTGTTGTGGTGTGGTATCCACAATGCAAATATATCAACAATTTCCGGTTCTTCAAAAATTTTTAAGAAATGTTGAGCCGGAAGGAAGGCCGGTTCTCAGAAAGAACCAGCTGAATATTTCTGTCAGAAAGAGTTGCGATGAATCATCCGGAAATCGCACTTCTGCTTGAAGAGTTTCCCGTCCAGAATCATCTCGGCCGCAAGACGCCCCATCTGCACGAAGTCAACCGAGATTGTGGTCAGGCCGTCAAGCACGATCTCACTCATCGGAGACTCGTTGTAAGAGATGATTCCGAAGTCCCGCCCCGGCTTGAGTTTCTGCGACTTGGCGGCTCTGGCCAGCTTGATGAGTTCCATGTCGAACTGACCGTGCAGAATCAGATAGACCTCCTTAGGCTTCACTATCTGAGGTGTGACCTGGGTGTAGAACTCGTAAGGTATCTCGTTCTCTTCGCAGAAACGGGACACGGCCTTGGAGATCATGGTGTGGTACAGACTGGAAAGCTCGATGACAACATTCAGCTTAGGAACCTTCTTCAGTTTCTTGACACCCATCGCGAGACCATAGTAAGCATCGTTCTCAAAATCCTGATAGACAGCCCCATAGTTACCCGGGAGCTCAGGCAGATAGTTGTCCATGATTATGAGCTTGCGGTTGGGGATCCTCCTCAACGCCTTCAGGACACGTTTCTGGGTCTCGGGATCCAAAGGGAAATGCGGGGTGATGACATAGTAGTCGAACTTGCCCAGATTCTCGTCGATATAATATTCAAGAAGATTGATCTGCTGGTTGTGCAGGTAGATGGTGATGTCCGCCTTGCCGCCGATCGTGTCGTGGAAAGAGTTGTAAAGCATCTGCTTGGTGCTGCTGAACTTGTCGAAAAGGAGGAGCACACGCATCTGCCGGTTACTGTTCCTGTCCGCGATGTAGTAACCCTTTCCCTGCGTGGAATATATCACCCCCTTGTCCCGGAGATGGAAATAGGCTTTCTTGACGGTCTCCTTCGAAATGTCCAGCATGGCGGAAAGCTCATTCATCGAGGGGAGCAACTCACCGCTGTGGAAAGCGCCGCCATTGATTCCGGATTCAATCTGGTCCATAAGCTGCTTATAGACCGGAACAGGCGAAGAGTTATCGAGGCTTAATACTATCGGCATACAAAAAACATCCAGACCGTGGTCAAGTCTGGTATGGTTACAAATTTAAAAAAATATTTTGACTTAAGAAAATAGAGGGCTACATTTGCACCACACCACAACACACTTACGTCACTACCGGGAAAAGAGAAATCATGGTCATACCGGTGAACATAAGTCTGCGCGTGGCCTGTGAACCGCACATTGAACATGTCAACGTGCGAATAATGAAAAAACGTTTACGGAAATGACAGATAAATCTGTTGTGCTTCTGGATGTCGGCGGGACTTTCGTCAAGGGCGGGCTCGCTGACTCGACGGGAGAGTTTGCCGACGGGCTCACCTGGCAGGTACCGATCCGTTCAGACGGAAGCCGCAAGGAAATACTTGAGTCCCTGGAGAAATCTCTTCGTGAAGGAATCATGAAATCAAAGGAACTGGGAATGAGCGCGGTCGGACTGGCGGTGACATTTCCCGGCCCCTTTGACTACAATGCCGGGGTTCCGCTGATGACACACAAATTCGCGGACATCTACGGGATGGATATGAAAGAATGGTTCAAAGGAATCGCCGGAAAGGATTTCAAGGTCAGTTTCGTGCACGACGTGAACGCCCAGCTTTCAGGCGAGATGTTCCATGGAGCCGGCACCGGCTACAAGAATGTCTGCGTCATCACCTTAGGCACAGGGCTGGGATTCGCGTTCAGCATCGACGGCAAGATCCAGTACTCTTCCACGGCGTCTCCGGCCAGAAGCATCTACAAGATGCCCTACATGGATGGTGTCCTTGAGGATTATGTCTCCAAACGTGGATTTCTCAAAGCTTACCGTGAATTGAGCGGCAAGGAAGAGCCCTGGCTGACAGTCAAGGAGATAGGCGTCCGCGCCGGAGCCGGGGAAGCAGCCGCACTGGCAACGTTCTCACATGTCGCGACCCTCCTCGCTCAGGCCGTAAGCCCGATCCTTTCCGAGATCGGCACGGAGTGTCTTCTTCTTGGAGGTCAGATCTCCCGCTCGTACATATTCATGGAAAAGGCTCTGAAAGAGGGACTTGCGGGCGTGGCTTCAATAAATCGCATCTCCCCCGTCGCCCACATCGAGGAGGCCGCCCTCTACGGAGCCTTCGCCACCTTCGCCCGCCAATACCCGGACATTCAGTAGGTTACAGCAACCATACCTGCCGTAATTTCAAGAATATTAAGGACGCGCCTCAAATTCGACGACGGAGTCTGCGACATCCATCATAGACACGAGACGTCCGTAGGACCGGACACCTGGTCCGAGAAGAATGACAACGTGTCCAACATACTTGACTTCGGAAACAAGATAAACGCGGAGACAAGGCTGGCCCGGTGGCTTAACGTGAACGCCGGCCTGCGCTGCCAAGTGTATGCGGTGACCGACAAGGTTTACAATTCCCTGGAGCAAAGGGCCGCGGTGAGCTTCGGTTGCTACAATGTTTACGGAAGAAAAATCCGATGTACGCCGAAATCGAGGAGTCATCCTACGACGGCTACGGACTCAGGCTGACCTCCGTCTTCACCGCATTCCCTACGATAAGGTACACATTATTCTTCTGACAAAAGCAAGAAACACAAGAATATTAGGTTGACACTGTGCTTTCCTGCCAGATTTGATTACTTTTGCACATATTACTTAAAGCACCAAACACTTAATATACTTCACGTATGAGACGATTGTTGTTCATTATGCTGTGTTGTTCTGTTATTGTATCTTGCGGACGCGGTGATATGGAGGCATATCTGGCTTCTTCAGAACTGAATATGGAAGATAATCCTGAATTGTCATTGAAAATACTGAAATCAGTAAACACACGTGAATTAACCACAGAGAAACAGAAAGCTAGGTATGCGTTATTATATTCCATAGCTTTGGATAAAAACTTTATAGATATCACCAGCGATAGCATAATCGCCCCAGCTGTAAAGTATTATGAGAGGCATGGGGATCGCAACACGAGATTTACTTGTCATTATTATGAAGCCAGAATATATGAGAATGCTGGGGATTTAGACAAAGCCTTGCTATGTATTTCAAAAGCGGAGAGTATTGACACTTTAAATATAGATGCCAATATTCTTAGCCTGCTATTTGCCATGAAAGGAACTATATATCATAAGGTATGGAGAACCCAAGAGGCTGTTGACGCTTGGGAAACCGCAAGAAAATATGCATTAACGTCCGGGAAATATCGCCACTACGCATACTACAGCCTTTCATGCGCTATTTCTAACATGAAGTCCGGAAATATAGAATCATCCAGGCATTGCATTCCGGACGCGGAGAAATATAAAAAGTATTTCACCCCGAACACCACCGATGACCGTGCCGGCTTCTGGAAATGCCCATACCACAACGGCCGCATGTGCCTTGAGGTTCTCGAACGGCGGCAGTGTGGGCGGTAGTGTGGGCGGTGGTGTGGGCGGTAGGTGTGTGATGGGGGTGGGCGGTGGGTCCGTGGCACCCAACACATTGATTATCAAGCAACAGAACGATCACCTGGTACGTGATTTCGCACCATGTGATTTACGATCACGCTAATTATCAAGCAGTTATCTGCCACGCAAAAACAGCCAGTCCCATGGATCGCAAAAAGAAAGAAGTTCAGCCATAATGGAGAATCAGCGGAATATTTTTGTATTTCCTCTAAAAAACTGTTTCTTTCTTATGTGACGGGCGTAAAAATCGCAGATTTTTATGTAAGTTTGTGAGTTTAATACTGACAGAACAATGGAAGAAGCGAAAAATCCAACGGCCGAGGAGCCGAAAAGACTCAACTTTCTTGAGGAGATCATAGAGGATGACCTGAAATCCGGAAGAGTTAAGAGCGTGATGACACGTTTCCCTCCGGAACCCAACGGGTACCTCCATCTCGGACACGCGAAGAGCATCTGCATCAACTTCGGTCTCGCCAGGAAGTACGGCGGAAAGACCAACCTGCGCTTCGACGACACCAATCCTACAAAAGAGGACACCGAATATGTAGATTCGATCAAGGAGGACATCCAGTGGCTCGGCTTCCAGTGGGACAAGGAACTTTACGCTTCCGACTATTTCGACCAGCTTTACGCCTGGGCCGAGCAGATGATCGAGCGCGGTCAGGCCTACGTGGACGACCAGACCCAGGAGGAGATCAGCAAGGGACGCGGCACCGTGGACAAGCCGGGAACCGAGAGTCCTTACAGGAACCGCTCCGTGGAGGAGAACCTCCGTCTGTTCAGGGACATGAAGGCCGGCAAATACGCCGACGGAGAGAAGGTTCTCCGCGCGAAGATCGACATGGCCTCCCCGAACATGATGTTCCGCGACCCTATTCTTTACCGCATCAAGCACGCTTCGCACCACCGCACGGGTGACAAGTGGTGCATCTACCCGATGTACGACTTCACCCATGGCCAGTGCGACTCCATAGAACACATCACCCACTCGATCTGCACACTTGAGTTCGATGTGCACAGACCTCTTTACGACTGGTTCATCAAGACCCTTGAGATCTGGCCGAGCCATCAGTACGAGTTCGCCAGACTGAACCTGACGTACACCCTGATGAGCAAGAGAAAGCTTCTGGAACTCGTCCAGAAAGGCCTTGTCTCCGGATGGGACGATCCACGTATGCCTACTCTCTGCGGAGTTCGCCGCCGTGGCTACACCGCCGAGGCCCTCAAGATGTTCTGCGAGAAGATCGGAGTCTCCAAGCGTGACCAGATGATGGACATCCAGCTTCTGGAATGGTGTGTGCGCCAGGATCTTAACGCAAGGGCCAACAGGTATATGGTCGTTCAGAAACCTTTGAAGGTCACCCTCACCAACTGGGAGCCGGGCAAGGTGGAGTGGTTCGACTGCCCTCTCAACCCTGCCGAGCCGGAGGGAGCCACCCGCAAGGTTCCGTTCACGGGAGAATTCTACATCGAGCGCGACGACTTTATGGAGGACGCTCCGAAGAAGTTCTTCCGCCTCAAACCAGACGGAGAGGTTCGTCTGAAATACACCTACATCATCAAGTGCGAGGAGGTTGTCAAGGATGCCGAGGGCAATGTTGTCGAGCTCAAGTGCACCTACGACCCTACCACGAAGCCGGGAGGAGGCGAATGGCGCTCTGTCAAAGGCACGATCCATTGGGTTTCAACTGAATATGCCAAAGAGATCGAGATCCGCAACTACGACCGTCTCTTCGTCAAGGAGGACATGAACTCCATCCCTGAGGACAAGGACTACAAGGACTTCCTCAACCCGGAGTCACTCACAATAGCTAAAGGTTACGCCGAGCCGGCCCTTCTTGAGGACAACTCCGGAATCGCCGTCCAGTTCGAGCGCACCGGCTACTACTACAAGGATCCGGACAGCACCGCCGACAAGGTGATATTCAACAAGACGACAGCCCTGAAGGACTCCTACAAGCCTGAATAACAGAGGTGGTTATGCACCTGCCCCTTTTCATAGCCCGACGGTACCTGTTCGCGAAGAAGTCACACAACGTGATCAACATAATCTCCGCGATCAGTGCCGTCGGTATGGCTATAGGGACGGCTGCCCTGATCATCATCCTTTCAATCTACAACGGCTTCGACGAGCTGGTGAAATCCACCCTCAGCAATGTCGAGCCGGACATTCTCATCACCCCCGCCAAAGGCAAGGTCT
>UQUJ01000017.1 GCA_900544195.1 uncultured Alistipes sp. | reverse complement strand
GAATGGGGAATATAACAAAGGCTATAACTGTTTTGATATATTGTGATTTAAGATATGGATAAGGTTGTGATTTTGGCACGTGTCAGCACTGACAAGCAAGAGTACGAAAGGCAGTTGGTGGAACTTAGAGACTACTGCAACAAGATGGGTTGGGAGGTCGTGAGAGAGTTCTCTAACAAAGTGTCGGGAGCGGTCAGCATCGAGGACAGAGAAGAGATTATGTCTCTTGTGGAATATGTGAGGGCTAACGAGGTCAAAAGGGTCGTTTGCCTTGAAATCAGCCGTCTTGGCAGGAACACTCTTGAAGCCTTGAAAGTAATCCAAATCCTCAACGATAACAAGGTCAGTCTCTACGTCAAGAATTACAATTTGGAAACCCTTACGGCAGATGGCAAGGTTAACCCGGTAACGAGTTTGATTTGCACCATTCTGTTGGAGGTCGCTTCAATGGAACGTTTGACCATCAAGGAGCGGATGGCATCTGGCCGTGATCAATATATTGCCAAGTGTCGTAGAGAGGGAATAAAGATGGGAAGGCCTAGTGAATATAGGAAAAGCTTTGACGAATATAAGGCGCAGTATCAAAAGGAAATTTCATTGTTGAGGAAAGGCATCAGCCTACGGAACATATATTCTTTGACGGGAACAAGCGTGAATACATTGCGGAGGCTTAGAAGTATGTTTGTGATTTGATGCCTTTTTTTGTATTTTTATATTGGTTCACAATGCTGATCTGGAATGAAAAATAAGCCGAAAGGCATAAAAATTTTCCGTGGGATATGATATAAATGATTAATGTGAAATAAAGGATAAAAGCGTCCTTGGCGTACAAGAACTCGTGGTCGGGATGATTCCGAGTGCCGAACAGCCTAATAAGAGAGAAAAATCCGCTCTGTGATGAAAAAGGATTACGAGGCTTTCTTGGATAAGATGGGGATTGAAAGCCTCAACGACAGGATGATGGTTATAAACTATGTGAAAGACTTATTTGAGATAACCACGATTGAAATAATGAATAATCAAGAGAACAATGATAGATTACAGTAACATAAGAAAAGGTAACCGTTGCATAATTTGGACAAGGGTGTCAAGCAAGTACCAAGAGGATAACGGAGGTAGCCTTGACACTCAAAAGGAATTGTGTGAGGAATATGCGAAGACGCATAATTTGGCGGTGACAAAATATTTCGGAGGCCAGCACGAAAGTGCAAAGACACCGGGAAAATTGGTGACTGAGATGACTGCCTATGTAAAGAAGCATACGGAGGTCTCTACGGTCTTGATTTCGGAATTCGACCGCTTTTCAAGAATCGTATGGCAGGCTACAAAGATGTTGGAGGATATGCGTACTTTGGGTATCATTGTGATTGCCGTGAAGTATGGTACTGACACAAGGACGAAAGAGGGTATGATGATGGCTCAACAGATGCTTTCAATGGCACAGTGGGACAATCAGAATCGCACGGATAAGTTTGTCGGTGGTCGCCAAGGTTGTCTTAGGAGTGGGGCTTGGTGTGAAAAAGCCCCGTTAGGCTATCGCAAAGAGGGGAAGAGCCGTAATACTTGGTGTTACCTGAATGATGATGGAAAACTCCTTATAAAGGCGTTCAAATGGAAACTGGGAGGAATGTCTAATTCTGAGATTTTGTCCAAATTGTCTATGATGGGATTGGAAATTTCAAAGCAGGAATTACATAAGATTTTGGTCAATCCATTCTATGCCGGGAAGATTACGCATAAACTGATAAACTATGAAATGGTGGATGGACAGATAGAACCGGCGGTGTCATATCCTAACTTTTTAAGGGTTCAAGAGATATTGTCGGGCAAGACTGGGAAATATACTCACAAAAAGCATAACGAAGAATGCCCGTTGGTCAAATACGTGCTTTGTGGAGAGGATGAAGCGCCATTCACGGCTTATTCAAGGCGCAAGAATGATAGGGTTTATTACTACTATAAATGCAATAAGATAGGGTGTAAGACAAACGTATCTGCAACGGAGATGCACAACAAATATGAAGATTTGTTGCCTGGGTATGACCTATCAAAGAATATGTTGATGAACTTTTCAGACTTGTTGAAAGAATCATTCGAGGGTGTTTCAAAAGAGCAAGAGGAAAACCGGAGCCAGTACAAGAAACAGTTGTCTCAACTTGAAAAGAACCTTAAGACAGTCAAGACACGCCACGCCATAGGTGAGGTGTCTAATGAGGACTATTCCGAGATAATGAAAGATTTCAATGAGCGTAGGGATGAAATCCTGCTGAACTTGGAAAATGTCGGGAATAATTTATCGAACTTTGAGAAAGTCATCCCTTTGATAATCGCAAAGGCTTCAGATTTAAGAAGTTTGTGGAGAGACGGAAACTATGAGACCAAGCGGAAAATCGAATATCTTGTTTATCCGAATGGAATATTTTGGGACAAGGAAAAGCGTGGTTATCGAACCGAAAACAGGAACTCTGTTTTTGATTTATTGGATGGATTTTCAGTAGGTTATGGAAATGAAAAAAGGGCAGCCTCATCCGAAGCTGTCCCCTTGTGCGGGTGAAGGGACTCGAACCCATACGCTTGCGCACCAGATCCTAAGTCTGGCTTGTCTACCAATTTCAACACACCCGCAAGGCCTTTCGGCGGGGGAATCTAGATGATGATAGGGATTCCGCGGGGAGGTTGGGCGATTGGAAGCTGCCTTTGCTCCGAGTCCGAAAGGTTTGCAAAGATAGTTGAAATCTGTTAATATTCAAATATTATTTTTCTGCCCGTCGCGCCCTGCCGCATCGTTCGTTCCGGCTGGTTCAGCGTGCGGAAGATGTGAGCCGGCACCGTTGTCACCGATGTTACCGGCGCCGGTGACGGTCTCAAGGGCTTTGAGGGTTTTCTTTTCGTCGGCGGAGAGGTCTTCCGTCAGGGAGGCGGAATAGTCAAGTTCCTTCTTTTTGTTCTCTATCGCCTTCTGCGACAGCTCGTTCTGCTTCAGAGCCTGCTCCACGCCCTTCTCGAATATGTTGTGGATGGCGGAGGTCAGGTTTAGCGTCAGGCTGTTGACCTGATCATTGAAAAGAGGGATGTTGCGGCTCTTGTACTTTGTCTTGCCGAGTTTCCACTTCCAATTGTCGAAGGTGCCGTTCACGTTGATGCCGAACTTGAACGGAATCGGCGACTTCAGGGCGGAAAGGTGGTACTTGAACCGCTGGTCGAAACCCTGAAGGCCGCTGGCCGCGATCGAGTAGCGGTCGATGTTCAGCAGGAACGGGAAGATCTCCATGTGGTTCTCCTTGATAATGCCGCGGATTGACAGGGATTTTATGAAGCTGGAGTCCTTGTCCTTGAACCTCAGGGATCTGCGGAGCTTGTTGAGTTCGTCACTGTCGGTCAGGGACAGGTTCTTGCCGTCAATTTTCACTATGCCGCTCAGGGTCGGCAGCACAATGTTCATGGATGTGTCGATCGAGCTTGTCGCGGCGATCTCGCAGTCGAGCAGTCCCCTGAAAGCCTTGAGCATAGGCACGATGCTGTCCACTGCCGGGAACAGCTGGATAACCTTCTCGGCTGTGATGCCGGACAAGGTGAGGTCGAAGCCGGCCTTGAGGTCTTTCTTGGTGCGGGTCGAATAGAAACCTTCGAGGTACACGTCGCCCATGTTCGTCGTCGCGAGGGTGTTCGTCGCCTGAAGGCAGCGCTCTTTCATCACGATGTCCGAGGCCACCCAGGATGTCTCCAGGTTTGAGTATCTTATCTTGTTGGCACTCAGCGAGATCTTGGCGTTGAGGTTGGACGGCAGCACGACCAGCGAGGTGGAGGCGGTCGTGTCCGCGGCTGTCATCTCTTTGACGGTGTTGAGGTAGGCGTTGTCATCAACTCCGGAGAGAGCCGCGTTGTGGCCTATAGGCGTGAATTTCTTTCCGGCGTTGAGCGCGATGAGGATCTCGTTCATGTCGATCTCGTCGGAGGTTATGCCCAGATCCAGGTTGAGCCTGCCCTTGCCGGAGACAAGAAACCTCTTGAGACCGGTAAGATGGCCGGTGGCGGAGATGTCCGACACCCCGGATTTGAACGATAGTCTGTTGAGGTCGATCGTGTTGTTGGAGAACTTCCCGCTGAATCCTGTTATCCTGTTGTCGAGTGGATAGTACGGGGTGATGACAAGACCTTCGGCTAGGTCGATGTTCCCTGTGATGTCCCAGTCTCTGATGTAGTTCGCAAAGGATTCACCAAGTTGGATCCTGATGTCGCTCTTCTCGAAATCCTTTTCGGAAAGATAGTCCGGCAAGGTGGTTCCGGACGCATATTTCCCGAACACTTTCCTGAGCAGAGAGTCGCGTTTCACTCCAGGGTAGATCCTTTGCAGGGAGTCCAGCAGGTGTTTCCTGCGAAGCTGTCTCTCCGCGGAGTTCGGATGCGCTTCGACCGACAGCCTCGCATCCTGTCCGGAGAACCTGGTGACTCCTTCGCGGAGAGTTATATTCTTGTTCCTGCTGGACAGGCTGATGAACGGCACGCTATGCGTTCCTGTCTGCTTAAGGCTCAGTTTGAATGTGTTGACAGAGCCGATGGCTCCTACGAAACAGGAGTCTATGTCCATCATTCCGATGGAAGCGATGTCAAGATGGCCGTGGATTGGGTGGCGCTTCGGATCAGCGGACATCCTCTCCTTGGTGTTGTGTGCCGAAAGAGTCAGACCGGTACCCCGTATGAACGTCGAGGCGCCATATTCAGTCAGCATGCTGTCGATCGCCACGGAAAGTCCCGAGTGCCTGTGGCCGCTACCGCCGTGTCCGTCGTGGTCATCCTCGTGGTTGAAGGCTCCGAGGCTGATGTCCGTGTGGCCTAAGTAGGCGAACAGGGTGTCTTTCGGAATGCTGATCCGGATGCCGTTGCTCTCCAGAAGCCCCTCAAGCCCGATCCCGGAGAAATTGAACGCATCCAGTTGGGACAGGCGGAAGTCACCCTCGATTATTCCTTCAAGGTCGCCGTGGACAGAAACCCCGAGGCTGTCAGGAAGGTAGCAGGCCAGCGAGTCCAGGACGATGTGGATGTCGCTGCTGATGTCGAACTTCGGATCCGCGCCAAGAAGGTCGTCGGCTGTCCCGCTCATCATCACCTTCATCCCGTTGACGCTGAAGCAGAAATCCGGCACCTCGGCGGTGAGTTTTCCGTCTTGGCTCGTGGCCGTGATGTCAAGGTCGAAACGTCCGTCGCCGGAAATGCCCTCCCAGCCGATCCTGGAATCCGGAACCTGGATCCTCACCGAAAGAGGAGGGAGGCTGCCGGTACTCTTGTCATAACTGCCGTCGCAGAATGCATTGACGGAGAGCGTTGCATCGGTGCGCAACTTCTTAAGAATAGGGAAGTTGTCTCCGAAATACCCGGTTATCTCATTGATGGAGGCGTTTTCCGTCGCCACAGATCCATTGATGTGAATATCCTTACCTGAGAAGTCCGCCTTCCCGTTGGCCGAAAGCCCGACGGTGGCTACCCGCGCGGTCATATTCCCGACCGTCACGCACTTTTTCCCAAGTTCCGGGAATATGTCGCCTTCGATCTCGACCGGAATCGACATCCTGCCGGATGATTCCATGCCGAGGAACAGCCTCGAAGAGAGGTTGACATCGAAGTGGCCGGCGCGTTCCTTGATCCCGAGCCGCTCTACCCCAAGGGCTACCGTGTCCGCAGGAAGCCGCCCCGCCACGAACAGCGAGTCCATCTCAAGGCTCACCCCCTCGATCTTGTTCCTCTTAGCGTCATAACGCCCCTTCGCGGTGAGCTGCTTTAGGAATATGCATCCGAATATGGTGTCGGAGGGGTTCGTGTAGACTATGAATGGCCGTCCGCCGAGGCTGACCTTGCCCACCGAGACCGGCAGCAGCGTGGAGGCGATGGTGTCGCCGTCCTCTTTCACGGAACCGTCGCCGAACATGTTCCAGTTCGCCGTGGTGGAGTCGTACTGGTGGGCGAATATTCTTGGATGATCAAGAATGGCGTGGCGGATCCTGAACCTGCCTGTCGCAGCGGCAAGGTAGTTGACCGAGACGGAGAACTTTCTGAAATGTGCCAGGGTGTCGGCTCCCTCTCCGCGCCCTGATTTCAGGAGGTAGCCTCCCGGAACGTCCAGTGAGTCGAACGCGGCGAACCTGTCGTGGGGGTAGGTGATGGAGAAGTTGTCGATAGTGACGTTGAGGTTAGGGAAGCTCTTGAACATGGAAGCCTTGATGCCGGTGAACGTGACGTCCCCGTCGACATATTCCTTGGCCACATCGTTGACGACTCTCGTCAGTACCTTGGAGTTCAATGCGATCTGCAGGACGATGATGATCACCGCCCAGACGCCGAAGATTGTCCAGAGTGCCGGGCGGAGCCAGCGCCGCGCCCCTTTTTTGACGACATCCTTTCCCATAATCTACAAATATAGCTATAATTAGCCGGATTCAGTACTGCTGATAAGTAAGCGTTAATAAATTAGTTGGTAATCTTTGATTGTCTTTTCGGCCTGGCTGTTTTTTCTCATCGGCCATGTGCCACCGGTACACTCCTTCTTCCAAAAGACATCTATCCTCGAAAATACCGCCAAATCTTTACCAATTTATTTTTAAACGCTTACTAAGAAGTTGTTTTGACTTGTTTGAAATGTTCTTTGATGCGAAAAATCTTCAAACAAATCAAAACAACTTCTTACTTTATTTGATAATTCTTAACGCATCAGTACTAATTTCCCTCTGAAAAATGTTTCTTTCTTATGGGACGGGCGTAAAAATCGCAGATTTTCATGTAAGTTTGTGACTGTAATATAATAAACAGTATATTTGGCTGGAGGAAGCAAAACAAAAAACGATTCGAAGTTGAGTGTGATTTTTTATAAGGACTTATCAGCTGGTGCATCTTTCGATGCCTTGAATTTATCTTCATCTTGGGCTACTTAGGTAAAGTCGATAGCCAAAACGACATATAAATTGCCTAATACCAAATTAGTGTCAGGGGACGTTAGAACTGCTGTGAGGCATGATGACAAGATAGGGGTGCGCAAGGCGCATCCCCTCCACCGAGGGGGAGGGATTTAGAAAGGGTGGGTAACGCGAAATGATGTGGGTGGGCAATCACCTCCACCGTGGGATAATGTATTTGACAGCAGGTGATTGCCTACTTGCGAAAGTTGAGTTAATAATAGAATAATGAAAAAGAGTGCAGTGATTTTATTGGTGTTCCTACTGTTCCATTCTATGGGGATGTGCCAAGTTGGGCGGAACCGGATGTTGTCTTTTGAATTGGGCATAGGAGGAATTCAGTCTTTTGACAAACTGTTTTTTGACAAGGTGGGTGCAGGGCTGATGCCTTATGCCGAGATCAGGTATAATTTCAAGAATATTCCATTGGAAATAGGGCTTGGAGGAAGTGTGCAGATTTTTAGCCGGAAGACTAATAATGGTGAGGTCTGCGATTTTATTTCCAAGAATATTTTTCTTCTGTCCGACTATGCTTTTTACAGACAGCACTCAATGAAGGTGTTCGCCGGCGCTGGTTTAGGCTTGGGCTATTTTGACATGACTGAGAACATAAAGCATGAGGGGTACAATATTTATACAGAGCCGGGAGAGCAAGACTATCCAATTTGCGTGATGCCAAGGATCGGTGTCGAGCTATGGAGGCATTTTAGAATATCCTTGGGGTATCTGTTCGAGGACCGCGCGAACCGGAATCTTAATCTGAGGATCGGTTATGTCTTTTGATGGATGGGATGGGGGTAGGGGTAGATCCCGCCGCGTGGCTTGCAACAGACTGATTCTCAATGCATAAAGCAAGTATCTGGTGCGGATTTCCGCACCAGATACTTGCTTAAATCATTGATTAATATAGCTTTAGGTGCCATGGACTCACTCTAAACACAACCCACAACACGTTGAACAGGAAGTGCATTATGTCACCGTCCTGGACTACATATTCCTTGCCTTCGGTGGCTAGTTTGCCGGCGGCTCTGACGGCGCTTTCGCTGCCGAGGGTGACGCAGGCGAAGTCGTTGTACTTGATGACCTCGGCTCTGAAGAAGCCTTTTTCGAAGTCTGTGTGGAAGACTCCTTGCTGCTTTCGGGCTTTGTCACCAAGGTTGAGAAATATGTAGATCGTCATTTTGTGGAAGACTCCTTGCTGCCTTCGGGCTTTGTCACCCTTGTGGATGATCCAGGTGCTGCACTCGTCTGATCCGGCGGTGAAGAATGTCTGGAGTCCAAGCGGGCGGTAGGCATCGTCCATGTTGCAGACGTACATCGCCGGCTTGTTCGTAAGCAGGAACAGATCCTTTGCCTTGTTTGGAAGATTGTTTTTTGGGGAGACTGTCTTAAAAGTATAATTACCACCTCCGAGGATTGAGAATTCGTTGTCGCCCCCGTAGTGGGGTACAGACTTTACAACTCTCGCCGAGACTTTTAAGACAGTCTGGGGAGGTAAAGAAGGTGGTTTTTACGTTTCTTATGGAAGTATTTCTGTTTCTTTTCGTTTTTTACGTTTTTGTACCGCATATTTGCCGGTGGAATGAAAAGAACGCTCATCATATTGTTTTTCTTTCTTCTCTTTCCGGCCGCCATCGTTGCTCATAAGGTTCAGATATGTTTAAGTATTTCAAATGCGGCCGGAGGAGAAGATCAGACGCTTGTCATGTTCTGGAATCTGGAGAATCTCTTCGATTGGCGCAGGGACAGCCTTAACGGAAGCGAGTCCGAAGCGGAGTTCACTTCTTTCGGGAAAAAACATTGGACCAAGCGTAGATTCATGGTGAAATGCAATGCGATCGCGAAGTCAATCTTTTGGGTTAAAGACAACGAAGGAGTACTGCCTGACGTTATAGGAATAGCCGAGGTGGAGAACCGCTTTGTCCTCGAAAGACTTCTGGAGGACACCCCTCTTTACAAGGCTGACTACAAAATCGTTCACTATGACTCTCCTGATCCGCGTGGAATCGATGTGGCGTTGTTGTACCGGTCTTCCAGACTTGAGTTGCTGGACGCTGTCCCGTTGAGGGTCGATGGAGGAAAGCATCCACCGTTGAGAACCAGAGATATTCTTTTGACAAAATTCCGGAAGCCGGACGGGGACAGCATAGCATTCCTTGTCAACCATCATCCATCCAAGTACGGAGGCAAGACCAGTGACAGAAGGGCGGTGGCATTGAGGAGGTTACGTGAGGTCACAGACTCGCTTCAAAATGCGGGGTTAAGGAATATAGTCGCTATGGGTGACTTCAACGACACTCCCGAGAATCCGGCTTTCGGGATATTGACTGACGGACAGCCTTATCCTTTGTTGAACATTGCGGCTCCGTTGGCGGAAAGAGGTGAGGGAACGATAAGATATTCAGGTAAATGGGAGATGATTGACATGTTCTTTGTCTCGGAGAACATTGCCGTGAACGGGCATATTCCCGAAATGCGGGTCCTGAGGATTCCTTTCCTGATGACGCGGGACAATGCTCATTCTGGGGAAAAACCGCTCCGGACGTACTCTGGACCACGCTACATAGGGGGAGTGAGTGATCATTGTCCGATTGTTGTGAGGATTCGGTAGATAATCAATAAAAAGTGTTAAATTTGTCTCATTGGAAGCCGTCTCGGTCGTTGTGGTCGAAAGGATTTCATTAAACGAACAAAACTTAAAAAATCACATAATATGGAAATGAAAACCAGAATCAGAGAGAAATTCAAGACTCTCTTCGGCGCTGAAGGCGAAGTGTTCGCTTCGGCTGGCCGCATCAATCTTATCGGTGAGCACACTGACTACAACGGTGGTTACGTTTTCCCTGGAGCCATTGATCGCGGAATCATGGCTGAGGTCAAGTTGAACGGAACGCAGAAAGTAAAGGCTTTCTCGCTTGACTATGATGAATATGTTGAGTTTGGACTCAATGAGGAGGACAAGCCTAAGCAGCAGTGGGCCAGATACATCTTCGGAGTGTGCAGGGAAACCGTGAAGCGTGGCGGAAAGGTAGAGGGCTTTGACACAGTCTTCGCCGGTGACGTTCCTCTGGGAGCCGGACTTTCCTCATCCGCCGCTCTTGAGAGTACATTCGCTTATGCCATCAACTACCTGTTCGACAACAAGATCGACAAGTTTGACCTTGCCAAGATCGGTCAGTCAACCGAGCATAACTACTGTGGCGTGAAATGCGGAATCATGGATCAGTTCGCATCTATTTTCGGAAAAAAGGGCAGCCTTATCCGTCTTAATTGCAAGACATTGGAGTACAAGTACTTTCCGTTCGATCCGAAGGGCTACAAACTGGTTCTTGTTGACTCTTGCGTGAAACATGAGCTGGCCTCTTCGGCGTATAACAAGAGGAGGGAGTCCTGCGAGAACGCCGCAAGGGCCATCAGGAAGAATCATCCGGAAGTGGAGTTCCTCAGCGACGCCAAGAGAGTTTGGCTTGAGGAGGTTCGTGAGGAGATTCCTGCGGAGGATTTTCTCAGGGCTGAATATGTCATCGGAGAGGTTCAGAGAGTCCTTGACGTGTGCGACGCCCTTGAAAGAGGTGACTACGAGATCGTCGGCGAGATGATGTACCAGACTCATTTCGGATTGAGCAAACTCTACGAGGTCAGCTGCGAGGAACTCGATTTCCTCAACAAGCTTGCCCGTAAGTGTGAGGTGACAGGTTCCCGCGTGATGGGCGGAGGCTTCGGAGGCTGTACGATCAACCTCGTGAAGGATGAGCTCTACGACGCGTTCGTCGCCGCGGTCAAGGAGCAGTTCCCTGCCAGGTTCGGTCACGATCCTAAGTTCTACGACGTAGTGATCAGCGACGGTGCAAGAAAAGTTGAATAATATCTAATTTTACTTAATACGACAAAGGGTCGCACGGGATTGTTCCTCTGCGGCCCTTTATTTCATTCTTCTGTTCCCAAAGAATCTACCCGAACAAGTCTTTAAGTGTGAGTACTTTCTGGAAGCGGCTTGAATATTCGTTTTTTTTGAGTCCATAGGTGGTGATCAGCACGCTTGCTATGCTGCGCTTGTGTTTGAACATCTCGGAGGTCCGGTCGATCCGATTCGTTATCTTGCGGGCGTATGCGGAGGTAACAATATAGTTGTCGTTACAGAACTTGATCTCACAGACATTCACAACTCTGTCCGCTCGGTCAATCAGAAGATCGATCTGCATTCCTTCATCCGTGTCCGTGCCGCTGACGTTCCATGCGGATTCCGAGGATAGAACGCCTGAGATGCCCAAAGCCTGTTTTACCTGGTCTATATGATTGAACACCACCTCTTCAAAAGCATGTCCAAGCCAGTTGTTCATGGCTGGAGAATTATAGTTCATCTGCCAGAAATGTTGCTGATTTTTGTTCTTCTTCACATGGTGTAGATAGAACGAGCAGAATGGGTCAGAGAGTCTGTATTTTAGTTTTTTTTCTCCGAATGGTTTATAGGATAATATGAGTCTGCTTTTTTCAAGAGCAGCCAACGATCGTGAAAGGGAACCTCCGGAGGTGATATTGAGACCCTTTGTCAATTCTTCCCTTGTAAGTCCGCATCTTTTCTTGCCGATAGCAATGATGATTGATTTGAGGGCTTCTGGGTTGGCGAATTGGGAGGAGAAGAGTCTATCAAATTCATCGTTTAGAATGGAATCCTTGTCAAACAGTAGATTGTCAATGTTTTGCACTACACTTAAATCTTCCTGAAACTGTGACAGATAGTATGGTATGCCGCCGAATGTCATGTATGCCTGCACAATGTCATATTTGTCCAAATGAAAGCCTTCGTCTTTGAAAAAGGCCTCACATTCCCTCAATGTGAAAGGCCTGACGTAGATGCTTGTGGTTACCCTATCGTACAGTCCGCCCTTATTCTCAAGCATCTCATCGCAAATCCATGACGTGGCTGATCCGCATACTATTAATTTTACATGGCTGCGGGCGGAACACCAATCATTACAAAAGTGTTCGAATGCGCTGACAAACCCTGACCGTGGAGTGTCCATCCATGGCAATTCATCAAAGAATATGATTTGATTGTTTCCGTCTGCTTTCTTGTCCATCAGCTCCTGTAACAGGTGAAAGGCTTCAATCCATGTCTTTGGACAGGTCTTCGTACTTGAAAGACCATAGGATTTCATGGAGTAGAAGAACTCTTCCAGTTGGTTCTGAAGCTGTCCTTTTGCTGATCCTTTATCAACCGGAGACACAGCAGTGTGCTTGAATGCAAAAGTATTGTTGAAAAACTCGTTTATCAGGTATGTCTTTCCAACACGCCTTCTTCCGTAGACAACGATGATTTGAGCCCTGTTCCTATCCAACACTCTTTGTAATTTTTGTCTTTCGACCTCTCTTCCTACCATAACAATCCTTATTTGGCCATAAATATATAAAAAACCTTACTTTTGGCCAAATTAAAATTCTTATTCAGCCAAAACATATATATTTTATCATGTTTTGGCCTAATAAGGTGTTTTGTGCCATAATACGATAAAGGGACGCACGGGATTGTTCCTCCGAGATCCTTTAATTATCATATTCTTGATATTTGGTAATCATTATGAAATAATTGTTTATTTTTGCCGATGAACAAGCGATTATCTATGGACAATAAGGAAACAGACATTTTATGGAAGATCAGTGAGGGAGACTTACAGGCGTTGGAGAGTCTGTTCCTTGAGTACCAGCCGAAACTTGTCGCATTCATTGATAAATTCATCTCTGATCACGAGCAGGCCCGCGACATGGCATCCGACATATTTCTGGAGATCTGGAAGAAACGTCATGGGTTGAGAAAGGTGAGATGCTTTTCAGCTTATCTTTTCAGGATGGCGCGTTTCCAAGTTTATAACTATTATGATCATCAGCATGTCATTCAAAGGTATCGGAACGAGAGTAGGTTTCGTCATACAGATGATCCTGGTCCGGAGAATGGTTTGTTTGCGGCCCAACTGGAAGATCTTTTTGTGAACGAAATCTCGAAGATGCCGCGTAAAAGAAGACAAGTGTTCATGATGAGCCGCTTTGAGGGGCTTGAGAATGATGAGATAGCCTTGCGGCTTCATATCGACAAAAGGACAGTGCAGAATCAACTTTCCCTTTGTCTCCAATCGCTCAGAAAGATAGTTTTGGCTGTGTTGGCCGTTATATTCATTTAAAACTACACACATTAAAGGAATGGCAGACGAGAAAAACTTATTAATGGATTTCATTGAGAAAAAGCATCCCATAGACAAGATCTGGGAGGAAAGTGAGCGAACTTGCTCGGAAGAGACGAGAGAGGATTTTCTGAAGCTCGTAGGCAGAATCATCAAGGACGGGGAGAAAAGCAAGCGGCTTAGGATTTTTCTCCACATCACTTTGGGCAGCGTCGCATGCTTGGCTATTATATTTCTTTCCTCTATTGTCACATGGAAGATGAAGGATGTGGATTATCTGCAGGTGTCTGCGCCGAGAGGGGAGAGCATCACTGTCTCTCTTCCAGACAAATCCGTTCTCGTGCTTCAGCCAGGCTCCTCGGCGGTTTATCCGGAAATATTCCGATCCGGCACAAGGACTGTCTTTCTTACCGGCACGGCGGACTTCATCGTTGCTTCGGATCCTGACAAATCGTTCATTGTCAAGACACAATACATGGATGTCGAGGCTTTGGGGACACGTTTCCGTGTTCAGGCTCATCTTGATGATTTCGCCATCAGCACCACTCTCATTGAGGGAAAAGTGAAAGTTGATGTAAAAAAAGACTCCGTCAAGTCATTCATACTTGAGCCAGGGAATCAGATCAAGTATATTCCATCACAAAACGACATCCAGCTTCTTGACATCAGCGCAAGCAGGATGGCATCATGGGAAAGCGGCTATCTGGTGTTTCAGAAAGCGACATTCACCGAAATCGCGCAGAGTTTGGAAAGGCGGTACGATGTGGAGATAAACTATGATTCCGGAGCCTTGAGGAACGATTCTTTCTTCATCCGTTTCCATCCTGACGAGACGCTTTCGGAGGCACTTGACATGCTCGTGATGCTGATCCCTGGCTCACAGTACAGGATTTCTGAGAACAGGGTGTATTTTCAGATAAAATAACTATTTGTAAATAAGGTGATTACCCGCATGGTTTCCATACTGTGCGGATTTTTTTTATTTTGTTACGTGAAAATTACCGACACTCGCTTACTTTTAGATAAACTAATAACAACTTTATCAAGTATGAACAAAGGACTAATAACTCTTGTGATTACGGTCTTCTGTTTATCTGCCGGGAATATTTCTGCCCAAAACCAGATGGTCAGGCTGTCTGGAGGCAAGGAGATCACTCTTGCGGCGGCGTTCGAGCAGATAGAGGAACAGACCCGATTCTCTGTTGACTACAACGAGTCTGCCATTGACATCAAACGTAAGGTCAGCAATGTCAAGGATTCCGTGAGGCTTGACCAGCTTCTTGGAATGCTCTTGGATGATTTTGGCCTCACTTATGAATTCAACCGTTCCCACATAGTCATCTCAAGGAAAGCAACCGGAGAAAGAAAGGCTCCGGACAAGGATGATCTGGTTTCAGGCAAGGTTACGGACGAGTCTGGAACGCCACTGACCGGTGCGTCGGTCAACGTGAAGGGTACAGAGATCTGGGCTACCTGTGGCGTGGACGGTGAATACACAATAAAGGCCAGACCTGGAGATGTGCTGGTTTTCTCATTCCTTGGATTTCTTCCTAAGGAAACCGCTGTCAAGTCCAGTACAATGAACATAATGATGGAGACCGACCGCACGTTGCTTGACGAGGTTGTGGTGGTTGGTTATGGTACGGTGTTCAAGAAGAAGGTTACATCTGCCATCACCACGGTGTCTGCGGAGGACATCGCCGCCGTTCCGGTTCCTAATGTCACACAGAGTCTTGCGGGACGTGCGCCAGGACTCATTGTCCAGCAGTCCGGAGGTGGTCTTGACGTCATGGCTTCATTGTCCATCCGAGGCGGCGGGACCCCTTTGTATGTCATAGATGATATCATCTGCGAGGAGAGGGATTTTCAGAATATAAATCCGGAGGACATCGCCAGTTTCTCGATCCTGAAGGACGCTTCGGCTACAGCGATCTACGGAGCGAGGGCCGCGAACGGAATTGTGATTGTAACGACAAAGCAAGGAGAATCCGGAAGAATCAATGTTGACTACAATGTCAGCTACAACTTGAGCCAGCCTGCCAATCTTGCGAAAAAACTGGATTCTTACACGGCGGCCTACTATGTGAACAGGGGACTTGAATATGATGGCGGAACTCCGAGCTACACACAGGAAGACCTTGAGCTGTTCAGGAACGGAACCGATCCGAAGAACCATCCCAACACGGACTGGCAGGATGTGTGCATGAGCAGGTTCGCGCCTGAGACGCGTCACACGTTGTCAATCAAATGTGGTACAGACAAGATCAGATCCTACACAGGTCTTGCGTTCAACGACCAGAATTCCATCTACCGGTCTGACTCGCATTACATGCAGCGTTTCAATCTGAGGCAGAAAGTCGAGACAAGCTTTAAGGAAATTGGGCTGAGAATCATTTCTTCCATGGACGCATATATGACGTACATGAAGCAACCGGCCACCACCAGTGGCGGAGGTTACTATTATGTGTGGTCGCATATTCAGAATAAAAAGCCTATGGAGGTGGCGAAGAACCCTATAGGGCAGATTTACAGCGGAACCACCGACAACCCTTTGCTGGACATAAGCTCGGATGGTGGCTATGTTACCAACAAGTCAACGAGTCTGCGCGCTACCTTGAACGCAGAATGGAGTGTCCCTTGGGTCACCGGCTTGAAAGTCAAGGGAATCGGGAGCTATTCTGTGTACAATAACCGCAACAAGTCATGGCTCAAGACTGCTCCTTCCTACGATTGGGACGGCAACATAGCCACATCGGGGAAGCCGAACCTCTCAAAATACACTATGAATGATGAATATTTCAATACCCAGTTGCTGATTGAATATTCAAAAGTGTTCGCGGAAAGACATTCCTTGGATTTTACCGCCGGTATCGAGGCCAGCGGGAGTACGTATGACATGCTGTCCGCGTCAAGAAAGAATTTCATATTCGATGTGGATCAAATGGGTGCGGGACCAAGCTCCACGATGGAGAATAGTTCCCCTGAGGGTATCGGAGAGAGAAGAGCCGCCGTCATCGGAAGAATCAGGTATGACTACATGTCAAAGTACCTCTTTGAAGCCAATGCAAGGTACGATGGAAGCGACTATTTCCCTTCCGACAAACGTTGGGGGCTGTTCTTTTCCGGGTCGGCCGCATGGGCGGTTTCCGAAGAGAATTTCTGGAAGAACAGTTTCTTGTCCGATGCTATTGAATTGTTCAAGGCACGCGTTTCCTATGGAGAGATAGGATTGGATGATGTCGGTCGCTACAGTTACATGACATCGTACAACCTCAACCAAAGAGGAGCTTACATAAACGGTTCATGGATGCCTGTGTTCAGTGAAGGTGACCTTATCAGCCCTGACATAACCTGGTACAAGACCAAGGATTTCAATGTCGGCCTTGATTTCGCCTCCTTGAACAACAGGCTTTCCGGCAGTGTTGACTATTTCGCCAAAGTGACCACCGGTTATCTGGCTTCTCCGTCAAACGTGGGCTACACCGCTCCGTTGGGAAAGAGTCTGCCTTTGGTCAAATCCAACGGAGAAAGTGTCCGCAGAGGTTTTGAGTTCATCCTCCAATGGAAAGACAAGATTGGTGAATTCTCATATAACGTCTCCACCAATTTTTCTTTGTACGATGACCGTTGGAATGTGAATCCGAATGAGAGCGAGACATCATTGATGAATCCCTACATCAGGAGCACGCAGGTCGGCGCATACACAGGACTGTACTACCGCAATCTTGGATATTACTCTTCTTATGAGGACATTATGAACTCTCCTAAGCGCAACGGTTCAACCAATCTCAGGACAGGAGACCTTAAGTACCGGGACATCAACGGAGACGGAAAGATCGACGAGAACGACCAGGTCAGGACGGGTGACGGCACAAAACCAAGGACAAACTACGGAATCAATGCGGAATTGGGCTACAAGGGGTGGTTCATGAATATGTTATGGCAAGGAGCGGGTAATTATAATATTTACATGGCAAACCACCTTCAAGGAGGAAACGCCGCCGGGACTCTGCCGGTGATTTATGAGTTTCAGACTGACATCTGGTCACCGGACAACACCTCGTCTTTATACCCTCGCCAACACGCCTCGGCTGGATTCAACGGGGGCAACAACTTTGTCGGCAGTGACTTCTGGCTGGTGAATGCAAGGTACATACGACTGAAGACTCTTGCCATAGGCTATGACTTCAAACACCAACTTCTTAAGAATGTGTCTTGGTTGTCCAGGTGCGCGTTGTCCTTGTCCGGGTATAATCTACTCACATTCAGTCCTTCCCTTAATTATGGTTTCGACCCGGAGACAGGGCGCGGAGACGGTTTTACCTACCCTATGTCACGAGTCTACACCATCAGTCTGAACATAGGATTCTAATAATGATCTCAAATCATACGAAAATGAAAAAGAACATCTTATACGTTACAGCATCACTCTGTGTGTTATGTTCCTGCAATAGTTTTCTGGACACATATCCCACAGAAAGCTACAGTGACCAGACTGTCTGGTCAAGCCAAGGGACCGTTGACGCGTTTGTCGTCGGAAACTACGACAACGCGTTCAACCCATACCTGCAGTTCTCGACGTGGGACAGGACATTCTCGAACAACATGCTCAACAGTCTCGCCTCTTGTCCTTCCGAGGCGCGTGGTCTCATGGAAAACACTTATGACTGGGGACTGAACAGCAGATTCACGGCGATTCGCAACTGCAACATTATAATTGAGAAGGTCGCTGAGTCATCGGTTCTTGACAATGCCTACAAGAAAGCCTACACAGCGGAGGCGAAGTTGATGAGGGCGATGATCTACTTCGACCTTGCAAGGAAAGGCGGACGGTTCATTTGGGTGGACAAAGTACTGAACATCGGGGATGAGTTCAACATCCCGCTGACAAAGGACATGGCAGAGAGCTATTCATTGATTCTGAAAGACCTCAGGGAGGCTATTCCTGACATGACCGAGGATCATGTTCCCGGGAGGCTTGACAAGAACTCGGCCTTGGCCCTTCTTTCGGAGGTTTGTCTGACGGCGGCGGCCTATACTGATGATGCCACATCCCTCCAAAACGGGAAGAGCCTTTATCAGGAAGCGGTTGACGCGGTGAACATGATCTCCGGAGTGTCTCTTGATCATGACTATGAAAGCATGTTCAACCAGAAAGGAGCGTACAGCTCTCCTGAAATAATACTTGCGAAGTACTGGAGTGCGGACAATACAACGGTGGCTGACACAGACATGATTGACCTTATCCCTAACCTCTTGAATTCCACTCTCGAAAGACTTGGCTGTGGACCTCTGTTCAAGGTAGCTGACATTTTTGAGTGCTGGTGTAGCTACTCTCCGAGCCAGAACCTTGTTGATGACTATCTTGTCATCGATAGTAAGACAGGCAAGGCGGAACGCTGGAACGAGACTTCCCAGTTTGTAGAGAACACAAAAAAGATTCCATACGGTAAGATCCTTGGAAAGATCACGGCAAGGGATCCGAAGGAGGTGACGGAGTCAACTCTTGCCTATGAGCTCACGAATCCGGACCTCAGCATCAGCGACTTGATGTATAAAGGCAGGGACAAGCGTTTCGATGCTTCCATTCTCCATGACGGGTCAACATTTCTTGGTGAGACACTCACAATGAACTACCGTGGAAACGCAAGCAGATGGGCAGCCACTCCGTTGCAGGATGAGAGTGGGCAGACGAACTATCTAACAAGAAAGTACATCTACACAAACATGTCACCTCGTCCATTCTACAACGTCTACACTGACTATCACAAGATTATATTCCGTTACGGCAAGGCTCTGCTCAACAAGGCTGAGGCCTTGCTCCGGCTCGGCAACGTGACGGAGGCGGTGTCGGTCATGAACCAGACAAGAACCGTTCATGGCGGATTGCCTGGTTCAGAGGCGGCTACATTGCAGGACGCTTGGAATGACTACCGGATAGAAAGAAGGGTGGAATTGTTCTATGAGGGAGACTGGTACTTCAGTCTGCTCCGCTGGGGTAAATATGGCAATGAGGCCAATGACGGAAAATCTCCGGGAAGCATAATCGACGAGCTTGCGGAACCAGCTACGTTCATTGAAATCAATGCTGACAGAAATGCTGTCTATGTCGGGAATATGCAGTATCAGAATGATTTGCGTCATTTTGACACGAGATCATACCTTTTCCCGATAACAAAATCCGTCATTAACGCCAATTCGGCGATCAGTGACTCGGATCAGAACCCAGGATGGGAATAGTAATTATTTTAAGAATATAACTATAATAACAATGAAATCATTCTATTTGAAAACTATAACATGTCTTGTTTTCTGTCTTCCTTTCCTTGTCTCATGCAATTGGCAGGATCTTCCTTCATACGATGAGGCGGAAATAAGCGCCTTACAGTTCTACTTTCGTTGGGCAAGTGATGATGAAAAGGATGCGGTGACAGGAGAACCAGTTGTAAAGGAAAGGCGTCTTGAGACTACCTATGAGACCGATTCCAAGAATGCGGTGGTGACCGCTGTGGTTCGTGTTCCGGACGCTTCCGGAGAATTTACCGAGTCAGTGCGTTCAAGTGTCTCGCAGAGTAGGCTTTGGGGACAGGTGACAGTGTCAACCGCAGCGAGGATCACTCCTGTGGACGGCAGTGGCAAGCTCGGAACTCCTGACGATTGGACAAAGGAAAGGAAATTCGAGGTGCAAGCCGCTGACGGAACGGTGAAAGTCTGGACAATAAGGGTGACGGATTTCATCAAATGATCTGCCCGCTTTCTGAAAAGACGACTCTTTCTTTATGGAAGAGCCGTCTTTATCATATATTTTTGCTAATTTTACCACACGACATACCGGAAAATGAAACGTCTTTCTTCTCTTGACATATTACGCGGGCTTGTCCTTTTCCTGCTTGTCTTCCTGCAACCTGTCCTGATCTCTTTCGGCCAAGTGTCTGGCTGCGGATGGATACTCTACAATTTTGACCATGAGGTCTGGGAAGGTTTTCGCCTGTGGGATCTGGTGATGCCTCTCTTTATGTTCATGGCGGGAGTTTCATTGCCATTCTCCTTGGCAAAGTACACGAAAGCGGGAAGCCGGAAGCAGGTTTACCTCAGAATAGGCAAACGTTTTGTGCTGCTATTTGTGCTTGGGATGGTTGTTCAGGGCAATCTTTTGGGATTGGATCCCGGCAATCTGAAACTCTACAACAACACGCTTCAGGCAATCGCAGTCGGCTATGTGATCGCGGCTCTGTTGGTCATGCATTGTCCGGAAAAATACAGACTGCTTGCCGCGGCTGCCTTGTTGCTTATCTATTGGTTGCCTATGCGTTTATGTGGGGACTACACCATGACAGGATCGTTCGCGGCCAAGGTTGACGGATTGGTGCTGGGGCGGTTCCGTGGAGATCCATCATACACATGGATCTGGAGCAGCCTGAACTTTGGCGTCACCGTGATTTTGGGAAGTTTCGCTGGAACCATGATGAAGAATGACAGAAACAGTGTAAAAGTGGTGTACAAACTTCTGATCACCGGAATTGTCTGCATCGTGACAGGCCTTCTCTGGGGGCTGGAGATGCCTATCATCAAACGTTTGTGGACAAGCAGCATGACACTGTTCTCTGGCGGAATCTGCCTTGTTCTGATGGCTGTCTTTCACTGGTGGATTGACATAAGGGGACATAGCCGAGGATTTGAATGGCTGAACATCTATGGAATGAACTCCATCGCGGCTTACGTGATCGGAGAGTCAATCAGTTTCATGTCCATCGGCAATTCCTTGCTGTATGGCTTCGAGCAATATCTTGGTGGCTACTACGAGGTTCTGCTGCGGCTGGCCAACTACAGTGTTGTTTTCCTTATCCTCACGTTGATGTACAGAAACAGAATCTTCATCAAAGTGTGAAAGTGATTGAATATGCAGTGTCTACCTGAAGAAGCGGGCGACCCAGGCGGGGTCGATGCGGGAGAAGCCGGGGGAGGGCTTGACGGAGGGGTTGCGGCGGATGATGCCGGCGCAGTCTTCATAGACGTTGAAGCCGATGCGGAGACCGTGCATCTGGCCGTCTTTCGGGTATGAGAACTCGATGTCGTTGTCCGGGCCGTCAACATGGTAGAACTTGAACGGGGTGTCAAGCAAGTCCTTGGAACCGCCTTTCTCCATCATCTCCATCTTGGTGATGTACTTGCACATCTCGATAACGCAGTCGTCAAGGCCTGCGTCGAATATGTTGACCTTCTCGATCAGTGATCCGATGTCACTCACCCGGCGGAGCGTGTAGCCTTCCAGCGTCTGCGAAATCTTCTCGAACTGTGCCTCAAGAGCCTTTTCCTGCGCTTCCGGAAGGATCCCGTCGGGCATCAGCCAGATCATAAGCCGTTCGTCCGGGTCGTGGTAAAGCGTCTGACCTTGAACGAGATTGGCCTTGCCACAGTGGGGGCATTCCCACACGAACAGCGAGCCGTCCTTGACTTTAGCCTTCAATTCCGGATTCTCTCCGACATTAATGCGGTTCCAGACTTCTATTCCGTGCTTTTCTCCGCAGGCCGGACATGCGGCCGTAACCTTCTCTGACATATTCGTTTAATCTAAATATTCTCTAACTCCACTTTCGCAAGTAGGCAATAGCCTGTTGTCAAACACATTATCTCACGTTCGGAGGAGATTGCTCACCCACATCATTTCACGTTACCCCCTCCCTAAATCCCTCCCCTCGGGGGAGGGGATGCGCTTCGCGCACCCCTTAGGGCCTTTAACGTTACCCCCTCCCTAAATCCCTCCCCTCGGGGGAGGGACTTGCTTTCACTGCAAGCAGTGAAGAAGATAAGTGTTTCGCAGATGCGAAACTTGAGTTCTCTAATTATCACCGGCTTTGTACATCGCCGCTGGCTTGTCTGGCAGAACACTGAAAAAGTGGTGAACCACCTTTTTTCGGGAACTTCGTTGCGAGGGGTATTCAGCGCCTTCCTTGTCTGGCGGTCAGAATATTCCAACCTCCTACTTATCAAGCCATTTCCAGACCTTGTACATCAACGCTCCCCAAGCGAGGAACAGGACGACATAGATCCAGAACGGCAGTTTGGCTGCATAATGTGTGCCTTGGGTGAACTTGTCGAACTCCGGGATGTCGGCGTAGTAATATGCCCCCGCCCCGAAGTCGAGCGAATCCTGGAGCCCGAGGCCGTGCGCCATTATGTAAAGGGCGGCCAGAACGGTCGCCCCTATTACGGTCAGGGTAAGAACCTTGACGATTCTTTTGCCTGTGATGTTCATTCTGGAAGCATTGAGGACAGTCCTTTGATGTTAGTCAAGGGTCGGGATCGGGAAGAAATTGCCCGAGAGGAGAAGCCAGACGGCGAAGAACGTCAGCGCGATGTTGAAGAGCTGGCCTATGATGTAGAGCCATAGCACCTTGCCGCCCTGCATCTGCTTGATGATCTCCTTGAAGTTGGTGTCCAGTCCGATGCTGGTGAACGCCAGCACGAAAGCCCAGTTCTTGTACTGGTCAAGCACCTTGTTGATAGCTCCGACCTGATCTGCTCCGCAGAGAGGCTGTATGAGGAAAGAGGCCACCATCGAGGCGATGAAGAATCCGAGGATGAATTTCGGGAATCTGTACCAGATTTCTCCCGCACCCACTTTAGTCCCTGTGTTCTCTACCCTTGTGGCGAAGAAGACGGCCACGAAGAAAGCGATGAAACCGATCAGTATGTTCTGGATTGACTTCACAAGCACAGCCGCCTGCTGAGCCTCCGGACCAAGGGCAGTACCTGCCACAACGACGGCTCCTGTGGAGTCAACTGTCCCACCGATGAGAGATCCGCCCATGATCTGCGACATCCCGCAGGCCTTGATGATCACAGGCTCAAGCACCATCATAATGATAGTGAATATGATGGATATGGACACCGTGATGGAGAGGTCGTTCTTCTTGGCGTTTGATGCCGCCGCGGTGGCGATCGCCGCGCTGGTTCCGCAGACGCTGGTTGCCGTCGCCATGGTTATGACAAGCGGTTTGTTGCCGATCTTAAGCACTCTGGTTCCGAACCACCACATGAACAGGATTACAATCGGGGTCACGATCCAGGCAATTCCAAGGCCATAGAGACCGAACTTTGCGATGTTTGAGAACAGCACGGAGAATCCCATGATGACAAGGCCGGACTTGATGTAGAACTCAGTCTTGATGGCTGGTTTGAGCCAGTTCGGGACACCTACCGTGTTGGAGATCAGAAGGCCGACCAGAAGGGCCCAGAAAGCCCATTCGAGGTAGCGGTTGAGGGTATATTCAGCGCTTATGAGACGAACCACCAGAGCGATGACGAACAGTCCGATGATGGCGGGAATATATTTCTTCACGCTTTCGCCCTGGAGTTTGACTCCGATCGTGAACAACGCTCCGAGGGTGATGAACGTCACGAGGAACTTGCGCCAGAATGCCCAGGCTCCAAGCTGCTCACCCAAAGGGACAACCTTTGCTGCTGCTGCCCCGGAGAGATTCTCTCCGAGAGTCCAAGTGGCGAATTTAACCGCCGAAAAATCAAATGCTTTCGTCAGGACAGCGATGCAGGCGATGACGATCACGATGCCGCCGATCCAGATTGCCTGCCAGTCCTCCTTGCCCCAAAACGCGGGAACAGTCTTGCCTTTCTCCATCTGTAGAAAAATTAGTATAATGTTTTACTATTTTGCAAAGATATAATAACTGACGGTTTCTCGCAAAACTTTTTCAAAAGTTGAAGTGGCGTTTGGTACACCGGAAGGATGTCTCCTGTACCGAGTGCGGCTTTGGTGGCAGTTGGCCGAAACGGTCGGATGACTGATGTCCGCAAAGAATGTGTTAACCGTACCGACTACCGCCGTAGAGAAGTCTGTCTGTACACCAGGAACTGTTTTTAGGTACCAAAGGTCTGCTTAGGGGCGGTTTGTACTCGAAAGCAGGCTTTCCTGTACAAGATACAAGAAAGGCTTTCTGACGCGGATCTGCCCTCTTCCCCAAATACCGTATTATTTTCCACATTCATTTTGTGGCGTTGTCATAAATTTGCAAAAAGAAATCATATGAAATCCCGTTTATATCGGAACGTGATAGCCATGACGGCTATGGTTATGGAGGCGTTCGGCTGTCAAGTGGCGCCGAATGACAGAATTGATGCGACATTATGCCAGACGGACGCACTGTTCAACGTGCTTCCGCAGACCTGTGTCCCAATAATGCCGGATGACACCTTGAGGGTTGCAAGGGGCGAGAATGCCGTGACTCAATTTGTTATTGATGCAAAGGACGATCTTTCAGGGCTGACGGCGCAGGTAGACGTCAAGGGGAAGACATTCAAGACAAAGAAGTCCGCAAAGAGAATGTCGCAAAGGGCGATGAGCGGATGGGTGCGCTTTGTCCGTTCGTCCCACCGCTATAAATTCGGATCCCCCGACTCCCTTCTGTCGCCGACGGGGCTTTACCCTGACCCCGTCATCACGGACAGCACGGAAACCATACCTGCCGGCGGTAGAGCGCTGCTTTTGGTGGACATCCCCATCGGAAAAGACATTGATCCGGGAGTTTACACCGGAAAAGTTGTCATCAATGGAAACGGCGGAATATTCCGTCTTGAAAAGGAATTCAAACTCAAAGTCTATTCCGCTGTCATCCCGGAACAGAACCTTTCCATAACCAACTGGTTCTTTCCCGACAAGTTCAGTTTCATGAACAAGGGAAATGATGTGGAGAAATACAGCCAGGAGTATTGGGAGTGCTATAAATCTCTTGTGAAGACAGCCGAGGAATACGGACAGAATGTGTGGATTGTTCACGAAACAGCCAAGCCTGTTCTGAAAGATGGAAAGCTTTGTTTTGATTTCACGGATTTCGACGCGCAGGTGGAATTTCTGCTTGCAAATGTAAATGTCCGTATGATTGAGGGACAGCATATTGCCACACGTGCCCACAACCGTTGGGCGGATCCGTTCTGGGTTGAAATCTCACTTCCGGACAGGGACGGGGAAAAACTTGTGGAGAAAAGGCTGCCGTACAACGCACCGGAGGTACGGGAGTATCTCTCCGCATACTTCAAGGCGATGGAGGCTCATCTGAAATCGAAGAGACTTCCCGATGGACGCAGTTGGTTTGACATATATGTGCAGCACATCGCCGATGAACCCGTAAACGAGAACATCGGGACTTGGGAAGTTCTTGCCTCAATCGCCAAGAAAGCGGCTCCAGGGCTTAGGATCATCGAAGCCTACAGGGCTGAGTCATACAAACCCGAACTCATTGACATCATTGTGCCCCAGCTTGACGAACTATCGTGGAAGAGTTACGAAAAGACTCCGGACAATAATCAGTGTTGGTTCTACACCTGTATGTATCCGCGTTGGAGTTATGCCAATCGTTTTGTTACCCTGCCGCTGATAAAGACCCGCCTGCTGCATTGGATAAATTTCAGATATGATTCTCCAGGCTATCTGCACTGGGGATTCAACTACTGGGGAGAGAACGGCGACCCATTCGGGGATGTTTCCGCACCGGCGAACGACTGGCCGGGAGGAGATGCCTACATCGTCTATCCGGGATTCCGTAAGGTCTATCCGTCCATTCGTCTCACGGCTATGCGTGACGGAATAAGGGATTATGACCTTTTCCGCCTTGTCGAGAGTCAGTTTCCTGGAAAGGGGAAGGAACTCGTCAAGAAAATTATTATGAACCATGATAATTACGAGACCTCCGTCGCGGAATTCAGGAAAGTGAGGAGGCGGCTTCTTGAACTTGCATCCGGAGAGCGGCCGTCCGGAAATGCCGGAGCAAGTTTTGAGATTGCGGATTACGGAAACTACTTTGTGCTCAGGCAGAAAGGCGGGAGCGACCTTGGTTTTTCGCAAACCTCCGGCTTGAAGATTCTGCATCAGGACGGATTCTCATTCAAGGACCACAACCACAATGGCGTTCTTGACCGCTACGAGGACTGGAGGCTCACTCCGGAAGAAAGAGCATCGGATCTTGCTTCCGGACTTCCTGTGGAAAAGATCGCCGGTCTCATGCTTTACAGCATGCATCAGGCCGTTCCGACCGATTCTGTAGGATTCTGGTCCTCGACTTACAACGGCACAACCCTCAACCGCAGCGGGCTTCCGCATTCCGCAATCTCCGACAAACAGAAGAAGTTCCTCAAAGAGGACAATCTTAGGGCGGTGCTTGTCGTTCGCGTGGAAAGTCCCGCAATCGCGGCAGAGTGGAACAACAATCTCCAGAGTTATGCGGAGAGCCAGGATTTCGGCATTCCTGTGAACATCAGTTCAGATCCTCGGCACGAGACCAATGCGTGGGCGGAGTTCAACGCTGGGGCTGGAGGACGGATCTCTCTGTGGCCGACATCGATAGGTCTCGCCGCCACTTTCAATCCGGAAACAGTGCGGCACTTTGGGGAGATCGCCTCTAAGGAGTACCGTGCAATGGGCATCGCCACAGCTCTGTCTCCGCAGATTGATCTTGCTACCGAACCGAGATGGAACAGATTCGGGGGAACATTCGGTGAAGACCCGGCTCTCGACAGCGACATGGCCAGAGCCTACATTGATGGATTTCAGACATCTGAGGGAGACAAAGAGATTACGGGAGGATGGGGTTATGAAAGCGTGAACTGTATGGTGAAGCATTGGCCCGGAGGAGGCCCGGAGGAGGGCGGACGTGACGCGCACTACAGCTACGGCAAGTTCTGTGTCTATCCAGGAGGTAATTTTGAACAGCATCTCATCCCGTTCCTCAAAGGCGCGTTCAATCTGGATGGCAAGACGAGGGAGGCCTCTGCCGTGATGCCATATTACACAATCTCCTACAGTGTGGATCCTTCGGGGAAGAACATCGGGAACGGTTACAGCAAATACATCGTGGGCGACCTGCTCCGCGACAAATACGGCTATGGCGGTGTTGTCTGCACCGATTGGGCTATCACCCACGATTACAGAAAGGTTGAGGAGGCTGACGGGAAATGTTGGGGGACAGAGTTGATGACAGAAGCCCAAAGACACTATGAGGCGCTCAAAGCAGGGGTCGATCAGTTCGGTGGCAATAACGACAAGGAACCGGTGCTTGAGGCTTATCGGATGTGGGTGGAGGAATATGGCGAAAACTCAGCGAGACAGCGTTTCGAGTTGTCTGCTAAAAGGTTGCTTATGAATATGTTCCGTACGGGCTTGTTTGATAATCCCTACACGGATCCTGTGGCCGCGGCTGCCATCGTTGGGTGTGATGAATATGTGAGTGAAGGCTTCAACGCCCAGAAGAGTTCGGTGGTCATGCTTAAGAACAGGGGAGAGGTGATACCGGTTCAAGGACGGAAGAAAGTGTATCTTCCGGAAACTTCAGAGAGTGGACATATTGACCTGAAAATGGTTGGGAAATATTTCGACATAGCCTCGAATGCAGAGGATGCTGATTTTGCTGTCGCTGTGATAGGCGAACCGAAAGGAGGGACGGGCTACAGTGTCGAGGACAGGAATGCAGGAGGGAACGGATATGTCCCGATCAGTCTGCGGTATGGAGAATACACGGCAAATGTGGCGAGAGAGCACAGCATTGCCGGAGGAGACCCTCTCGAGTCTTCATCGAACAGGAGTTACAGAGGAAAAACTGTGACATCGACAAATGCGGCCGATGCGGATGTGATCACAAAGACAAAGTCTGAACTTGGAAACAAGCCGCTTGTCACCGTTGTCTATGCGACAAAACCGTTTGTTCCGGCCGAAATAGAGCCGGGATCTGATGCCTTGTTCGTGGCGTTCGGTGTGCAGTACATGGCTGTTTTTGAGATAATCAGCGGGGCGTATGAACCTTCCGCTATGCTTCCTATGCAATTGCCAGCCGACATGGCGACGGTTGAACTCCAGAACGAAGATGGGTTCGGGGATATGGAATGCTACCGCGATTCGGAGGGGAATGTCTATGATTTCGCTTTCGGACTCAATTGGACCGGGCAGGTGAAGGACTGGCGGTATCGGAAGTATCATCGTTAGTCCTGTCTTCCGGCAAATTGTTGTTTAGACTCTTGTCTATCAGTTCCTTCGGCGAAAGCCCAAACTTTGCCTTGAAGCGCTTGCTGAAATATTTCGCATCGCTGAAGCCGACAGAATAGGCGATGTCGGACACTCTGAAATGATCTTTGTTTTCAGTTATCATCCTGTAGGCAAGGGTGAGTCTGGAGTTTATGATAAATGCCATCGGTGAAAAACCGGTTAGAGTTTTCATTTTCTCGGTCAGGACGGTTATTGACATCGCCATGGCGGAGGCGAACGCCGGAAGCTTGAATTCGGAATCAGCGATGTTGCCGTTAACAATGTCCACCGCCTGTTTGAGGAACTTCTGGTCCGATGAAGTGTAGTCCACGTCCTTGACATCGAACACAAGCTTCCGTTTGAACTCGCGTCCGCCTCCGGAGGTCTTCCTGTCAAGGAGATTGTGAATCATCGCGGACAGGACAGAGTAGTTGCATGGCTTGGCCAGATAGCCGTCCGCTCCGTGGCGATAGCCCTCGATGCTGTAGCTGTCCCCGGTTTTGGCGGTGAGAAGAATTACCGGGATGTGGCTGAATTCGATGGTCTCCTTGATTTTCGAACACAGCTGAAGCCCGTCCATATCTGGCATGAAAACATCTGAAACCACAATGTCAATATGCTCTTTATCAAGTAGTTCCAGTGTCTTTTGTGCGCTGTTGCAAGTCAAGACGTTGAACCTGCGAGACATCACTCCTTCGAACAATTCGGTGAGATCCTCGTTGTCATCCACAAAGAGTATCGTCCTGTCGCTCTTGACAATTGTTTCTGTCAGACTGTGCGCAAGTGGTATCCTTGTGTCGACATCCATGCTCTCGTCAATCTCCTCGGGAGAATAGTTTTCCTTGGCCACCGGAATGTGCACGATAAAGCGGTTCTTAACCTGTTCGTTGCTCACCACTTCAATAGTGCCCTTATGCAGTGTCACGAGAGACTTGACGAGAGACAGGCCTATCCCGTTTCCGATAGTTTTGAACTGACGGTATTCTCCCTCGTAAAAGCGTCTGAAAAGGCCTTCGATCGTCTTCTTTGACATCAATTTGCCATCGTTCGAGCATGCGATTTCCAGAATCCCGTCCCCGCACAGCGAGACCTCAACGGAAATGTGTCCTCCGTCAGGAGTGTATTTCACCGCATTTGAAATGAGATTGTATGCAATCTTGTCGATCTTGTCCGTATCGAACCATCCGTCAATGTCTTTCGGCTTGCTGCTGAATGTGATCTTAAGGCAGTGCTTTCTGACAAGGGGAGCGAAAGACTCGACGCAGTGTCTGATGAACCTTGCCACATTGCCGTGGGAGACCAGCAGCCGGAGGTTTCCACTCTCCGCCTTTCTGAACTCCAGAACCTGCTGCACCAGCCTCATCAGTCTCACAGCGTTGGCAGACATTATTGTATAGACATTCTTTTCTTTCAGGTCTTTCGGTTCAAGGCTTTCCATTCCGGCGAGGATTATGCTCAACGGCGTTAGAAACTCGTGTGACACATTCGTGAAAAACTGGAGTTTCGCTTGATTGATTTCCTGGGCCTTGTGTTTTTCGAACTGTTCCATCTCGATGCGGCGGCGGAATCTGTAGGAGGAGCGGATGATGAGTATAACCGTGACGAACAGACCTGCGAAGACAAAGACATAAATCATTATCGCCCACCACGAAAGCCACGGGTTGCCAAGCACATGGATTTGTATGGAGGTGCCAATGCTGTCCGTGGTTTCCCCACTTCGTGTTCCATAGACTTCAAAGACATATTTCCCTGGATCAAGATTCTGGAACAAGGCATAATTGTGATTCCCGTTCACGATTTTCCAGTCATCGGACAATGCCGCCCGTCCCTGTCTTGAGAGCCTGTAGCGGTAGACATTGCCTGCCGGATTGTGGAAGTCGAACAGTGTGAAGTGTATGTCAAGCATTGGCGCGTTGTGGTTCACGACAATGTTATCGTCTATCACGATGCTCCTGTTGCCGATCTTTATATCGGAGAGGTCTATAGAGCCGGATTTGGTCGTGTTGCGCTGCTGTCGGCATGGGAAGAAACGTATGCCGCTGAAGCAGCCGAATGCCATGCAGTCCTTCTCGGGCACATAAGTGGCAGTGTTGTGGTTGAAGAAATCCATGGCACCGTTTCTGGCTATGTCAATGTAGGAGATGGAGTTGAGGCTGCCATCCTCACTTTCCACGAATGAAACGAGAGAGTTGTTTGTCGCCACCCAAATCCTTCCGTATGGATCCTCGGCTATGTTCGTGACTCCATGCCCGTCAAGGAATACGAACCTGCCGACCTTTTCGAACCTGTCATCCTTCTTGTTCCAACGGAACAGTCCGTCCCACATAGAGCCTGCCCAGACATTTCCCGCAGAGTCGGCGCAAATGGAGTTGAAACTGCCTGTTCCCTGACAAGAGTTGGACTTGTAGAACTCCATCGCTTCCGAAAAGTCTTTCGGGCAGCGGATTATTCCTTCGTGTGATGTCGCTATCCAGATGTCTCCGGAAACCGGACTGACGGATATGCTGGAGATTTTCTTCTGAAGGTCGGAAATATTCCCATTGCGCATTTTGCCTGACAACGCGCGGACGCTTTTGTCGGGACTCATTACGAAAACGCCCTCTCTTGTGCCGATCCACACGTTCCCGTCACTATCCTCTGCGAGAGCCTTGATGCAATCGTTGGTCATCGCAGGAGCGGTTGAAGAGTTTATGATTTCGGTCAATCCGGTTTCTGTGTCATACTCCCACACTCCCTTGTCGTAGCTTCCGAAGCATATTTCCGATGTGCCGCGACGAAGCAGCATGGCGTCGAAATTGTTTGTGTAGAGGAATCCCTCAAATTCGGGAAGATCCTGATAGCCGGTGAAACTCCCGTCGGAAGAGGCGTATTTTATGAATCCGTGTCCGGAAATCCCCATCCACCAGATGTCATTGTCTCCGGAAAGAAAACTGGTGACAGAACTTGTGTTGTACTCTCGGCGGACACTCTCAAGCCTCATCACAAAATTGTCGGTTTCGTCCGCGTCAGGAGGTGTCTCGGCCTTACACACGCCGCCACCGAACATTCCTACAAGCATGCAGTCATCCTTTGTCTTGAGCACCGAATTGACCTCGTTGTACGGGAGGTTGCCGTATTCCGGCTGGGGAGAGAGATTGATGAATGTGTCGGAGAAATGTCCTCCATCATATTGGAGAATGCTGAGGCCACTTCGGTTGCCGACCCACATATTCTTTTCCGAATCAAAGGATATGGTGTAGATTATGTCATCCAGTAGAGAGTCTGTCCGGGATGAATGTCGGTAGTGTTTGCATTCAGGTTCGCCGGAATAGAGAGAGGAGAGGCTTGCGCGCATCAGCCCGTGTCCCCAGGTGCCTATCCAAAGGTTGCCCTCCTTGTCTGTGGCCAGTGTGTAGGCGTGGCGTATGTCTGAATCGGAAAAGGAGTAGAGTTTACCTTTCTCGATGTCATAGCGGAACAGTCCGGAATTCCATGTCGTTATCCACAGCGACCCTCTATCATCGATGAGCAGGTCTACCACATCGGTGACATACTTCCCGTCCGCGACTCTGAAATCCATCTTCAAGAAGCCGTCTTCGGACGCGTTACCCATGAATACTCCCTTGTCTCCGCCTACCCAGATACGTCCAAGACTGTCTTTTGCCATTGCTGAGACATTCAGATGCTCTGTCACGTTGTCATTGATCTTCCGCATGGCTCCTGTCCTGCGGTCAATCTTTAGCAGACCTCTTTCGGTTCCTATCAGCATCGTCCCGTTTTTCCCTTCCATTATGCGGTGCAGATAACCGTCGGCTCCGTCAGAATCCTTGTCAGAAGGGTAGACTTTCATCTGATAGCCGTCATAGCGGACAAGTGCGCTATAAGTGACAATCCAGACATATCCCTCCGAGTCTTGATAGAGAGCCGAGACATCGTTGAGCAGGATGCCACTGTCCTGCAGCGGCCGGAAGTTCATCCTCCGGCCGATACCGTATGCCTGAATCTCCATAAAGAGAAAGAGCGACAGTAATATTACTGTAAATGCCCGGGTCTCATTCGATGAAGAGGTTTTCCACATTCCAAATCAAACTGCTCAGTTGTTGAACGGATACCAGAACACCAGGTCTTCTCCGGGAACAATCTCGGCTTCCCTCAGATATGAGACTTGATGTCCTCCGACAAACGCGGCGGCTTTGACAACAGATTTTTCACTGATTCTTACAGGTTCTCCTGTCCACAACTTCGAGGATGCGTCAGGTGTGCTGCCGTCAAGGGTGTAGCGGATCTGTGCCGCTGCGTTCTCGCAGTCCAAAGATAGTTCACTGAATCCGTTTTCGCAAGCCTTGGCCGTTATGTACGGCCCGTCGTGCAGGTCATAAACATTCAGCCCCCTTGATCTCAGCCCGGGAATATGTGAGTTGACCCTCAATTTGAAATTGTTCCAGTCTTTCTCCGTTTTAGACCATGCAAGTTCCGAAACGGCAAGCAGACGTGGAAACATCATATATTCAAGATGATTCTCGTCCGGAATGTATTCAGCCCAAGAACAACCTTGGACTCCGTAGACATTTCCGGCATTTCCCGGAAGGATGAATCCGATTGTGTCAATGCTTTGGACAGACCCTTTTATGAGCGCTTGGTTGAAACTTGACAGAACCTCTGTCACAGGCTGGGGTTCGAAACTGTACATTTTTTTTAGAGGACTGTAACCATACATGGCTTTCGGCTCTTTCGCCGGTTCCGCTTGATACCAGTCGAAATACAAGACTTCTCCCGGGGTCATCACCGCTTTGAGACCTCTGTTCGCCGCCTCTATGCCGCCCTGCTGTCCTCGGTAGGAATAGACCAGTGTCCCTTCCGCAAGGTCGTCGTTCTTGAGAATTTCATCCCATCCGGCCATTATCCTGCCATGTGACAGCAGGAATTTCTGAATCCGGCTGACAGCGTGGCACTGTAGGTCGTCATAGGAAAGCATCCCTTCCATTTTCATCAGAGCGTTGCAGTCCGGGCAGGTTTTCCATGCTGTCTTTCTCGCCTCGTCCGCCCCGATATGGATGACCTTTGACGGGAAAAGCTCCATAATCTCGGTCAGCACTCCCTCTGCAAAACGGTAGAACTCCTCGTTCGCCGGACAGAACTCTCCGTTCCCGGCACTTGAATTTGTGCAGTTGAGTTCCGGATAGGCTGAGAACACAGCCTCCGAATGTGCGGGAAGTTCAAATTCCGGGATGACATTGATGTGGAGGGAGTCAGCGTATCTTACGATTTCACGGATTTCTTCCTTGGTGTAGTAGCCACCGTAGGCTCCTGGTGTGTCGGCGTCACAGAATTTCATCCCGTGGAGAGTCCAATTGTCCCAATCCTTTTCGGTGCGCCAAGCTCCTTTTTGAATCAGAAGAGGATAACTGTCAATCTCGATTCTCCACCCGCCTCCGTCGGTTAGATGCCAGTGGAGATTATTGAACTTGTAGAAGGCCATTTCCCGGAGAATCTTCCGGATTTCTCCGATGCTGAAAAAATGACGCGAAACATCCACGTGGATGCCTCTGTAGGCAAACCTTGGGAAATCCTCAATCACTGCGCAGCGTATTCCCGAGCTGTCTTTAAGTTGACGAAGCGTCTGCATCGCGTAGAAGATTCCTATGGAGTCGGACGCCTCTGCCATAATGTTACCCTCACCCACCTTGAGCCGATATCCCTCCGATCCGAATCTTCCGACCATCCCAGGACGGATTCTCACTGTCACTCCGGCCGCGCTTCCATCGGCAGGAACATCGTGGCCGGTGTAATGGCTATCATAGTAATGAGCGGAAAATGGTGTGGGAACGATGTGGTTGTATTCAACCTCCTTTTTGCCGCAGGAGACAGCCGACGTCAAAAGAAGAGCTGCCCAGACAAATATTCCTTTATGTCTCATATCTCAATCCTCTCTACCATCCCGGGTTCTGAATGAGGTTAGGGTTCTTGTGCCTTTCCTTTTCAGACACTGGGTACCAGTACATCCTGTCGTTCCAATACCTTGTCTGTACGAGTCTGCGCTCGGTTACGAAAGATCCGTCAGCCCTTCTCCTGATGTCCAGTCCGTAGATTTTCTCTGTGACATCACCTGTTTTCCATCTCCGGATGTCCCAGAAACGATGTCCCTCGAAACATAGTTCGACACGGCGCTCGTTGTGTAGTTTTGTGCGGAACATCTCGGAGGAAAGACCTGACGGAAGGTCTTCCAAAGAATAGACCTTCCTGACAGCGTTCACGGCGGCGCGAGGCGACATGGTGTAGGACACACCTTCAAGACTTCCCGTGAAGTCCGGATTGTCTGTCGCTTCAAACAGGGCTTCCGCATAGTTCAGATAGACTTCGGAATAGCGGAACAGCGGGTATATGTGTTGGTAGGAGGTGAGGTTTCCGGCCGTCAGGCTCGTTGCCTCCTGCACAAATTTTTTGAGATAGAATGAAGTGGGGGAGGCGTTGTCCTTAGGAAGACCGTTCCTTCCCCCATGGAAGCTTTCCACAGTCTCGCCCTTGAAGTTATCTCCGTTTGAAAGCACCGCTTTTGCAAGACGAGGGTCGCCATCGTCAAATGACTCTACAAGATTGAGGCTCGGACACATTCCGGAATTACCGTTCTCGTAGCCGACAGGGAAGTTGTTCCTTTCAAAAGTCGAAGACGCAGCCTCGCGTATTCCGAAGACCAGATCCTTGCCCTCTACGTTGAATGACTGTGCGACAAGGGAGAAGCGCAGTGATTTCGCGTTCTCGTCAATCATAGCCTTGGCCTTGGCCGCGGCTTTCGCCCAGCAGGATGTATTCCCGTCCGGATTGTTCAGGGGGCTTGCCGCATAGAGAAGGAGACGGATGTTCGCCGCCTGTGCGAAGCCCTTCGTGACCCTCCCTATTTCTGAATAATATGTTCCGGAGTATGTTTCCGGAAGGTTCTCGACACATTCGGCAAGTTCGGAGGAAATCCATTCCAACGCCTTGTCGTATGAAACCGGAACAAGGGTGTTGACTTCCTTTTCGGTGAATGTCCTGTCAGCTATGATTATGTTTCTATACCTTTTGAGAAGTTCGGCGTGGTAATATGCGCGCAGCGCCCTCGCTTCCCAAGGATAGTTCCGCAGCTGTTCGAGGTAAACCGGATACTGCTCGTCCCAACGTGATATCTCGTAGTCATCAGGGCAGTTCTCAAGGAGATAGTTTGCGGCCCGGATGCCGGCATAATAGTGCCCCCATTTGTCATCCACTACCTTATTGGCAGACCAACTACCATCGTAGTACTGCTTCAGCACATCCGGGGAATTGGCGTAGACTGCGTCGTCCGACGCACATTCCTGAAAATTGTAGAAGCCGCTTTCTAGGTAGCCGTAGACATTGGTCATCACCTCCTTCACCTTGTCGAAGTTGCTGAACTGGTACTTCCTTGTGTGGTACTGCGACTCGTCAAGATCCAGATCGGAGCAGGCGCATACGCAGAACATAGAGGCAACCGTAACCGCGATTGATCTAACAAACAATCTCATATTAACCCTCCTTTTTTTGATTAGAAATTAACCCTCAGCCCCAAGGAATATGTCCTTGCTACGGGATAGTTGAAATCTACCGCTTCCGGGTCAAATATCTTTATGCTGTCAGCAGAGAAGAGATTATGTCCACGAAAACAGATTCTTATGTTTTCCATCCTGAGCGGTCTTATGAGTTTCTGAGGGAGATTGTAATATATTTCCAGTTCCCTGAATTTGAAGAAAGCTCCGTTTTCCGTCCAGAGGTTGCTGTCAAGGTAGTTGTTGGCGTTGTCCATGGTCGTCAGCCGAGGGTAGCGCCCTTGCGGGTCGGAGGCAGTCCAGTAACTTTCGAGGTAGTGACCTGAGATGTTCTTGTCTCCGGCGTAAAGAGGCTGATAAACGCTTGCGAGTGAGGTTTCTATTCTTGCCGAGGCTACGCCCTGAAACAGTGCGTTGAAGCCTAGTCCTTTCCATTCCAAGCCGAGGTTAAACCCATAGTAAAGTTCGGGAAGCAGGGGCTTCAGTTGGTAGCGGTAGTCGTAGTTGTCAATTATGCCGTCGTTGTTCAAGTCGCGGTATTTCACGTCTCCCGGCTGCACTGAAGCGAATGTGTTTTGAGGCAGACCTTCGAGCAACCGACCGTCCGCGCCGAAATCCTCGTTTTGGTAAAAGCCGTCCGCGACAAGTCCGTAGAAACTGCCTATCGGAAGTCCGAGTTGGTACATATAGGAGTATGGAGTGTACTCCTCCGCGATGTTGTCAATCCGGCTTCTCGCGAAAGAAACTGTCCCTCTGAGACTGTAGCGAAAATCGGAAACCGTGTGCGACCATTGCAGGGCGGATTCAACTCCGTAGTTCAGTGTCTTGCCGTTAAAACTGTCGGAGACTCCTATGCCCATCACTTCTGAGAGTTGATTGGTTGCGGTTGTCCTGATGTTGGATCTCTTGTTGCAGAACAGGTCTATTTCGCCGGAAAGCCCTTTGAAGAAAGTGAAGTCAAGTCCCAGACAAGACTTCAGATCAAGCTCGGGCTGCACTCCTACAGATGGGAGAGATCCCTCGGATGCTCCAGGATAAACGGTCGGATTGACGAAAATGTAGCTATTCCCGGCTCCGTTGAACTGCACGTTCATGTCATACGAGAGAAACTCATCCTGTCCTGTCGCGCCGAATGAACCCCTAAGTTTCAGGAAATCCACCACATCAGAGTCGCGAAGAAAGTCCTCTCCGCTGATGATCCATCCGAGAGAAACGGCAGGGTAAAAGCGGAACTTGTCACCTTTCGGCATACGGCTGCTTCCGGAATACGAGGCTGCGGCCTCCACGACATAGCGGTCGGCATAGTTGTATGACGCCGTGAGGATATAGTCGTGATGCACAAAACTGTTGTTTGCCCCGGTAAGTGATTTCTTGTCGCGGTTAAACAGCAGAGCGGCGTCAATGTGATGTCTTCCGAAATCCCTTTCCAATCCGATTTTCGCCCAGACCGCCATCCGCATATACTGTGAGGCCAGGGCTGTGCCGTATGACATCTCGGTGTCGTTGCCGTACTGTATGATGTCGTAGTCGCGGATGTTCCCAGAACCGTCGTACAGCGGGCTGAAATTGTACCATCTGCTTCCGAAACCGCGGTAATCATTGACATCGGATGAATTGTCGTATGCGATCTTTATTTCGGCTGAGAGTCCCTTGAAAGCCATGTCAAGCCGTTGCCTTATCCCCAAGTCCGCCGACAGCATCCTTCCGAAAGTCACGGTTCCGCTTGTCCCGAGAATGTCCTGAACGGGGTTGCTGAATTTCGTGGAACGCGCCCAGATGTTGTTGTATTTCACAGGGAATCCGACCGAGGGTGTCCGGTAGAACGACTCAAGGTTCATCCCGCTTGCCGGACCTGACTTCTGCTGTATTCTTGCAGCAAGATTCACCGACACTTCTGTGGTTGAAGTCATGTCAATATTGAGGTTCGTGCGCAACTTCAGTCCGTCATAGACATTCTGTGTGTTGATTCCTTCCATAAGACCGGTGTTCCGGTAAAAACCACGGTTGCTGTTGTAGCCGGCGTAGACGAAATACTTGATGTGCCTGGTGGAGCCGTCCATTGTTAGCCTTGCGTTGTTGTTGAAGCCGATGTTCCTGAATATGTGGCTTTTCCAGTCTACCGACGGAATCACAGTGGACGAGCCGTCCGCGATTGAGGCGACATCAGATGCGGAGAATCCAGGTGACAGACCATCGTTTCCGCGCGCTTCGTTAAGTGCGTTGGCATATTCTTCGGGTGATGCCATCTTCGCGATTCTGAATGGAGTCTGTACCCCGAAATTGTACTCTGCCTTGAGATTGAGCCTGTGATTGCCTCCCCTCCTTGTCGTGATCAGCACTGCGCCGTCCGCCCCGCGTACACCGTAGATGGCCAAGGAGGCCGCATCTTTGAGTACGGTCACGCTCTCCACCTCGTCAATGTCGATGGAGGAAGGTTCTCTCGGGATGCCGTCTACCAGAACCAGCACGGAATTTCCGCTGAACGAGCCTTGTCCGCGCACATTAAGTACCGGACAGCAATCTTCCGGCCACTCTCCTGACCCGTTCTGCCGTACCGCAAGCCCGGGGATGAGACCGTATAGGGCGCTCATCACTGTGTTTCCGGAAGAATTCTGAAATAGTCCGCGTCCAACACCGCTCACCGCAGCCGCACAGGTGGCCTTGGTCGTGGTCGCGCCATAGCCTATGTCCTGAAGGCGGTGGCGGTTGTCGAGAACGACAGTCATTTCCTCGGAGCTGACGCGCACACGGCGGAAATATTCGTTGAACACCGACAGTTCGGCGTCAACTCCATCCGGTGCGGACAATTCGGCGATGCCGTCCGCATCAGTGACCGCTGGTGCCGGAGCACCCGGTACCGATACCTCCACACCCGGAAAAGCCCTCCCGTAGGTGTCGACCACTTTCAGCCGGACCAGTCTGTCCTGTCCGTGGAGAGCGGACATTGACAGGCACAGCGACAAAAATGATATGCTAATTATCTTCATTGTGTGTTATTCTCTATGTCATTATACTACCATCCGGGATTCTGCACAAGACCGTAGCCTTTGTTGATTTCCTTTGTAGGGAAAGCACTCAGGTACCATTTCGTGTCCCAATGAGTTGCCCAATATCGAGAACTTTCAGCCACAGGAGCCGAGTACCTGAATGTTGAGGCGTACGCGTCAATGTCGTCTTTCTCGTCAATCATGCCATCGTTGTTCGTGTCCATCGTCCGCACTCCTCCTCCTTCCGGGATTGTTATCTTTATTCCGTACAATGTTTTCCTGAACACGTCGTCCCTTTTCCAGCGGACGACATCGTACCACCGATTCTCTTCGAAAAACAGTTCCCGGGCCCTTTCGTCGAGGATTTCCTCGCGAAGCAGTCTGTCCCCCCGCAGCGGCTCGTCATAGGTTGGCAAGGTCTTCCCGGCCTGTACTTCCGCAAGCAATGCATCGTTCATTTCCGGTAGGCCAACCCTTGCCCGCACTTTGTTCAGCCACCTGTATGCCTCAGCCTTGCGTCCTGTCTCATTGAGCGCTTCGGCATAGGTGAGGTAGATTTCCGGAAGACGAAGGTAGGAGTAGTTTGTCGGACGATTCATGAAAGTCTCGTCGTTGTAGTCCCAGATGTACTTTCTTGAGCAGAATCCTGTGATGGCCCTGTTGAGCAGTTCGGATCCTCTTTCCAGGCCGCCCACCCACATCTCGGCCGGCCGCCCCTGAAAGTGGTCTCCGATGATCATCACAGACTCGTAGAGTCGCGGATCCCTGTCCCTGAACGGATCGTCGGCAATCCTGCTGTCGCGTCCTGTTGTGCCGGACCAGTCGGCATAACGGATGACAGATCCGTCCGCCTTGGTGAACATGTCCACGAAGTTAAGTGTCACGCAGCCTCCGCCATATCCTCGTCCCGCATTGCCGTGGTCACTTGAAACTCCGAAATAGCACCGGAGATAAGTGCTTGCGAAGGTGTCGTAATGTCTTCCGGTCTCCATCAGAATCTCGCCATTGTAGCGGTCTGCATAACTTGTGTTCCACGCATTCCTGTAATCATCCGATGAGATTCCGGACGCTTCCACCAGTGCGTAGGCATTCCCGTTCTCCTCGTTTTCCCTGATGAAATCCTCGCAGGCGTCAACAACCTTCTGCCAGCGGCCGGCGTCGTAGCCGCCGAGCCAGTACATCTTGGGGATGTCTTCCTGTGAGACATGGTCGGCATTGGCGTTCCTCGCTACCGGAGTGCTTGCCGAATAAGGCTGTGACGCATTGAATAGCGGACTTGCCGCGAAAAGCAAAGCCCTGCATTTAAGACCCATGGCGGATGCTTTTGTAAAATGCCCGTCGTCTACTGCCGGAACAGTCCACGGAAGCAGTCCTGCCGCTTTGTCGCAGAGTTCCACTATGTAGTCAAGGGTTTCCTCCGCGGTCTTTCTTGAGAAGTCATAAGACATCACATTGTCCGCGGCGATGGCCTGACGGAGCAGAGGGATGCCGCCATAGTTGCGGAAAAGGTCAAGATAGTGCGATGCGATGATCACATAGGCCTCACCTTTGCCGGCGTCTTTCTGCTCCTTTGTCATGTCCGGCACCCTATCGACATTCTCAATGTACAGGAATGCCCTGCGTATTCCTACCCAATTATATTCCTTGTCCGGCACAAAGCCCATCTTTGTCCAGGAGACATTATCCTCGGCTTCAGCGCTGTAGTTGCCCGCCGCATATTCCTTCCCTCCGCTCGACCAGTCGTTATGTGAGGACATAAGATCGGTTATCGCATCGAAATTGTCGTTGTCGAGCTGACTGCAGGCGCGGTCGTAGCTTCCTCCGTTGTTGAATCGCCCCGCACTGCTCAACGGCCATGCCGAATTGTGTACCGGCCAACCGCAACGCATTGTGCTGTAGGCCGAGACAAGTGCCCGGTCAGCATAGAGTTTTGACGAGAAGATAGTGTCTATCGTAACATCCACGCCGGGTGCCTTTTCAAGAAAGGCATCTCCGAACCTCAAATCTCCGCACCCGGTCAGAATGGTGGTCAAAAGTGCTGTCTGAAATATAATCGTCTTTATCTTTTTCATCTCAAGCGTCTTTAGAATGATATGTTGAAGCCGATGTTGTAGATCCGGACATTTGGATAGGAATACACATATTCACCATTGAGATTCGCGCTTCCCGTCATTTCCTCCGGGTCTATGTCTATGTCTGCGAGTTCTGAAAAAAGCGTCAGAAGGTTATATCCGCTGATGAATGCCCTGAAAGAGCCTATTCCTATTTTTTTTAAGAAACGATTGTTGTTCAGAGTATAGGACAGATCGACATTCTTAAGCCTCAGGTATGAGGCGTCCATAAGCCAGATGTCGGAGTACTGGGTGTACCAGGACTTATTCATGAAGGTGATGCGCGGAAAGCGTGAACTCTGATTTTCGGGAGTCCACCGCCCATCAGCCAGATATTTCAGCAACGCACGGTCATTGGTCATACCGTAAGGCTCCTTGTAGTCGATGCCGAGCACCCGGGAAGCGTTCCATGCTCCGGTCCACTGCATAGAGAAACCGAAGTTGCCCCAGTTTAATCCAGCTATGAACCCTGCCACATATTCCGGACGCTGTCCGTAGCCAAACCAAGTGTTGTCATCCTCGTTGATCTTACCGTCGTGGTTGAGATCTTTGAAAAGAGCGTCTCCCGGTCGCGGATTACCAATTGTGATCTGAGGCACCGAGCCACCCTTGTCATTGGTCAGCAGTTCCTTCGTCGCAGGGTCGAAGTCGTTGTCCGTGAGATAGCGGTCGAAGATATAACCATAGGACATTCCTGTGCGCCGTCCAGTCTGTGCCATATAAGGTTCGTTCGGGGTGACCTCATCCATATAGATGATTTTGTTGCGCGAGAACGACAAGTTTGCGGTGAGGTTGTAGCTGAAATTGTTAACGGGCTTTGATCTCCATCCGAGGGAGAGTTCGTAGCCCCGGTTATTAACCTTTCCGAGGTTAAGCAACGGGAGGCTTATGTCCGCGATGTCAGGAAGAGTGTTCCTCGTGGAAAGAATGTCATAGCGCTGCTCAATGAAAAAATCTCCTGTGAACGAGAGCTGTTGGCGGAGCATCACGAGGTCTATCCCATAATTCTGCTTGCGGCATTTCTCCCAAGAGACCACCGGATTGCCAACAGCGTTCTCCACCGCGTCTTTCAGGACAACATCACTGTACATCGAACCGAACTGCCAGGAACCGTATTTGCCGAAATTCGCGTTCGAGTGCAGTGGATTCCAAGAGCCGTTGAGATAGAGAAAGCGCGCGCCGCTGTACTTGTCATTGCCTACAAGACCGTAGGATGCGCGGATTTTCAGGAAGTCCATCCATTTCCGGGCTGGAGCTGCCCAAGGCTCTTCAGAGATGACCCAGCCGATTGAACCGGCGGGGAAAAAGCCGTAACGGTGTCCAGGAGCGAAATTCTCTGAACCGTTGACGCCAGCGTTGAGGTCAAGGAGGTACCGGCGTTTCCAATTGTATGTGACTCGTCCTACATAGCCAACGTAGCCTGTCGGAATCTCCGGGAAGTTGGAAGGATAGTAGGTCTTTGACTGGTTATAGAGCAGCAGCCCGGACACTTCGTGGTGGCCGAACTGGCGGGAGTAGTTCACGCTGCCTTCAAGGTACCAGTTCCTGCCGTGGCTGCTCCAGTCAGAGTATGACAGCGGCTCTTCGAGTCCGTCCACTCCAGAAGTGATGAAGACGTGCTCGTTGTCGAACATAGGGTTGTCAAGGGTCATTCCCGGCTGGGTGTAATGTCCCTTGTAGTTCACGCTCTGCCATCGCATGGTGGATGCGGTAGGAGTGCGGCTGACAAACAGGTCGTATGAGGAGTTATATGCTCCTTTCAGATTGACACTCAAACCTTTAGTGATGGAATTCAGGTTCTGTGCAAGTTGGATGTCGAGGTTGAGAGTGTTGGATGTGTCTTCTGAATAGCCGTAGCCGTAGTAGAGGTCAAGTCCGCTCGTTCCGCCGCCGATCGGAATGTAGTCGCCCACGACAGGCCTTGTGTAGTGTCCGTCGATGAATCCAGGGCTTGAGAATGGCGTGCACCATGTGATGTATTTCCAGATGTTGCTGCCGTAGCCGTTAGGTTCATGTCTTTGGCTCACACGGCCTCCGATGTTGAGTTTGAGCAGGGTTGTCGGAGTGATGTCCACATCGACATTAGCTCTGTAGTTGTAGCGGTTGTAGAGGTAGTTCGAGTTGTAGTTCTCGAAACTTTTGAGCATTCCGTCCTGATGGAGGTAGCCTACGGAAACGAAGTACCTGACTCTCTCCGCTCCCCCGGACACGCTGATGTTGTGCTGTGTCTGCCAGGCAAGCTTGTTGAATAGGAAGTCGTCCCAATTTGTGTTCGGGAACATGATGGGGTCTGAATTGTTCCTGAACATATCCATCACGGCGCTCGAGAATGTCAGCGGTGTGGAAGGATCGTTCCAGTTGTCTGACAGCTGCGCCTCGGAAAAAACCTGGGCATGCTCGTAACTGCTTGCTGTGGTGAGATGTCTCAAAGCCTGGGTCAGTCCGAACGATGAACTCAGGCTTATCTTTGCCCTGCCCTCTTCGCCGCGCTTGGTCGTGACGAGTATCACACCGTTAGCGCCTCTGACTCCGAAGACCGCCGTGGATGCCGCATCCTTGAGGACTGTGATGTTGTCAATCTCGTTGGGATCCATCTGGAAGAACGACCGTTCGACTCCGTCCACTAGTATCAGCGGTTTTGAGGCCTCATTGGTCAGTGAGCCGGCTCCTCGGACATAGATGTCGGGGTCTTCCGCTCCCGGCTGTCCCGAGGACTGGATGGAGGACACGCCCGTGAGAGCACCGGACAGGGAGTTCGCCACACTTCCCGAAGGGGACTTCAGAAGGTCATCCGAACTGATCGAGGTTATTGCCCCGGTCACAGAAGTCTTGCGCTGTTGCCCGTATGCAACGACCTGGACTCCCTCTAGCTGATTCATGGCGTCTGACAGTTCGATTACAACCTCCTTGCCTTGCACGGCGATCACCTCCACTGTCTCGTAACTGACATAAGAAACTTCGAGCAGAGGCTTTTTCCCTTCCGGAACGGAAATGGAGAAACATCCGTCAAGGTCAGTGGCGACACCCGTTGTGCTGCCTTTCACATAGACAGAGGCGCCGATCAGCGGTTCTTTTGTCTGAGAGTCTATGACACGCCCCTTATAGACTGTCGGCTGGCTCTTATCGTCTGTCGAAACCACTTCATTACCGGCGACCTGCACCGGCAAGGCGGTAGCTGTCCCGGCAAGGCAGAGGAAAGCCAGTAATATTTTCCCTAACATTGCAGATGTGTTCGTTGTTTGAAAGTGACAAGAAGCCGCCCGGATCAGGGGCGGCTCCCCGGATAAATGTTAAAACGGACGGTTACTTCGCATTAACCGCAATGACATAAGTAGTGTTTGTCACAGCGGCTCCGTCAATCACAGACTTGCCGTTCACCAGAAGCGAAGGAGTGAATGTAAGAGGGTTCACCACTTCATTGTATGAGTTGCCGAGCGCCGCGGCGTCTCTCCAACCAAGTTTGTGAGCGAGCCAGAGCATCTGCTTGAGACTGTATCCGTAGAAATTGAAACCTCCGTTCGTGTAGATGATGTTGTTGTTATCCACACCGACATAACCTTCGATGCCGTCCCAGTTGCTCATGCCCGCCGCATTGATCATGAACGCGAGCTTTCCGTCATATGTTGTTCCCACAAGATTATGGACATAAGTGAAATTTGATGACCAACCCATTCCAAGTACAGAATTATCCGAAACATATTGACTTGCGTCATTATTGACAAAGTCGCTGATCCTCATCTTCTTTCCGGTTCTTACACCCCATGCGGCCACCCATGCGGCATCCGCAGCGGAGATTTCATCAGTCGAAGCCGCGACAAGTGCGGCGACATCCGGTTTCTCTGTCTGGAAAGGAACAGAATAGAGTTTGCCCGACTTCTCGGCAGCCGTCGCGAACGAAACCACCCCATTATTCACCAAGATAGAAGAACGATAAGGTATGACATGGCCTTCCTCGGTCGGAAGATTGATGAACGCTCCGTTATCCTTCACCATATAGTCGGTTGTGGCATTGTGGATCCAGCCGCTTGTAACTATCGCGCTGTTGACAGATTTAGGGTCAATTCCGCCGTTGGCGGCCTTAAGGTCGGCCTTTACTTTACCCGCATCCACCACAACGATGGCAATCTGTCCGAACCCGTCCATTGTCGCGCGGTCGTCTTTCCAGTCGCCAGGGAAACTGAAAATATCATCAGAGAATGTAGGGTCGGTGTGGTCAGGGGTAACATTACATTCCCACTCACGCGGATTGGCTCCTCCATAGTAGAACTGGTTGTAATTTCCGTAGGTCCAATAAGGGTCGTATTTGGACTCGTTTGTGACGGCGATAGGAATGCCGGTAAGCTTGTTTGCTGAATATACCTTGATGTAAGGCTGGTCAGAGTTTACGAAGTTTGAAGAAACATCGATAAAGCCCATCTGCTCCGGAGTGGTTGTCACATAAGAAGTGACATCAAGTTTAACGGTGTACACGCGGTCGCCGCCGAGTTCGAGGACGAGGCTGTGCTCATTGCCCTGGGCAAAGTCAAAGACGAGGCTTTCAGGCAGTTTAACTCCTTCCTGAAGCGCGCCTTCGTTGAAGATGAGTTCGATGCTGTTGAAGTCCATCTTGCTTTCGTCGAACTTTATGGAGATTGTCTTTGTCGTGTTGTCAACAGTGAGAGCCTCTCCGGCGTTGAGGCCCTTAACCTGAATCTTGGACGCATCAATGATCGGGAAGGCATTTGACGAGAAAGCGACAGTGTACCTCACAATCGCATTCTTCGGGTCGGTGAAACGGAGAGCCGGCGTACTCTGGAGATCCACACCTTGGAGAGTTGTCGGGTAAGTGAGTGTCCAGCCGTCATTCAGTTCAACAGCGAGATTGACATTAGAGAAGTTTTCCGCATTATTGAATGTGAAGGTTACTGTCTTGTCCAAGTCGTTGACGACACCGGCGACTGTCTCTTCTCCACTTGTCACGGAAATTGACTTCAAAGGATTCTCAGCATACTGAACATCCTCTTTTTCCTTGTTGCAGGATGCCGCAAGCACAATGGTTGCCGCAGCGAAGAAATAAAATAACTTTTTCATTTAGTGTTATTTATTAATATTTTTAACTTTCGGAAACGGTAGGTGGTAATCAAGTGTACTCCAATCCATTTCCTTTATGGCATTACAAATTTACCCAGCCTTGTAAGACGCGAGGGGGAATATTATGCGGAAAGTTCTCCACTACCGGGTTTTTGATTGGTATCTGGTATTGCACGGCTTCTTCGTTGGGTGATTGTGTGAGGAGGGGTTGTAATCCGAAAAAAAATACCCTCCGCGATATCCGGATAAAACGTATCTTGCAAAATAAAAATAAGAAACGTCATATTTGTAAAGTAAAAACCATATAATGCACTATGAATGCGAGGATTGCTTTTCTGCTGTCATTATTAATGCTGAATGCTGTCTCGTGCGGTTCTCAGACACATAAAATGAGTTCAATACGTTACGACTGCATCGAGATTCCGACAATCACCCCCGATGACATGCCGGAATGGCCCGCCGCGGTTTTCGTATTCCGGGACGGAAAGTGTGTGGTACTGAATGAAACCGATGCGATTGGGAATATAGGTACGATTGATGGAATTCGGGAGGGGGACAGTGTCGTGTGCGTCGCAGGCAAACTATTGCCGTCACTTGGTTTCTCGCGCCTTGATGCGGGGGGCGACGCGTCAGAGTACCGTCTCGGGCTCGCTGACAGCGATTCCGAAATTCTGACGGCAGGCTCAATTGTCAAAGAGGTCGATGGCGTGTTGTCCCAAATGTTGACACCTCTGACGGCATCGGTTTCCTTGGAATTGAAGAGCGCCTCTGTCTGCGCAATGGCGACCCTCAGGCTTCCGGAGACGGCCGACACTTGGATTATTGCCGGGAACCGTCTCGAATTCAATGGAAAACAATCAGAAAGGGTGGTCACAAACGGAGAAAAGGTTTACATTCTGCCGCAGACGGACGGAGTGACCGGATGGAGACCCGAGATTGAGATAAAGTCCGGTGGCATGGTTTTCACCCCTCATATTCCCAAAATCGGAAAGATACAGGCAGGACAAAGCACGGTTTTCACTATAGATTTGAATAATGTATCAGGCAACGGCAGTTACGTGGTCTCCTGGAAGACGACTGAGATCTATGGCGGGAAAAAACTGGAAGAGGGGAGCATGGAGTTTGTCGCGGAACCTGAAACGAAAGGATTCTACAAGGTGTCCGTGTTCTCAGGTGGGGAATGGGAACCGGTACAGGTTTATAAGACGCTATGTTCAGATGCCGCGAAGCACTCTTTAATCTGGAACGATTGGGGGAATGCCAAGGCTTTGCGCGACACGATGTCCTACTGCATATTCGAAAATGACTTCAGCGCTCCTGTAAAAGTCAGAGTCGAGAATCTGCGGAGCGGCGTTTCCTCTGTCGAAGTGCGGCCTACAGAGTATGGGATAAAGGCGGCCGCGGTCTCTTCAAATGTTGTTGAGTTCACGATTCCGTCCTACGAGATGCGCAAACTAAGTGTCGAGTTCGGAGAGGACCGGCAGCATAATCTTTTCATTTACGGCGCGAGGCCGGACAGGAACAAACCTTCAGGAAGTTCCTCAAAAGTGAAATATTATGGCCCGGGAACATATAATGCGGGAACCATCAGTCTCTCCGAAGGGCAGACGCTCTACATAGATTACGGGGCGAAAGTCTATGGAAATGTCAAGGCCGTCGGCAGCGGCGTTACGATTGCCGGGAACGGGATTCTGTCCGGAGAAAAAATGAAGCACTGGGGAGACAGCCAGTACAGCTGGGGAGATTTCCTTGTGGAATGCAGAGGTGACAGCGGGCTCACGGTGAAAGACGTCACTTTCATTGACAGCCCCGGATGGAATATGATTGTCCGGAGCATAGATCATGTCAGGATTGACAACATCAACATGATAAGCTGGGAACTGAATGGAGACGGCATTGACATAGTAAGCTGCAAGGATGTGGAGATCAGAGACTGTTTCATAAGAACCTACGATGACTGCGTCACGCTGAAATGCCGCTTCATAGTCTCCCCGATAACCGATGTCAGTGATGTAAGGATTCATGGCTGCCTCATCTGGAATGACTATGCCAGGGGAATTGTGGTGGGACCTGAATCCGGGAACATTAATGACAGCGGACGGATCCATGACATCAGAATCAATGACTGCACTTTCCTTCAGCACAAGGGCAGCGGGACCGACGACCTGCGCGCGGCCTTTGCAATCGGGCAGGGCACAGACGGGAAGACATCTCTTTGGCATGGATCTCCGGCACCTACTGAAATCAGCGATCTTACCGTAAGCGACCTCACTTTCGACAACATAGCGAGCACTGGGCGCAACATCTCGATCTGGCAGTACGGGGGCTCCCCAAAAGTAAGAATGAGCCGGATAAGCTTTGATGGGATAAAGGTTTTGGACAAGTACGGCAACATGTATCCTGCATTCAACATAATGACCCGCGGTAGTTCCATAAGTGAGCTTACAATCAAAGATTTCACCGTGAACGGAACAACAGTGACAGGATGCGGCAGCCAATTCGTGATTGACGTTCCGGCGAATGTCGGAGTCAGTTTTCAGTAGACAGGTGTGTAGATAATCTAAATGTTCATCAATAGAGGATAATGAGAAAGACAGCAAAATATCCATCCATCGTGGCGACCGCGATCGCGGTCTTTGTCGGATGCGGAGACATGACGGAGAATCTGAATGCGGAACAGCATGATGTGTCAGAGGTGGAAGTAAGCCCCGCAAGCATAACAATCAAGGAGGGTGAGAGTTACATGCTCACAGGGAAGATCAGGAAATGGAATGCCACGGCCGGGCGCTCTCTTGTTTGGGCTTCGTCTGACGAGACCAAGGTCTTGGTGGCGGATGATGGCAAAGTTACGGGTGTTGGTGTCGGGAGTGCGGACATCACGGCGAGCGTTGGGAGCAAGAGCGCGGTCAGCCATGTGAAAGTGGTCAGTTCGCGGATTCCGGCGGAGTCTGTAATCATCGGCAGGGAGCAGTTGATTCTCACAGAAGGCACCTCCACGATCCTTTCCGCGACAATTATCCCGGACAACAGCACCGACAGGGTGGTCTGGTCTTCTTCCAACCCTGAGATTGTGAGCATAGGCGCTGACGGCAAGGCAAAGGCGACTGGCTGCGGCTATGCCGAAATCATCGCAACGGCAGGCGATGTCCGTACATCAATCAAGGCACTCTCCCACGGAAACCTTTGGATTTCGCAATTGGACGCGCTCACGAAACCTGTCATGTTCGAGGAGTTCGGATTCGAGACCGACACCATCCGTGTCGCAAAGGGAGAAACCGCGACAGTGCAGTTTGTCGTACATGCGGAAACGTCGCAGGGGAATATTACCCCATCCGTCACCATATTCGCCCCCGAAGGTTCAGGCGGGCTGTCTCTTACTCCAAAACTTTGGTGGGTGAGGGATGTGACAGCGTCCGAGCACTGGGACAGTTGGGCTGGAGGGCCGCCTCCTTCAAGGTACCCCGCTGTCCAGAAAAGGATTCCTGACGCGCTCATGCCTTTGGAAGATTGGAACGTTTCCTTGTCTTCGGGGGAGAGAGCAGCCTTCTGGGTTGAATTTGACATTCCAAGGGATGCCCGGCCGGGACTATACACAGGCGTCGCATCTGTCCGCGGAACGGACAGTGTGGAGCTACCGTTCGCTGTTCAGGTCTATGATGTGACCATCCCGGAAAAACAGACTCTGGATGTAGTGCATTGGATAAATCCAGACCTCAAGGCAATGAACGGGGGCGAAAGTACGGAGATGTACACCGTCTATGACATGATAGAGAACATTGTGGTTCCTTTTGTGTCGGAATATGGAACCAACAGTTTTAAGACTCTCTATTTCCATCGTTACGAAACGAATCCGGTTCTTGTCAAGAAAAGCGACGGGAAGTTCGAGATGCGGGCGGATTTCAGCAAGCTTGGCCAGGAGATTGAAATGTATTACCGTGCTTGTCCGGATCTGCATTATGTCCATGGTGAGAACATTGTCGGAAGCAGGACGAACATGACTGTAAATGGTTTTGAACTGGATGAAAGCGGCGACATCATTGTGACGGACAACGGCGACGGGACATATTCCCCAATTTACACTTACGTATCCCAAAAAGACGCTGGCTATAGTCCGGAAGCAGAGGCATATGTCTCGCTCTATTTTGCCGCACTCCAGAAATATCTTGAAGCCAACACCCTCCCTGACGGGAGAAGCTATCTTGAAGTCTATCTTCAAACACTCTTTGACGAGCCGACTGACGCTTATGCCGAGGGTTATCGGCATCTTGCGTCTTATGTGCGCAAGGGAGGGCCTAAGATCAAAATCATGGATCCGCTTGAAACTTCGAAGATCAGTGCGGAAAGCATTGACTTCCCTTGCCCTGGATTTCTGCATCTTAAGGGAGAGAACGGCTATGAGTGGGCGGACGGTCAGACGAGATGGCTCTATCAATGTATGAGCCCGCAAGGCAACGGATTGAATCGGTTTATCCGTATTCCTTTGATGCCTACAAGATTGTCTCATTGGATTAATTACAGATACCACACGACAGGTTTCCTGCATTGGGGTCTTAACTATTGGGCTGGAGCCAAGAATGAAGACCCGTGGGAAGATGCCGGAGGTGACTATCCGGCAGGTGATATGTGGATCATCTGGCCCGGCTACCATAAAGTCTATCCATCAATACGTCTTGCGGCCATGCGCGATGGCATAAGGGACTATGAGTTGCTACGGATGCTTGAGGTAAGATCTTCCTCCGATGCCGACGCTCTTTGCCGCAGGATTGTGACAGACCAGTACAACTACACCGCGGATGTCAAGACATTCCGCGCAGAGCGCAAGAAGCTTCTTGAGCTTCTGTCTATCTAAAGACTTATGCTGAATATCCAGCCGATGTAGTCCTTGTTGAGGTTGGAGATCGGGAAGCGGTCGATGTAGTGCCAGAAGTTGCGGGCGTAGCGGATGCCGATCTGCGTGTCGTACGGGAGCCAGAAGAAGTTGCCGAGCCTGACGGTGAGGTCGGCTCCGACGCTGAACAGGTTCTCGCCCATGACCGCTCCTGGATTGTAATGAAGTTCGTGGTTCCAACTGAATGTCTGGTAGGACCAGTCGAAGAACGGCGTCAGCTCGAAGTTCTTGACGTAGGCCACGGGGCTGAGGAACGACCAGTCCACGTCAGCGAAAGGAATCGCATAGTCGGCTGTGACCCTCCATCTGGACTCCGAGCAGGAGTTGATGATGCTTTTAAGGTTGGTGTCCACGAACCCTCTTGGAATGGCAGTCAATGCTCCTTCCATGATTCCGCCCTCTTCGTATGGCCCGTACCACACCTCCATCGACGCGGTGAGCCTGAGTCCTTGACGGGCCGTGAACCCTGGAAGATAGCCGTAGGTGTAGAGATAAGCGGTCGGATTGTAGGCCTTCATATGGCCCGGTCTGAAGTGAAATCCCAGTTCCGCACCGAATCCGAGCGACGGAAAGACCTGTGACGGGGCTTTCTGTCTCATGACATAGCCTCTTATCGATGCATCCAGGGTCTGAAGCGGAGAGATGTTGTTTTCGCCGATTGTGCTATAGGTCTCGGTCACATCCTTTCCGTCTTTTTTCACGATGTGCTGGAACAGAATCTGGTCGTTGTACCTGTCGTTGGTGAACTTGTACTTGACCTGCGGAATCAGTCCCCGGTTGATGC
>UQUJ01000016.1 GCA_900544195.1 uncultured Alistipes sp. | reverse complement strand
ATGAAGATTTTTCACCTCAAAGAACATTTCAAACAATTCAAAACAGCTTCTAAGTTTGCAATATCATTTGATACTATTGTAGGACAAATAAGGTGGGCATCCGACCCCTTTTTAGGATGCTCGCCTTTTTGATTACTACCGAGGGAGACTGTCTTAAAAGTATAATTACCATCTCCGAGGATTGAGAATTCGTAGTCTCCCCTGTAGTAGGGTACATACTTTTCAACTCTCGCCGAGACTTTTCAGACAGTTTGGAGGGGAGGTGGCGTAAAAGGTTGAGGAGCCGATAGTTCTTACGTCCTATAAATATAACTTCAAATGAAAAAGAGAACTTATCTGATGCTTCGCACTATGACCTCCATCAGAGTTTAGGTGGTCAGGCTTGTCAAAGTAAGGGCGTACAGACGCATCCTCTTTGGCAAGGTCGAGAAAGTCAGGAGTCACTATCGGAAGGTATAAAGGGTGCCTAAGATAGCCAGATAATAGGCTTTGTGCCGAAAGGCACTCTACTCTATCCCCTCGGTTTTTATTTCAACAATCATTGTCGGCACATATATTGCGGAGGGGTAACCGAAATTCAAATGCCATGAAATTCAGGAATATCTTTGCCGCGGTGCTGGCCATTGTCTGCTGCGGCAGCGTTTTCGCACAGGACAGGATTCATCTTGTGGACTCCCGCCGTGTCATCGAGGCGAAAATCATTGAGATCGGGGAAGTTGACATCATCTATAAGCTTTACAACAATCTTGACGGACCGGATTACCGGCTGTCAGTCTCACGGATCGAGAGCATCGACTTCGAGAACGGTACAAGGCAAGTGTTTGCTGACGGCAGGAGGCTGGCGACAGGACCGTATGTTGACGGGTACATGGACGGGTATGATGACAGAGGCCTTGACTATCGCTGGGGGCATTACTATATGCACGACCGCAGGCTCCGGAGGCAGGAGCTTACCGATTACATAGGTTATTCTCTGTACGGGGGAAAATACAGGAAAGCATCGAACCAGTATATGTGGGGAATGATCCTGACAGGATTGGGAGTGTTTGCGGTAACCGCCACGACAATGGATCTCATATTCTCAAACAAGGAAAATAACGACCCGCATTTTCAGGATGAGTTCTTCAAGGATCATTCTGAGCGCAACTCTACCGGCTACGTTATCGGTTATGTTGCCGGGGCAGGTTGCCTCGGAGCGGGAATCCCGCTTTGGATCAAGTCCAACAAGACTTTCAATGAGATCGCTGACGACTACAACCGCAACTACGGCCGCCGCAATCTCGGCTACAGTTCCTCGTTAACCGTCGGTCCGACCCGCTCCGGAGTCGGATTGGAGCTGAACTTCTAAAATGCTCCGTGGAAGACAAGTCATTGAATATCAACATAAAAACTATCCCTCCTCCCTATTGTTCAAACAGAGAGGAGGGATACTTATTTTTCTGAATATAAACGAGTTAACCTCCATGTATTCCTTTTTTATGGGAATACGGAATATTTTGACTAACTTGCAGTGCTTTGGGTCATGACCGCCGCGGCAATGGTCTTACGTGTGACTGTGCTTGAATTATGAACGCTTGTCACGCGACGGTGCGGCCCAGGCGCATTTTAACATAACTAAACAACTTAAAATTATGTCACTGAACAAAGTAATGCTGATCGGTAACGTTGGAAAAGACCCGGAAGTACGTTACCTTGATGGAAACAACAACCCTAATTCAGGGAGCACGAAGGTGGCGACGTTCACCCTCGCGACGACTGAACGCTATCGTGACCGCAATGGAGAACTTCGAGAGAACACGGAATGGCACAACATCGTGGCCTGGAGGAATTCGGCTGATGTGGCGGAGAAGTACATCCGCAAAGGAACGCAGTTGTACATCGAGGGGAAACTGAGGACACGGTCGTGGACCGACCAGACCGGGAACAAAAGGTTCACCACAGAGATCACGGTGGACAATCTGCAGTTGCTGGGGAGGAAATCGGACAACCCTGGGGCGCAGGATGGAGGTCAGGGATATGGACAGGTTCAGGGGGGATACCAGCCTCAGGGGCAGCAGGGATATGGGCAGCAGGCTCTTCGACAGGCTCAGGGACCGGTGGGTAATGCTCCTCAGGAATCGGTAGGCAATATGGCTCAGGGTCCGGCATATGCGCAGCCTCAGTACCAGCAGGGTGGCTATCAACCGGTGCAGCAACCGGCTCCACAGCCTACGCAGCAGCCTGATTACCAGCAGCAGCCGGCCCTTCGACAAACTCAGGGTCCGGCAGGTAATGCTTCTCAGGGACCAGTTCAGCAGCAGACTCCGGTGAATCCGATCGAGGTCGCGGCGGCCGACATGCCACAGGACGACCTCCCGTTCTAATATTCAAGAATATACAAAACGAATATTATCAGATATGAGTTCAAAACTTGACGTAGTCCTTGGCCTCCAGTGGGGAGACGAAGGAAAAGGTAAGATTGTGGATGTGCTTGCAGGCCGTTATCCGGCCGTGGCGAGATTCCAAGGAGGCCCGAACGCCGGACATTCCCTGCATTTCGACGGCAAGAACTTCGTGGTCCGCAGCATTCCTTCAGGAATATTCCGTGAAGGCTCCACCAACATCATCGGAAGCGGTGTCGTTCTGGATCCGATCACTCTCCGGGAGGAATGCGCGAATGTGGAAAAGATGAACATCAATCCGAAAGAGAAACTGTTCATCTCCAAGAAAGCCAACCTGATTCTTCCTACCCACCGCCTTCTGGACGCGGCCTACGAGGCCGCCGCCGGTAAGGGGAAGATCGGTTCAACCCTCAAGGGTATCGGACCGACATACACAGACAAGATAAGCAGGCACGGCCTCAGAGTCGGTGACATCCTCGCTCCTGATTTCAAAGAGAGATTCGAGAAACTCAAGGCCAGACATATTCAGTTGCTCTCAGACCTGCACTTCGAGTGCGATCCGGACAAGGATGAGGCGGAGTGGATGAGCGCGATCGAGTTTCTCAAGGGATTCAACCTCATCGACTGCGAGTATTTCGTGAACAAGTGGCTGGAAGACAAGCCGATGCTCGCCGAAGGGGCGCAGGGCTCAATGCTTGACATCGACTACGGTTCCTATCCGTTCGTGACATCATCCTCGACCACTGTCGGAGGAGTCTGCACCGGACTTGGTGTAGCACCTTCAAAGATCGGACACGTCTATGGAATATTCAAGGCCTACTGCACCCGTGTGGGCAGCGGTCCGTTCCCAACCGAGCTTTTCGATGAGACCGGTGAAAAGATCCGCCAGGTCGGACACGAATTTGGAGCCGTCACCGGCCGTCCTCGCCGCTGCGGATGGCTGGATCTCGTGGCTTTGAAATACACCGTGATGATCGACGGCGTGACCGACCTCATCATGATGAAGTCTGACTGTCTGGATGATTTCGAGACGATCAAAGTCTGCACATCCTACAAGGTGGACGGCGTTGAGACTGACCAGGTTCCGTTCGACATCGCAGCCCAGATAGAGCCGGTTTACACCGAGTTCCCCGGCTGGAAGAAAGACCTTACGGAAATCCGCAAGGAAAGCGGGCTTCCGCAGGAATTCAAGAACTATATCAAGTTCATGGAAAGCTACCTCGGAGTTCCGATCAGTATAATCTCTCTCGGACCAGACCGCGAGGCCACCATCGAGCGCTAAGATCAAGACTCTACATCGCAGCACCCCCGAAAGTCAACTTTAACTTCCGGGGGTATGTAGTGTACGCCCAGTGGGCTGCTGCCTAGGTCTCTCGTGCGCAGCCCCGGCCTTCTCGCTCACGGGAAGCTGCCGGGGCAGGTGTGTGAGGCTGCGGCATCAGAGACTCAATGTCAGGCCGATGGCCCAGTGCTTGAACTCCGGCCAGTAGTCGGTATCCATGATGTTCATCGGGGAATATTTCGCATAGACTCCCACATCCCGGAAATTGAGCTGGAACATCACATCGACGGTGGCGAGATTGCAGTGCGCCCTCTTGTACTTGTTCTTCTGCTTCTCATCGTTCAGCCGGTACTTGTTCACAATTGAGCTGCTGGCGTTGAGATTGACCACAGGACCGACGGAGAACCCGACACCACGGTAAGCGTTGACACTAAGGATAAGCGGGAAGGTGACGCTGAACACTCTCAGCTTGGACACTTTAGGCTCGGCTTTCTCAGGCCATCCTCCGATCCGGATGTTCCCATCGTCATCTTTTGTCATCATTCCGCTCTTGGTCATGGCGAAATTCTTCCAGGAAAACCCGAGACCGTAGTTGAATGTCACGGAGCGCGATAGTTTGAAGTCATCGGTGCACAGATTCAGGAACACCTCGTACGAGCGTTGGGTTTTGAAATCCGGATTGCCCGAGTTGACATTCAGCAATGCCATGCCGAAATTGCCCGGCTCAACCTTATAGCGATGCCCGTATGATTTGGTCACCACCTTGCTGTAGAAAGGCACGTTGAAATCCAATCTGGAAAAGGCTCCATCCTCAGTCCTGTCTTTGCCGATGGATAAGCTGAACCGTGTTGTGTCCTTGATGTCGATCTTGGAATTCGTATAGGTGTACGTGAAGGATGTGTCACACTCGGATCCGAAAATCTCCATCTTGTAGTAGACCTTTTTTTTAGGATCATAATGCTGTTTGACGGAATCAGGGCTATAGACAATCAGCAAGGAATCAGACATATAGTTCAACTTTTTTCCATCGGAGTTGTAACGGACCTTGACACCCGGTTTCTTTATCTGAATTTTCACCGTATCAGCCGGGTCGATGATTCTGAATTCAGAACGACGTGTGGCACGTGTCTGCGCTGACGCGATGTGGACGCACAGCAGCGACACAAGTAAAACTGTAAATAACCTCTTCATATTCTTCATTATTATCTTTGCTTGAACATTTTCTTAAGGTCGTTCATGGTGGCCTTGCCCCTGAGATAGACCACAGTCACGTAGGCCTGCTTAAACGGTCCTCGGGCATTCTCGTCCAGCTCATAGCCCACCACGGTGTTGCCGGCGGAATCCTGCGTGACCTTTTCCTTTCCTATTCCCTTGATCTGGAAGCCAATATATTCATTCTCCCCGCTTCCGTCCGCCCGCAGCCTCAAAAGGGCATAGTACATCTGCCCTCCGAAGTAGTCGATTTTCCGGTCAAGCGCATTACGGGAATCAGCCTCCACCAAAGACGCAACCCTGTCAATCGCCTGGGATCCCGCCTTGAAGCTGATGCTGCGGAAATACTTCAGGTTGTAGGGTTTGAGATCCGAGCCGCTCACCTCCGACATGGAGATCCTGGACATGTCCGAGACATCCAGGATGGAGCCGCTGAACAAGCTGTCAATCTGAAGTCCCTTCTGGGCGTGAGCCGCAACCAGGGTCAGAAGGCATAGAAACGCTGTCAAAAGAACTCTTTGTCTCATCATTTTCCGAATATTTCGTTTAACTGTTCATCCACGTCAGTTCCGCCGGAGAAAAGGTCGGCAAGGATGCAATCGACATCGTTCATCACAACCTCCCTGTCAGTCACTTTCTGCCCTCCGACATACGCGACGCAAACATTTTCCTTATTGTAGACACTCACTCCAAGAGTTATGAATATGCCGGCGCAGGCTGCCGCGGCGACCCGAAGCCAGACGGCGCGGCGACTCCTCTTCCGTGAATATTCATTCGTCTTCTTCCGTGAGAGGGACTTGCCGACGGCGAAGTAGCCCATCACCGCGCGCGCTTCGGAATATTCAGGAGCCTGTCCCTCCGGCGAGGAGAGAAAGTCCTTGAGTCTCAGTTCCTCCGCCTCGGAAAGAGTCCCGTCGAAGTACCGTTTGATATATTCATTCATCTGTCTCATTTCTGAATTTGTCCCTTAAAATCTTTCTTGCTCTTGAGATGTGCATCCGGACCGCCTCCTGCCGCATTCCAAGGTCTTTGGCGATGCGCTCGAAGGATTGCCCTTCGTATTCGTGCTTTCTGACGATAAGCTTCTGGAGTTCAGTCAGCTCGCTGTCAACCGAGGCCTCGACTTTCCGGAACAGATCCTCCCGTTCCGCCGCGTCACTTCCTTCGTCCTCGATCTGCCGTCCGTCGATGCTGACCTGCCGGGGGTGCCTCTCCGCCTTGCGGAACTCGTCGATCTCCAGGTTCCTGCCCGTCCGCGAGAGCAGCCCGACCGCCTCCCTGACGCTTCCGACCTTGTACTTTCTACCCCACAGCCGGCAGAAGGCATCCTGTAAGGCGTCTTCCGATTTCCACCGGCCCCGAAGGGCCAGGAACGCTTCTGTGAGAAAGTCACTCGTCATCGTTTGAACTTTTCACTAATATAAACGAAAAGACCGGGATAATGTAACATTCTCCTGGTGATTTTTTTTGCCAGTTTGGTCACTTTGACAAGCCCAACTACCACAAGCTTAGTGACCAAGGTTCATCTTTCCTTTTTGCAAGGAAAATACATGCCGAAATTTTCCTTATAAAAAGGAAAGTCTTATATTTGCATAAAAATAATGAATATGGAACTTCGCAGAACATTTCAGTCAATAATCGCCTCGCATCAAGAAGAATTACCTTTCAATGGTTTGGTGGCAAGAAATCTGTCACTTCCTGTTTCCGGAGAGGATATAGTCACCGTAACTGGAATACGTAGATGTGGGAAATCATCTTTACTGCGGCTTACAATAAACAAACTGTTATCATCTGGCATTCCTAAAGAGAATATCCTGTATGTGGAATTCGATGACGAACGATTCTCCTCAATGCAAGTTTCTGACTTTGATGACATACTTCAAGCATATCGAGACATGCACCCGGAAAAACCACTGAAAGATGTGTATATGTTTTTTGATGAGATACAGCTGATAAAAGGGTGGGAGTTATTCGTACTTAGAACCTATAAAAACTACTGCAAACATATATTCATCACCGGAAGTACGGCAGAAATGTTGTCTGAAGAGATGGCTTCCGCCTTACGCGGGTGGCCGGACGAGTACGTTGAATACCCACTTGACTTCAAAGAATATCTCAGGTTTCGTGGTCTTAATCCTAATCCTTACACAGAGGATGGCGCGGCTATCATAAAATCTGCATTCAAACATTATTGCAATGATGGGGGCTACCCGAAAGCCGTCCTTGCGGAAACGGAAAGCGCAAGGACAAAGATTCTCCAATCCTACTTCAACACAATGTTATTCAGAGATTTAATCGAACACTATGAGATAAGGACATCCCCATCTATAGTTAGGTATTTTCTGAAGAGAGTATTCGAGAATCTGACAAAACCGACGAGCGTGAACAACATCTACAATGAACTGAAATCCGCAGGAATGAAAGTAGGTAAGGACTCACTTTACGATTGGTTGGACTACGCTTGCAACATATACCTTCTATACAAGGTTCCGTGCTACACAAAATCTGTACTTAAAGAGACCACACTGCCGTCAAAATACTACATAGCGGACAATGGGCTGAGACGAGCCGTGCTTTACACGCAAAGTTCAGACGAGGGAAAAGAACTGGAGAATATCATCTTCGCATTCCTTCACCGTTCATTGGGAAGCGATGATAAAATCTTTTATTTTAACGAGAATGCGGCCGAATGCGATTTTCTGATCCAAAAAGGAGAAAATCTACACGAATTGGTTCAAGTATGCTGGGAACTGACAGCCGAGAATCGTTCCCGTGAAATAAAAGGCCTTACAGAGGCGGCAAGGGCAACAGGTTGCCACAATTGCCAGATTATAACATACGAGCAGGAGGAGACTATCCATCAAGATGGTTTGACAATATCGGTCGTTCCGGCCTGGAGATTATAAGACAGTTCAAATTAGCTGTACTTTGACAGAGGGACAAAGTATCTCTCGTTACAGCAGACTGACAATCAAGGTCAATAAAGGCCTCCGTTGATGGAGATGACCTGGCCGGTGATGTAGGCGGAGTCCGGAGAGGCGAGGAAACCGACGAGGGCGGCGACTTCCTCCGGCTTACCGAAACGACGGGCAGGAATCTGGGCCTTGAGCGAGGCCTCGTCAAGACCTTCTACCATGTCGGTCTCCACAAAGCCCGGAGCCACAGCGTTGACCGTGATCTTTCTCGGAGCAAGTTCCTGGGCCAGAGCCTTTGTGGCGGCGATCAGGCCACCTTTGGCGGCCGAGTAGTTCGTCTGGCCCGGCAGTCCTTTGAGACCAGACAGAGAGGCCATGTTGATGATGCGGCCGTTGCGGTGCGAGACCATCGGCTGCAGGAACGGACGGGTGACGTTGTAGAAACTGTTCAGATCCGTGGACATCACCTTGAACCAGTCCTCTGGCTCAAGCCAAAGCAGAAGGTTGTCCTTCCGCACGCCGGCATTGTTGACCAGCACCTCAACATAGTTGTCCGGATGGCTTTCCTGCCAACCGGTTATCGCCTTGACGGACGCATCCGTGTCAGCGACATCGAACTTCAAAAGTTCTCCGCGGCCACCAACCTCCTCGATCAGACGGATGGTTTCCTTCGCCGCCGCGTCATTGGAAACATAATTGACAATGACACAGAACCCCATCTGGGCAAGCTTCACACACACCGCGCGGCCTATGCCTCGGCTTCCACCGGTCACAAAAGCATATTTGGACATAAGATATTCAAAATTAATTTGAGTGCAAACTTACGCAATAAATCCTCAACGTCATAAAATAATAATCATAAAATGACGATGAGATTATTCATCTGAAAGACAGCGATTAATCAGTGGAGGGTGATGAAATCCTTGCCGAGGAGCTCGCGGCAGGTGAGGACGGAGGTCATGGAGACACCTAAGAGGCCGTGGAGGTTCAGGCTCTGGCCGGTGAAGAGGAGGTTTTTCAGCGGGGTGCGGGGCGATAGGATGGTGCGCAGAGGGGTTCTCCAATCGTGGCGGATGCCGAATGCGGAACCTTGGGGAGTGGAGGTGTAGCGGGAATATGTCAACGGAGTGCTGGTGCTGACACTCTCGATGCTGCCTTCCAGCCACGGAAGCCTTGAAGACACCAAATCCAGACATGCTCTTAACTTTCTCTGCTTGGCCGATTCATAGGGATCTGCCGACTCGGAGGCAATCGCCTTACCGGATGCCGACGGGTAGTTATCAAGCCCTTCCTTGCCCAAAATGAAAGGCATCGGACTCAACAGATCCAGATGCGTCACACCGCCTTGCGCCTCAGGATAAAAATGAACCATAACAGACTCAGTCGCAGACGGATCCGGATGCCAAAGGTCGATGCCTTCACGATGTATGAATATGTTGCCGTCGGGACAGACCATACCTCCGGGCTTCAGGCAGATGTTTGCGGTGAACACTCCGAACGTGTTGTCCAGAGCGGAGATCCTTTCTTTGTAAACTTTGCGGAGACCGTCAGAGACAAGGTTGAGAGTCACAGCGGGATGGGCATCGGAGATCACCCAATCAGCCTTCAACTTTTCCGTTCCGTTCACCTCAACCTCGGTAACCTTTCCTGACACGGCTCTGATCGAAGTGACCTCGGAACCGGTTCTGACAATACCGCCCATAGCGGTTATGGAATCCACCATCCTGCGGACTATCTGATCGCCTCCTCCTTCCAGTTTCCAAGCGCTTTGGATGAACGAATTGTTGATCTGGGCGAAAACGTACAATGGCAGGGACTTTCGCAGTTCCATCCGCATAAACGAACCGCTAAGTACCTGACGCAAAAGAGGATCCTTGATTGTGGAGCAAAGATATTCATAGGCGCTTCGGCCCAGAAGGGCATTCATCTCCACACTGTCGCCTTCAAAGATTTTGAATATGTCGTCTCCGACTTTTTTGAGGAAACGGGTATATTCATTGAGATTGTTTCTTTCAGCAGGGAAACGCTCCGCAAGCCGCTCCACGAAACGGTCGTGACCTGAGGCAAGCGGGTAGGATTGGCCGCCGATGACGATTTCATCGACACAATCGGGATTTATCTGCTTCCAAGGCAGGTCCATCAATCCGAAATATTCAAAGAAAGGGCGCAGGGACTGGCCTTCGCCAAGGCCTCCGACATAGTGGAGCCCCGTGTCAAAGATTCGCCCACCACGTCTGAAAGATTGAAGGCAACCACCAGGCTTGGAGGCTCGCTCAAGAATCGTCACCCGGAAACCTTTCTTGGCCAGAATGTAGCCACATTCCAGTCCGCCCAAACCGCTTCCTATGATTATGACGCTTCTCTCCACCTTGACTATTCAGATAGCATTTTATCTTTCCATTCTTGGAAAAACGCCGGGCCTACAGGATCGAACTCTCCGTCCTCGGTCGTGAACAACTGAACGGTCGAAGCCCTGAGGATCAACTCATTGTCTTTCGTGTTACGGATCTCGTAGTCAAAACAGAGTTTCGCGCCCTCGGCTGGTTTCCAAGTGATTGTCACGAGCAGGGTGTCATCAACAGTCGCAGCTCTTAGAAAACGCACCTGAAGGTCGTATATCGGGGCATAGTAGCCGTGTCCGCTGATCTGGAGGTAGCTGATTCCGTAGCGGTGGCCGAAAGCCTCACGGGCATCCTCAAGGTACTTGATGTAGTTTCCGTGCCAGACCATCCTGATCGGATCCACTTCCGAGAAGCGGACCTTGACACGCACTGTCTCGCTGATGATCGGCATACTACAGATTCTTGATTATCAATGTGGAGTTCGTGCCGCCAAAGCCGAAGGAATTGGAGAGGAACACATCGAAATGCCTTGACATCCTCTCGGCCGGGATCAGAAGCCTTGCTGAATCCTCGTCCGGATTCTCGAAATTGAGGTTCGCGGCGATGAAGTCGTTCTTCATCATAAGCATCGAGTAGATCACCTCGCTGGCTCCGGCCATCCACATCTCGTGTCCTGTCTGGGATTTCGTACTGGTCACCGGGACGGTCCTGTCACCGAAGACTGAGGCGATCGCCTTGGCCTCGTTGGCGTCGCCGACATGTGTGGAGGTGGCGTGGGCGTTGATGTAACCGATTATATTCCTGTCAATTCCGGCTTGTTTGACCGCCATTTCCAGAGATCGTCTCGGGCCGTCCACGTTCGGCGTGGAGATGTGGTCGCCGTTGCCGGAAAAACCGTAGCCAAGCACCTCGCCATAGATCCTCGCACCCCTGCGGACAGCGGACTCGTAGCTTTCCAGAATCACCGTCGCCGCACCTCCGCTCGGAACAAGGCCGTCACGGTCACGGTCGAAGGGACGACTGGCTTTTTCCGGTTCTTTTTCCCTTACAGAGAACGCAGAGATGCCGTCGAAAGAAGCCACGGCATAAGGATGGACCTCCTGGGCACCGCCGCAGACAACCATCTCCTGAAGGCCGTGCTGAATCAGAAGCGCACCAAGTCCGATGGCATGCGAACCGCTGGCACAGGCTCCAGACACGGTGAGATTCATTCCCTTGAGTCTGAATATGCAGTCGAGATTCATGGTCACGGTGGAGTTCATCGACTGGAAGATCGCTCCCGAGCCACACATCATCGTGTCCTTCTTCTCGCGGATTATGTCCACGGACTCTATCACAGGAAGCGCCGAGGAGTCGTTGCCGTAGAGAAGGCCGACCTCATTGGCGGCAAGATATTCCTCATCCACTCCGGCATCGCGAAGAGCGTCCCTCGTGGCGCAGTAGGCGAACCTGGCCTGCTGAGGCATGAAAACGCGCTGCGAACGGCTCAGTTCCTTCTTGAGGTCAGGCACTTCCACCTTTCCGGTCAAGGCCGAACGGAATCCTATCTCCTTTCTTTCCGGATCGAACACGATTCCGGACCTACCTTCGTAAAGGGAATCCCGAACCTCATCCAAACTCTTTCCAAGGCACGACCAGATGCCCATTCCTGTTATCACTACCCTATTCATATTTCCTTAAAACAATTATCCACAGGATTCGAATATATTCCAAGGAATATGTCCATAAGCACCTCCGGCTCATCGACATCGTATTTTTCTAATTTCTTGAGATGGTGAAGGAAACGATCCTTCTGCTCGTCAGTGTATTTTCCGCCCTTGAACTCGTGCTTTCCGAAACGGATGTCATGGGCGACGAAGTTGTTGGGAGTCAACCTGTAGCCAGCATAAATCCTGCGGTCCAAGAGCCTCGCCACCTCACGGTTATATTCAATACCGGGAAGTGAATCATAGACCATCAAGTCCCGCTCCGTTATCATCGGACAGAATGTAAGATGCACGTCGCCTTTGAAAGAGGTGATGCCGGAAAGGATGCTGGAGAGATCCTCGCCTTGTTTTTTGACATATTTTCCGAACCTTGACTGGTAAAGTTCCAGGGCTTTCATATAGTCGCAGGTCTCCCATTCGTAGGAAATCGAAAGAGGGACTATATTCAGTTCCGAAAGTGCCTTGATCTTGTCCTCGCGCTTGCTGATCCCGAACATCTTTATGATTCCCTGATCAGTCGCGTCGTTGCCGTCCTTGGTGCGGCCGTTCCTTTGCGCGATCCAGACGGACTCACCCTTCTCCGTGATGGCGTGCCGGATGTACTCGGACAGATGGACGGAGGACTTGTAGAAATCCTTCATGTTGCCTCCTCGCTCCACCTTGAACATCTTATTGGACTTGCCGATGTCGATCACCAGACTGGAACTCATCAGGTTGGCCCCGAATGTGATCTCTGAGGTCCGGAAGCCGTGAACGTGAAGAGTGTTCTGAAGCACGGACGCGTCCAGCATTATGTCCCTATGGTTGGACACGAAAAGATAGTGTCCCGACGGATCCAGATTCTCGATCCCTGAGACCGTGTAGGATGACATACTTCGCTTCACGATCTGCTCGTTGACGTACCACATCATCTGTTTCTGGAAATCGTACACAGTGCTGATGTTCCTGACTTCCGCACGGACTTCATCCACGTTTCTGTCCGGAAAAGCGAACGAGGACAGCAGCGGGAACAAATCGTTGTCCGCCATGCGGTGCATCGCCGCCGGAATCTCCTCGTCACGGTAAGGTCTTATGTCATCGAAGATGGTTTCGTCAATCATCATTTCTTGTTTCTTAAATCCACGAATTTCACTGGTTTACGGCTTTTTGCCGGAAAGAGAATCCTTTGGACATCCTCCTTTGGAAGGATCTCGACATTCGGAGCCACACGCAACCGTGAACGGAATCTGTCCTTGAGGTCTTTCACGACATCGAAACCTGGCTCGCGCGCCAATCCTACCTTAACAACCACATCGTCCGTCCCGGCCTCGGAGTCCTGAACATAAACCACATAACCGGCCACATAATCAACATTGTCAAGCACATCGTTGATTGCCGGCGGGTAAAGAGTCGTTCCCTTGAGCTTTATCATGTTGTTCTTGCGACCCACAAGCGGAGTGAGACGATAGGAGTTCCTTCCACACCTGCACTGCTCGACCCTCTTGGCGGCGATGTCACCGGTACGGAAACGCAGAAGAGGCATCCCTTCCACACCAAGAGTTGTGACCACAATCTCACCCTCTTCCCCGTCAGGAACCGGAAGGTTGTCCTCACCGATGATCTCCACGATGATAAGTTCCGGATGCACGTGACCACCCATCCCGTACTGACACTCCGAAAAAGTGGCTCCCATCTCTGTCGATGAATATGTGGCATAGAGGTCCACATCCCATTTAGCTTTGATCTTAGAGCCGAGGAGATTGAGCGAAAAGTCCTGATTACGAAGTCCTTCCCCGATTCCGATGATTCTCCTGACACTGGAGTTCCGGTAGTCGATTCCGTGATCCTCAGCGTACTGGATGAGACGGAGAATGAATGAAGGGACGCACATTATCGTGTCCGGCTTGATACGCTGGATAGTGTCCCACTGCAATTCCGGAACGCCATTCCCAACGCGGATGATTCCCGCGCCCAACTCCCTGATGCCAAGGAAATAAGCGAGACCGGCCATGAAGCGTTTATCGATGGTGGTCATCAGCTGGACGACATTGCCAGGATGCACTCCCGCACACTCGAATGACTTCTTCTCGTTGTAGGCTAGCCTTTGGAGATCCTTCTCCGTGCAGCAGAACGTGACCGGATCGCCCAAGGTCCCAGAGGTAGTGATGTAATCGATCACCTTGTCCTTAGGCACGCACAGGAAATCCTCATTGTAGAGCTGCAGATCCTTCTTCTCTGTGAACGGGATCTTTACCAGATCCTCTATGTGACGGATTGCTGAGACATCAATCCCGAAACGGGAAAACATCCTTTTGTAATATGACGAGTTGGCCGCCAGATAGTCCAGGGCCTCACGCAGTTTCTTCTCTTGAAAGTCCTTTATGGCTTCCACCGACTGGAATTCAATATCCTCTGTCATCTCGATAGTTTCTGAAAATCGATCAATCTTGCGAAATTAGGCAAAAAGAGCGGTTAATCAAAATCTTACCACGAAAGCAACACGAAAGGCAACACGAAGGCAACACGAAGGCAACACGAAAGGCAACACCTCCCACAGCACAAGAAAGTAGTCAAGTCTGAAATGGAAGCCGCCTGAATACGACAAGATGGGATGTACCCATAAGGTCTTTATAATGTTCTCCTACAAGCGACTTTTGGTCTCATTTACGCTTTTAGAGGGATAATTGTCCCTTCACAAGCGCCTTTACGGCGAAATTACGCTTATAAAGTACGGAGTTGGCGGGCAGACATAAGCCGCCAGGCAGTCTCAAGGCTACTGCCGTTGGCCTTGGCTCGGCAAGTCTTCAAACCAGTCCAGGAAAAGGGGGAACCAGTCGGCCTGAGGGGAGGAGATGCCGAAGCCATGGCCACCGGTGGGAAACTGAATATACTGATGCGGGATCCCGGACTTTGTCAGGGCGTTGTCCATCACGACGGAATTGCGGTAGTCAACGGTCGGGTCATCGATGCAGTTCACAAGGAAGACCGGCGGCATATCTGACGGAATATTCAGTTCCATTGACAAGCGGTGCCTTAGCTCCGAGTCATTCCGATGCTTTCCGAGCAGGGCCTTTCTGGAGCGATTGTGGACGATAGCCTCATCGGTCATCGTGACGACCGGATAGACGGAGACGATGAACGATGGACGCGAGGATATTCCCTGATCCTCAACCACTTCCTTCCCACCGTTCAAAACAAGGTGGCCACCGGCGGAAAAGCCCATAACACCGACCTTGGAAGGGTCAACGGAATATTCAGAAGCCTTGCGCCGCACTTCCATCACGGCTTCCCGGAGATCATCCAACGCCTTTGGGTAATGATTCTGAGGGACTGCCATATCCCCGAAAAGGAAATATCTCGTGCCGGCATGACGGTAGTGAAGGACAAACGCCGTGAATCCGGCATCTGCCAGTTTCTTCGCGACTTCCGTTCCCTCAATCTTTCTGGAAAGCCAATAGTAACTGCCTCCGGGACAGACAATCACGGCGGCTCCGTTGGCCTTGTCCGGTTCGGGGAAGAACACTGAAAGTCTGCGCGCCTGCGAAGACAAGGCTGACAGCAAGACAGCCAAAAGAATCATCAAAGTCCGTCTCATGACTCCAGATGGAAATGAAGGTTGGCAGGAAGGGATGAGATGTTCGAGGCCAGCATGACATTGTCTTCATCCTTGTCGTAGGCATCCACCTGAATCTCAGGATGCATCAGGGCAAAGATCAACGCATACTCCCCTTGCCCGCAGTCATGGATCTCAAAATGATCCCCGGAAGGAGCCACACGCAAAAACGCCACTTCCTTCACACGAGCGAGAGCCTTGCGGCAGCGGGACTCCACGTCGGCGCCTTTGTAGATGTACTTGTACCTGACGTGGACGGAAAGATATTCAGGTGTCTCAAGAATCCTGAGCAACTCGGAATAGCGGTTGACGAAGAGGCGGTGGCACTCTTTGGTCATCGAGCGGTAATCACCGCCGCAAGGAATCCTGGTCCCGACCTCAACGTGCACGGAGCCCTCCCGAAGCATGAAATCTGTCTTCGGCAAAACGTCGTAAGCGCCGTGGATGAACACAGGAGTGATGTCAAGACCAAGTCCGGCGGCAAGGTAAAACGCGCCTTTGTGGAAACGTCCGATCGAGCCGTCAACTGTCCTCGTCCCTTCAGGGAAGATGACCAATGAATATCCCTGCGCAACCAGAGTGCGGATCTTATCAAGATGTGCCTCAACCCCATCTTTCACAGGAATATAATCGGCCTTGCGGATGACATAGCCATAGATCGGATTCTTCCAGACCCATTCGTTGGTGAAGAATATCAGTTTCGGATTCAAGGCAATAAGGCAGATCAGATCCAGATGCGACTGATGGTTGGCGATGATCACGGACGGCTTGCTGAAATCAGCATCTCCGGCTTGCGTGAACCGGACTCCAGGCACGTGCCTCAGCAAGAAGCCGGACATCCTCTGAATGAACTGATGGTATTTCAGCTTACTCTCCTCCGAACCGCCTTTGAACAGGAAATGGAAGAATGTGTACGGATAGGCGAACAAGAACATCAGCAGCACATACCCCACAAAAGCGTATAGGGAATATGCCAACCTCTTCAAGGTGAGTGGAATGTCACGCTTGACACCTTTCTTCTCCGTCAGCCATCTGAATATCACGGGAGGCAGATAGTAAGCCATCACCACGACGATGAACATCCCGATCACGGTCACTTCCCCGAGCGAGCGCATCGCCGGATGCCTGGCCAGGACCAAAGCACCGATGCCGATGAACATTATCACGGCCGAATGGAAGACACTGTTCTTGTAGGTGGCCAGACGTTTCTTCCCGTAGGCGTATTCATAGACAAGGCCTTCGGTGATAAAGATCGTGTAGTCGTCCCCCTGGCCGAAGATGAACGTGGCGAGAATGATGTTGACGATGTTGAAGCGGATGTCCAGCAGCCCCATAAGGCCCAGAATCCAGAACCAGCTGACAACCAATGGAAAGAAGGACAGGAGCCCCAGTTCAAGGCGGCGGAAGCTGAGGGACAGGAACACGAACACCACAAGGCTGCATATCGCTCCGATGTAGTCAAAGCTATCCGACAGGACGCTCACGAGACGGTTGCTGATGTCGCCGGTGTCGAAGACAAGCGTTCCGTCCGAGCGCAAGGATTCCTTTATGTCACCGCTCCGGGATGCATCCTCGAAACACACCTGATTGACAATCAGGTATTTCCCGTTGTCATTAAGAATATATGTACCCTCAAACGAATCAATCAAAGAAGACTCATCGGCGGAAGCGACTGAATATTCATTGGTCAATATGTCCGTGAACGGGCTGAACGCCGACTCCGCGAACCCTTGTCTCCTGCTTTCATCAGAAAGTTCCTTGACAAGTCTCTCCGCGCGGCCACCTCCCCAGAAATCGTTCCACCTCGCTAATCTTTCGGATTGTGTCTTCTCCGACGGAATGAAATTGCCGGCACCTTTGACAAAGGCGACCTGACCTTTCAGAGAGTCCAGCCTTGCAAGCAGATTGTCGTTGCGTTCAAGCGCGGTCTCCGGGTCGTCACCCTCAGCGATGGCGTAGATCTGATGGCAGCCTGATTGCTCCAATCCGCCCTGCAACATCTCCAGATCACGTCTCTGGCTTTCGGTCATGAAATTGATGTTCCTCATGTCGGAATCGAAACCGGTTCGTCCGCTGAGGAAATACATCACCACCGTCACGGCCATCACGGCGACCAAAAGCCATCCGCTTGACGGAGCCTTTTCCGGAAGGATGCGCCCAAGCTCAAGCGTTCCGCCTTCCTTTTTGCGTGCCTTGGTGAAGACTGGCAGGAAGACAAGCACGAATATGATCGTTCCGGCCAGCATCAGCGAACCGAACAGTCCCAGGTCCTGCATCGCCACGGCATCCAGCCAGACAAGGCACAGGAAGGCGGCGATTGTGGTGATGTTGCCGATCAGAAGCGGCTCGACCATTTCCTTGAGATTCTGCCTTGGACTCACACCGGATTTAAGTCCGTCCATAAAATGCAGAGGATAGTTCACGGCGATGCCAATGATCACGGAGGCGACGCCGATGACGATGATCGACATGCTGTCCCGGATCAGGGCGATGCCTCCGACAGCGAAAATCCATCCGAATGTGACAGAAAGCACTATCCAGAGTATATCCGAGAAGCGTTTGTAGGTGAAAACCAGCAGCAGGCCGATAAGGAGCATGGCCAGGGATATGGCCAGAATGCTGTCCTTTTTGATCTGCGTGGCGTTGGTGACGGCGATCAACGGCGCGCCCACAGCGGACACGGAGACATCAGGATGCTCCGCCTCGATCCGGCTGATGGCCTCATCGACCAACCTTGCGACCTTGGAGTTCATGCCCGACTCGCTCGTCCCGTAAGGCGAAGTCAGAAACGCAAGCCCATGCCCGTCTTTTGTGAATATGCAGTCATCGACAATGTCGTAGTTTGAGTTGGCGGCACTGTTCCTTAACCGTTGAAGCACAGGCGTGAACAGATGCAGAGGGTCGGTGCGGACATTGGCCACCATAGCGCCTCCTGTCGGGAAAAGGAGAGACTGGCGGTCCGCCGCAAGTTGCTCAGAAACGTAGCCTTGAACATTCAGAAGTGAGTCGATGCGCCTATAGTCGGCCTCCGTCATGTACAAAGGATAGGAAGATGTGACGCTCTCCATCATCTCGAACGCCATTCCGCTGTCAACCGTGATCTGCCTTTGAGGGACCATTCCGGTGGAATCCACAGCGTCGAAAACGCCCTCGAAATCGTGGATCGCCTCGGAAATCTCATCCTCTCCGGCCTCTGATCCATCTTTCGCCGAGAAAATCAGGATGATGTTGTTCTTCTTGCCAAGAGCGTTGTAGGCTTCGGAATATTTCGAGCTCTCCTCGTCGCCCGGCAGAAATCTGGAGATGTCCTCCTCATAGTGAAGCCGTGAGGCCAGAAACAGACATATAGCCGCAAGAAGGACAGACAGCAGCGCCGCCAGCCATTTTCTTCCGGCAAGGAAGTCGTAGATTTTCAGAAAAAAGTCCGTCACTTGCAGTATGTCGCGATTATCTTATGAATATACTTATTTTTTACGAAGCAGTCGAGACGGCAGACCGTAAAATAGAGCGAGAATGCAGAGAACCGTGTTCAGGACACTGATCCGGAAGAAGTCCCGGAACGGACGGAAATGAGTGACACGTTCTCCTTCCGGAGGGTAATAGACATTGATCCCGACAGGAAGCATCCGGACTCCTTTCCAACATTGGAACACAAGCAGTTCCAGTTCAGCCTCATAGCGGTAGGTCAAAAAGCGGAGTCTGCCGATGCGGTTCAGTTGATAGAGACGGAAACCGGACTGGGTGTCAGGGAGTTTCACGCCGGTCTGAAGTCTGAACCAGAAATTCGAGAAGTTGTTGGCGAAAGTGTTGCCTCCCGGCATATTCTCCATCCTTAGATTGCGGCTTCCGACAAGCATGGCATCAGGATGCTCTTTAATAGCGGAGACAAAAACAGGGATGTCCTCCGGGAAATGCTGGCCGTCAGCGTCAATGGTGACGGCCCGTTCAAAGCCGCGGTCCCTGGCGGCCTTGAAGCCTGTCTTGAGAGCGTAGCCCTTCCCACGGTTCCTCTCATAGCGGACGACAACGGCGCCAAGTTCAGACAATGAATCCGAAGAGCCGTCTGTGCTGCCGTCATCCACCACGATCACGTCCTTGCAGTACTTCAATGCTCTCCGCACCACATCCTTGACTGTTCCCGCATTGTTATAGACCGGTATGATGACGCAGGTTTTCAGATTCTTCAATAGGCAGGGCGCTTCGACAAGCTCAGAGACCGGCTCGGAGGAGTTTCGCCAAATAGACACCTCGGCGACCGGCTCGGTCACTTCGGCAGGCTCGGTCACTTCGACAGGTTCAGTCACTTCGACAGGTTCAGTGACCGGAACTGTGGTCGCCGAGCTTGTCGATGCGCCATCAGGACTACCCTCACAGGAATATTCAAGGCTCATCCGCGAGAAGACTTTTTCCTCCGAGCGGACGGTGAGTTCCACTTTCAAGTGGCCATCGACCTCCACCGATTCTGTGAATGAATATGTCACCTCGGCTCCGGGGAAAAGAGGCTCCATAAATTTAAGGTCCCCAACCCGGGCAAGAGTCAGTCCCTTGCCAAGATGGTTCTCGAGCAGTTCCGTGGCCACACGGATCTGCACGGCTCCTGGGGTGATCGGATAGTCAGGGAAATGCGCCTTGAAGATCACGTTACCTGGTTCGAGCCTGATGAGTGGTTCGACCGGACTCACCAACCGTGGTTCGGATCCGTTCTCGGTCTCTTTAGTGGAGATCACAGTGAAGAATGTGCCTGAAAGTCTCATTCGGGAATATTCATTTTCGAGAAACTGTAGCGGCGGTTCGGGCATTGCATGATGATGGCTCCACCTTCATCCACGGAGACATATTCATCGGTATTCTCCGCCGCGAACAGTCTCCTGAGATCATGTGCTATCGCCTTGCGGACCAAGCATTTGTCAAGAGGTTTCATTGCATTGAGCAGTTTGACGCGTCTTCGGTTCCCGCTCATCTTGAAGTCAAAAGCTCTGATACCGAACTCGTTGACTATGGATCCGGCGATGATTCCGTCCATCCGTTTGACCACGCATATTCCCGAAAAAGAGGCGTTTTTGTATGTTATGGCCACGGTGTAGCGGGTGGTTTCATTATCGCTGAACGGGAAAAGGTAGGAAGATTCTGTTGTGTCGGTCCGTTCGGCCGAAGCGGTCACTTCGATGGTTGGTGAGCCCAGACAAACCACAGGCTCAGTGACCGCAGTGTTTCCGGTCGCCGAGCCTGTCGAAGTGACCGTGGTTCGACAGGGCTCACCAACCACACTAATGGGCAGCAGCAGGCTAATCAACAACAAAAACCTTCGCATCGACCGTCTTGTTATACACGGCGTTCCGGATCGTGATCACCGTCACGCCGCTGTTGTCAACCAAATCCACCTCATTGACCTTCAAGTCCTTGCCAAAATGCAAGCGGACAGTCTTGAACATCTGCTTCATCTCCTTTTCAAGAGGTTCCATCTCAGCCGAATAACAGCCGCCGTCAAGGAACATCCGCACCTTGAAATCCCCACCGCCGGACAATCCCTGCCCTGTGACGCTGCTCATGATGATCCTTGCGATGGACTTGAAAAGCCTGTTCGAGTTCACATCCATCTTGCTGGAGGTCTGGCTGCTCTGCAGAAGCACCTTCTCCTTGTTCAGAATGAAAAGACAGGTGTATGGCGAGACATATTCCCACCTCAACATTCCGTCGGCGAAATACATCTTCCCGGTAGAAACCATCTTCTCTTGAAGGATGGCTATGTCCTTGACCTGCTTGAAGTCAGCCGTGAGGCTCTTGATCCCTGCGCATGAAGCGTCAATCTTTTTGATGGCCTCTGTGGCCTGCGCCTCCGTCAGCTGCTTACTATCAGCACCGGAAGCCGATGAAACGGCGAAAAGCAGCGCAAGACCAATGAATATTATTCTTAAACTTTTCATCTTTCACTATTTAGCGATGAACACACATCCACTGATGATCAGAAACACACCGATCCATCGGGTGGCGGGAATGTTCTCATGGAAAATGAATATGGCCGCGAGCATTCCGAACACGTAGCTCAGGCTGATCATCGGATAAGCCATGCTGAACGGGAATCTCTTGAGGATGTACATCCACAGAACCGTGCCACCTGCGTAGCAGAGACCGCAGCCAAGGAACCACCAATTGACAAGCAAACGTCCGAAGAACGCCCATGTCCATTCAAAGCTGCCCATCTTCTCAAGGGCGAACTTGAGAAGCACCTGACCTCCGGAAAGAAGGAGGCTTTGGATGACGGACAGTGTCAGCAGTCTCCACATAGGCCTTTAAGATAAACCAGTCCCACATCCTCTCCGGCATCGTTCACGACGAGGATGTCCCTGTCAAGTCCTTTGGCGATCCTCATAGCGGCCTCGTAGGCTCCGAGACCTGAGGTCGAGAAGCATTTGCCGAACAGCTTGAAATAGTCAGAGCTGCGAATGACGCGTGAGGCATTGTATTCATTGACAATGGATTCCAGATTCTTTGGATCATGAAGAATCCTGACATCGACCAGTTCGCAGAGAGGTTTCTTCGATGGTTGGCGGGCATTGTCGAACCACAAGCTCAGGGGCTGGTCGTCCTGCATCATTCCATGGGTACTTGAGTCTGTCACAAAATCGGTCCCTGAGCCTGTCGAAGGACCAGGGGATGCGGAAAGCACAAACGCTGACGATGCCTCGGCGGCAGTGACACCCTCACCGAAGTACCCGGCACCTTCCAGAAGGTCGTAGGAGTCCGGTGTCGTCTCATCGTGGGAGCCGACAAGGGTGTTGGAGACTCCACCAAACTGAAGCTGGAGGAAAGCGTCCAGCAGCGCGCTCTCAAAGGAAATGTCCTTCTGCGAATATGTGCAGTTCTGTCCGTGACAACGAAGCAGGATGGCCACAGCTGAGCTGATCGTGTTGTGCGTGGACATCATGAAATAGGTCGGAGGAAGCATCTCTTCCCCGTCACGGCACATCGCCGACAGAAAGTTCTCCGTGTTCTCCATGCAACCAAGTCCTGTTCCTGTGAATATGGCGTCCGGACATTCGATGCCGGCGTCCTTCAATGCGGTCAGGGAAACGGCGATCGCGCGTTTCAGAATCAAGCCCATCCTGCGTGCCTGCAGCGGATTCAGGAACTGTTTGAAATCAGGATCCTGACTTCTGAGATAAGGCCCGGAGCATGGCGCGGGATCAGTCATCCAGCCCTCGCAGAGAGGTTTCTGGACAGAAATCTGTGCGGCAGAACGTATGTAAATCCTATTTGTCATAACGTGAGATCAACAAGGACGAATCATTGCCTCCGAAACCGAATGAATTGCACAGAACGTGATTGAGTGTGACTCCTTCACGCCCCTCAGTCTCCGGGATGATTCCTCCGACAAACGGTCCCTTCCAGTTCAGGTTGGCCGGAATGAAGCCATGCCGTATGGCAAGGAGACAGATCACCGCCTCGATGCTGCCGGCCGCGCTGGTCGTGTGGCCGGTGAACGCCTTAGTGGAGGACACCGGCGGAACCTTGTCGCCGAATAGACGGATCATAGCCCGGCTTTCACTGGCGTCGTTGTTAGGTGTGGCAGTGCCGTGGGCGTTCACATAGTCGATGTCCGAAGGTTTCCAACCGGACATATTCAATGCTTTGGACATCGCGAGGAATGCGCCCTCGCCATCATCTGAGGATGCGGTCTGATGGAACGCGTCGCAGGCGTTGCCGTAGCCGTCAAGGATTCCGAGCGGCACCGCGCCTCTTTTCAAGGCATGTTCCTCACTTTCAAGGACCACGAATCCGGCACCTTCACCAAGATTCAACCCGTTACGTGTCGCGTCGAACGGCCGGCAAGGCTCGCTGTCCAGTATCTTGAGAGAATTGAACCCGTTGAGATGGTATCTGGTCAGGCATTCCACGCCACCGGCGACAATGACATCACAGCGACCGCTCTTGATCAGATCCGCACCAAGCATAATCGAGTTCGCCGCCGAAGAACAAGCCGTGGAGATTGTGGTCACAAGGCCGAAACCACCGAAAAAATCAGCGATCTCATCCGTGCAGCTTCCGCAGTCGTGAAGACGGAAAAGAGACTGGTCACCACCTTGATGACAACAACGCTCAGTCACATCCATTCCTCCGACCGTGGTCCCGGAAATCAAAGCAGCACGATCCGAACCTTTGACTCCAGCCTCCTCCATCGCCTCTCTGACAGCTATGATTCCGAGCAAGGTTGTCCGAGGAACAATCCTGTCCGCAGGAACCCCGATAGCGTTCTTGAGTTCCTCGTCGGACATATTCACCTCTCCGCAAGGCAGGTCGGAATGGGCGGTCTGAAGATGCCTCAGCCTCCCGACTCCGCTCTTGCGGGCGACCAGAGAACGCAAGGTCTCCTCCTTCCCCACCCCGATGGCGGAGATGATCCCGGCTCCTGTTATGACGATTCTCCCGGACACTTACTTCGACTGGTTAGCCTTGATGTACTCGGCCATAGTCCTGACGGACTTGAAGACTTCCTTGCCCTCGGCAGGGTTCTTAAGTTTGATGCCGTAGTTTTTCTCCAAAAGAAGCATAAGTTCCAGAGCGTCAATGGAATCGAGTCCAAGACCCTCTCCGAAGAGAGGAGCGTCGGCATCAATGTCCTCCGGTTTGAGATCAACAAGCTTGAGAGCCTCGATGATCTTTGTTTTCAATTCGTTGACAAGTGCGTCCATATTACTGTTTTTCAATTAAATACAATTCTGCCTCAAAATGTTCCGGGTCAGAGCATTCCAGCCAACCGGCAATCGCCGACAGCGTCACCGGATCCTGAAATGACTGCTCCACGGTCTCTTTCATCAGTTCGTCATCCCGGCGTTCAAGCACATAGAAAGAGGTCTCACCGTAGTACTTGTTGCGGATGGCGACCTCCCCTGTCACGATGTTCGGCAAAGTGTAGACGAACACCGCAGGGCTGGGAAAGAACCCGTCTTTCCCGATGGTCTTCTGGTACTCGGTGTCATCCGCAAGGGAGGCACTCCGGTTGAACAGGATCACAGCCCTGTCCTCACAGTCTGTCCTTCTCGGATTCTCCTCGCCCAGGAGCAGTTCCGTCGCGACGAATCCCAGACGCGCCAAAGGGTCCATTTTGAAGAACTTGGGATAGTTCCCTACCTTCTGCCGGTAAATCTCCACCAAAAGGTCAGCTCCAGTGGAACCAAAGATAAGTATTTTTTCTCCAACGACCACCTTCTCCGGCGTGATCAGGACATGAGCCGTTGTCTTCATTCGTCACCTCCATTAAAAATGTCACCTTTCATGAATATGGCGGCGGCATTGCAGCCTCCGAACCCGGACAGCAGCTTGGCGAAAGCCCGCTTTGTCGTCTTCCTCGGCTCCGGGGAGATGTCCAGCGGACAAGAGACCCCGCACTGTGAATATCCCCGTGTCCCAAGTAGCGTTCCGTCATCGACCGAAGCCATCGAAAGGATGGTCTCAAGGATTCCGGCCGCCCCCATCGTGTGGCCGAAATAGCCTTTCAGGCTGTTCACAGGCACGTTCTGCAATCCGGCTCTGTTCAAAGCGATAGACTCCATCTCGTCGTTGTAGGCGGTCGATGTGCCGTGTACCGAAACAAGGGCAAGACTCTCCGGTTTGACTTCGCCCAGAGCCGCTTTGATCGCCCTGAAACTTCCCTCTCCCGTTCTGGACGGCCCGGAGATGTGGTTCGCGTCGTTGCGGATCGCACCATTGACCAGAACCCAATCGTCAGGCACGGGAGTCTTGTACTGGAATATGATCGTGGCGGCAGCCTCCCCAAGGTTCAGACCCTTTCTCTGCGCGTCGAACGGTCTGCATGCCTCCTGCGACAACGCCTTGAACGACTGGAATCCGGAAATGATGAAACGGGACTGGACATCGGATCCGGTCACGATCACCGTGCCGAATTTTCCGGCCCTGAGCTGCCTCATCGCCGTTATCTGGGCGCAAAGTCCGGAGACACAGGCGTTTGACACGACAATCGGTGTGTTCTTGTTCCCGAAGAATCCGGCGATTTTCTCCGCCGAGTTCCCGAGCCGTTCCCTCTCGGCCGGATCTCCGCCACAAGGTTCGGCATCGCTGTCCAGCAGTTCCACATTGCCTTTCGTGGAAGATAGCACGAACAACACATCTTCGGAAGCCGGATTTGTCTCCGTGCCTTTCAAAGCCTTTGACACAGACAGGATTATCCGTTTCTCAAAACGCGTGAGACCGTCCAGTCCGGCATATTCGCCAATCCTTGCGGACGAGTCGATTCCGGCATATTCATCAGCCAAGGAATCCTCGTCAATCAACGAGGCGAAGAATGGTTCCGGAAGGTTCTTTGAGGATTCGTAGAGTCTCAGTGCCGATTTTCCGGCCTTCACAGCGGCATAATTTTCCTCCGTAGTCGTTCCCAGAGGCGAGATGATGTTGTCTGCGACCTTGACCACGGCCTTCTGCCCGCCAACCGGCTTGTCCTCATCCAAGGCGATGACCATCGATCCTTCAGCTATCATATTCCCGTCTGATTTTACGACCGCATCCACCATCAGCATAGTCCCGTATTCCCCCTTGAGGTTGATCTCCGTCTCTATTGCCACGCCGACGGCCGGAGTCTCCACAACCTTGAAATCCTTTAAGGCGCAGACATAACCCACGCTGACCGGCTTATGAAGTATGTACTTGTTGATGAAGCCAATCCTTGCGGCACATGTCTGGGCGATGTTCTCCACAAGGCCTTCCGGGACAAATTTCCCGTCCTCCACGAAGACATTCTCCTCCTGAATCAGAAACCGCGTCACTGTCCTCTCATAGGAACACGACAACAGACTGGAAATCATGACAAAAGGCTTCCGCTGAGGCAGAAGATCCCCTATGTCCACAGATGTGAAGTCAAAAGATTTCAGTTCTTCCTCAGTCATTTTTCCAGAATTCATAAAAGTTGAACCATTGGTCAGGATAAACCTTCAGCACCTCCGTGACGGCACCAGCGTAAGCCTTGGCCATCGCCACTGCCTTCTCTCTCACCCCGAGGTCTTCCAATCCTTTGTCCAGACGATACAGACACACACGGTATTTTCTCAATCCCGCCTTCATCACAAAGACCGAAACTGCTGGGACATTCCTCATCGAAGCCAACAGGAACGGCCCCAAAGGCAGCTCCGCATCGGCGCCGAGAATCTCACAACAGACTGTACGGTTCGAGCCGAAGACCCTGTCTCCGTGAATATTCACAATCTCACCATCCGCCAAGGCATTGTTCAGGATCACGAGATGGGACATGTCCCCGGAAATGTTCACCAGACGCACATTATTTCCACCCAGAATCCTTTCCCTGTTCTCTGTCAGAGCCTCTCCCTCTCCGCCGAACACCAACGCGCTCATCTTCTTGGGAGGCCTCAGTTCATAGCCGGCCAGCTCATCGTTGCCAATGTGCGAGCCCAACTGCAAAAAGCCGCTTTTCCCGGCGCAAAGTTCCTCGTACATCGGCATCTGCGGCACATCCACCTTGAACTTCTTTCCCGAATATGACGCAAACCTGTCCATGATGACTGTTCCGAACATCCAATGGCAGGCGAACACATGAAGGAAAGATTTCAGTGGTCTGAAACCATGTCTGCGACGGAAGTAATGATAGTTGGAGATGTACCCTTCGTGATTGAATATCACGTAGAACGGAATCGCAAGGCTCATCAGCAGATAAAAAAACCACAGCGGAATGACCTTCATCATCCCGATAAGAGACCTGTGCATCCACGAGGTCCCGTCAGTCGTACCCTGCCACTGCCTTTCTCCGTTCTCTGACATATTTCCGAATTAAGCCAAAGGCAATCAAAGATTATCCCTTAACGCTTGCCGGACCGGTACCAGACCAGCTTTTCTAAGCGACCTTCTCCTCGATGAAATCATAAAGGCTGCCCAGAGTTGTGAGCCTGCCGAGTTCCTCGGTCTTGACTTTCACGCCGAATTCCCTGTCAATCAGAACGATGATGTCCACTATGTCGAGACTGTCAATGCCCAGATCCTTTTTGAGGGCGGCATTGTCGTTGAGAAGCGCCGCATCGATTTCAAACTCGTCAACGAGGAATCCGTTGACCTTGGTGATTATTTCTTCCTTGCTCATTATTTTTTTAATCTATTATTCTTTTACGCAAATCAATATGTTGTGTCCCTGACCGATTCCGTCAATGATTTTCCCGACCTTCATCCCGGCTTTCTCTATCAGCCTTGTCAGATCCTCGGAATAGTACATCTTGCTGTTACCGTTGGCCATGGCCGTGAAGTATAGGCTGGTCATCGTCAGGCAGAAAGCAGCCGTCTCAAAGCGCTGGCGGTTCCACAGAAGCTCCATTATGCAGAGTCTCGCGCCCGGACGAAGAACCTCCGCAGCCCTTCGAAGAATGCTCAGGATCTCTTCCTCGGAAAAACAGTCCAGAAACTGGCTCATCCAGATGACGTCATATTCCTTGTCCGTCGGGAACTTGGTCGAGGGATCGAGAAGGTTGCCTCCGCAGCCGTGGATCCTTTCCGCGCCCGGCTTTCCGGACGTTTCCTTCCGCATAAGCCTGATCTGTTGAGGCAGATCCAGGATAGTGACCTCCACGTCAGGATCGTGGCCGACGCACTGGAGAGCCCATTTACCGGTGTTGCCTCCGACATCAAGCAGATTTCTGACCGGACGGTCGAATATCACCTTCAAAGCCTCCTCGAAAGAATTGTTGGAGTAGAAATGGTCGAATGCGAACCAGCTTGTCCGTGCCGGTTCCGGAAGGGTCGAGAGCCCTTCGTAAATCGTGTTCCAGTCTCCAAGGCATTTCAGACCTGCGGGACGACGCTCCCTGAAGGACTCGTCCAGATGGAAGAACCCCTCATAGTTGACATCATTGTTGAAGTCCATGTTGACTTTCGTGGCCTCGTCCGTGAGCAGAAACCAGCCTATCTTGGAAATCGTGAACCGATCAGTCTCTGTGTCAACAAGCACGGTCCCTATGCACAGCCCGGCTTCCAGAAGGCATTTGACAGTGTATCCGGAAAGTCCTGACGCTTCCACCACCTCTTTCAGCGTCAGCCCATCGCGATGCTCGCGAAGGAGTTCAAGGATTCCGTACTTGACCAACAGGCGAGATGCTTGGAACACAATCGGGCCAAACGAGATGAACTCAGCCATTCGTTGCGCCTCACGGGCGCTGTAATGATCCTTTGTGTACCTTTTCTCGAGTTCGGGGAACAGTTCCATCTATTGTAGCCTTAACGGGTTGTTTCTAAGATATTCCTCAACATTCGCTATCTGCTCATAGAACGGATTGTCCTCCACGAACTTAGGCGCGATGACCCGGACATCGTCATACACCTTTCTGGATGTCGGAGCCAGTTTCTCCGCTATCCCGAGGCAATCCACAGCCTGTGCCAAAGCGATGAAATGAATGGCGAAGACCTGATAGGTGTTGTCGATGACACGCTTGGTGAGCAACGCCGTGTTGGTACCCATGCTCACAATGTCCTGATTGTCATTGTTGTTAGGAATGCTGTGGACATAGTTCGGCATGGCGAGTGTCTGGCACTCGGCCGTCGTCGAGGTGGCCGTGAACTGGCAGGCCTGCATACCGTAGTTCAGTCCGAGCGTTCCCATATTCAGGAATGGAGGAAGTATGCCGTTGATGCGGTCGTGGAAAAGGTAGTTCAGCTGACGCTCGGCCGTCATGGCCATCCTGACAGTGGCGATCTTCACTTTGTCCTCTTCCAGCGAGATGTAGTCTCCGTGGAAGTTGCCGCCGTGGAAGACGTTCTTGGCCACATGGTCCACAATCGGGTTGTCACACGCGGAGTTCAACTCTTCCTCCAGAACCCTGCGGGCATTAGCGAATGTCTCATAGACAGGGCCAAGGATCTGAGGGGTGCATCTCAACGAATAGTAGGCCTGCACCTTGTGACCAAACGTGTGGTCCGAGGCGTGGGCGTTGTCGTAAAGGTCGTGCTCACGCTTGCGAAGGCAGCCGCTTCCCTCGGAAAGTCTTCTCATCCTCGCCGCGATCACCTGCTGCCCCTCGTGCCGGCGGACCTCGTTGAGTTCCTCGGACATCAGGTCATCGAATGAAGAGGCGATCTCGTTCATCATCACGGAAGCCAAAGTGGCCCAGTCCAGCAGCCTGTCGGCATAGATCTGGTTGACAACGCCGATACCTGTCATGAAAGACGTTCCGTTGGAGATTGACAATCCTTCACGAATATGAATCTTGAACGGCTCAAGACCATTCTCTTTCAAAACCTCGGCGGACGGACGCCACACGCCTTTGTAGCGCACCTTCCCCTCACCGATCATGCAAAGCGCCATGTGAGCCAACTGGACCAAGTCACCGCTCGCACCGACACTGCCATGCCGAGGGATGAAAGGGAATATGTCCCTGTTGATCATCTCAACCAAAAGTCTGACCAGATCCGGATGGACTCCCGAACGGGCCTGAAGGAAGGTTCCCAGGCGGGCGATCATCGCCGCCTTGACATAGATGTCCTCCAAAGGTTCTCCGGCTCCCGTCGAATGACTTCTTATTATGTTGTACTGAAGATCTGTCAGATACTTGTCATCAACCCTCCACTGTGCCATCGGTCCGAAACCGGTGTTGATGCCGTAGATCACTTTCTCGGAAGCAAACCCCTCAAGAAATTTGTAGCATGCCTCAACCTCTCCCATAGGAAGGTCTTCCAACGCTACTTTCTTATCCTTGAATATTACATCCTCAGCCCAATTCATGCCGAGTGTGAAACTCCCTCCCATACTATTATCGCTCTTTGATTTCGAGTAATCCCAACGCTCACTCAATTCTGCAAAAATACCAAATAATTGCCCAAAAGCATAAAAAAGTGTGGGATTTCGTCATGAAACCCCACACTTTCGCAAATATTATCCTTTAAGTAATCCTTTAGAATGCGTAGCGGACACCTATTCCCAAAGTGAACGGGCCATCGCCTCTGAGGCCGCCGTCACCGAACATCAACCTCGGACGGAAATCCACAGAAAGCTGGAGAGGGAACCAGAACGTGTACTCCAGACCGACATTACCGACGAATCCGGCATAGACAGTGTTCTCGTCCTTATCGTTCTCCCACACAGCAAAGCTGGCGCCTGGACCGGCATAAAATCCCCACTTACCCTTCGGAGTCCAATCCGGCTGAACAATCATGAAGTTATAGATGCCATCCACATGGAAAGCACTCGTGCTGAACCCATCATCCAGTCCAAGACCAAATTCGAGGAAATCAGAGCCTCCCATAACATAATTCTCGTAGCTGACATCGATACCGTAGTTGCCGAGACGTCCTCCGATCGACTTAGGCTGCGCGAATGTGGCTGCGGCCGAACCGATCAGAACAGTGAGAATCAATAAAGCCTTTTTCATAATCATAAAAATTAGTGTAACCTATGTACAGGCCACTTATTTCTACAAAAACTATACTAAACCTGAAAATCCCATGAACGCCATGGCGAGGATACCGGCAGTGACAAGGGCTATCGGAATGCCTTTGAACGGCTTAGGTACATCATTTAAATCAAGGTGTTCGCGAAGGCCGGCGAACAGCACGAGGGCCATTCCATAGCCGACAGCGGTAGCGAAAGCGTAAACCACAGACTCACCAAGGTTCAGCATGTGCGCAGGACCACCGAAGGCGAACTCCTTCGTGACCACATTGAGAGCCACACCGAGCACGGCGCAGTTCGTAGTGATCAGAGGCAGGAATATTCCGAGAGCCTGATAAAGAGACGGGCTGATCTTCTTCAGCACGATCTCAACCATCTGCACGAGGGCTGCGATCACTAGGATGAACGCGATGGTCTGCAGGAACTGGAGTCCGAAGGCATCCAGAATGTACTGGTTGATGAGATATGTCACCAAAGTCGCGAGGGTGATCACGAAGCACACCGCTCCGGCCATACCGGTCGCCGTGGAGATCTTGTTGGAGACACCCAGGAACGGACATGTGCCCAGAAACTGGGCGAGCATGATGTTATTGACGAATATCGCCGATATTATTATGAGGAAATATTCCATGACTTAGTTCTTTTTAGCGATTTTGTTGAACAGAACCATAAGGTAGCCAAGGGCGAGGAAAGCTCCAGGAGCCATCACGAACGCGAGCATTCCGTCTCCGGAGATGAACTTGAGGCCGAAGATGGAGCCGCTGCCCAGGATCTCGCGGACGATACCAAGGACAGTCAGCGAAAGGGTGAAGCCCAGACCTATTCCAAGTCCGTCCAAAGCGGAGTCAAGAATGCCGTTCTTGTTGGCGAAAGCCTCGGCGCGCCCGAGGACGATACAGTTCACCACGATCAGAGGGATGAACAGACCGAGGGTGGCGTACATCGCCGGGGTGTATGCCTGCATCGCGAACTGAAGGATCGTCACGAAAGTGGCGATGACCACGATATAGACAGGAATATGCACCTTGTCCGGAACCACCGGCGCGATCGCCGAGATGGCGATGTTCGAAAGGACCAGGACGAAAAGCGTGGCGAGTCCCATGCTCAGACCGTTTATGGCCGAGGTCGTGGTCGCCAGTGTAGGGCACATACCCAGAAGCAGTACAAATGTAGGATTTTCCTTCAGGAAACCTTTTGTGAAAATATTCAGTTTATTGCTGCTCATAGCCTATTCTCCTTTGATTGAATTGAAAGCCTTGACCGCATTGTCCACAGCCTGTGAGTAGGCCCTGGAAGTGATGGTGGAAGCCGTGATCGCGTCCACATCGCCGCCGTCCTTCTTGACAGTCAGGCTCTTGGACGACGGATCGAAGCCCTTGAACTGGTTCATGAACTTCTCGTCGGTGTTGCACTTGGCTCCAAGTCCCGGTGTCTCGTTGTGGGACAGCACTGATGTGTTGTAAACAACCCCGTCGGCGGTGATGCCCACCATCAGGACGAGCGGTCCGCCGAAACCTACGGTCGCGGACTTCACGGCGTAGGCCACAGGAACTCCGTCAACGGTGCTTACATAATATTCAGAAGCCTGTCCTCCGACCTCGACCGGCTTTGCCTCGGAGAGTTCGCCGCCTTCAGGAAGCACGGCTCCGATTGAGGCTTTAAGGATGTCGGCGTTGGCCTTTGCGATCGGCTCAGCTGTCAGGGCGTACATTCCGCCAAGGAGAGCGGAGCAGACGAGGCTGACAACAGTCAGGCAGACCACCATTGTGGTGAGATTTGATTTTACTGCCATAGTCTATGCCCTCCCGTATTTTTTCTGATGGAACCACTTGTTCAGGAGTGGAACCATCGAGTTCATTATAAGAATAGCGAAGCTCATTCCTTCAGGATAAGAACCGAAATACCTGATCATCAAGGTGATGAAACCTATACCCACACCGAAGATGATTCCGCCTTTCGTGCTCATAGGCGAGGTCACATAGTCGGTCGCCATGAAGCAGGAACCGAGGAGAAGACCACCGGTAAGGAGGTTGAAGACAGGATCGGTGAAGTGGGCAGGGTCAGCGAGCCAGAAGATGCATGAGACAGCGGCCACGGTTCCAAGGATCGAAAGTGTGATCCACGGCTTGATGACCTTGCGGACAAGCAGATAGACGAATCCGATCAGAATCGCGACGGCGCTCGCCTCTCCGGCCGAACCACCGATGTTCGCGAAGAGCATCTGTGAATATGAAAGGCCGTTCCGCGCGATTATGTCAGTGGCGGAAAGTCCTTTCATAAGCCCTTCGTTGATGATGCCGAGAGGGGTCGCTCCGGTGATCGCGTCAGCCCCGAAAAGACCTCCTGGAATCGTCCAGTTGGTCATATAGGTAGGGAACGAGATCAGCAGGAACACACGGCCCACGAGAGCCGGATTGAAAACATTCTGTCCGAGGCCGCCGAAAGTCATCTTGGCGATTCCGATGGCGACGACAGCGCCGATGAACACAACCCACCAAGGTGTCGTGGCCGGAAGGTTTAGGGCCAGCAGGATGCCGGTCACTGCCGCGGACCAGTCACCGACGGTGGACGGTGCCTTGAGCAAATATTTAGTTATCAAATACTCCAGCGCCACGCAGGAGATGACGCTGACAGCCAGGACCAGCAGTTCGGCAAGGCCGTAGAACACGACCGAAACCACAACGGCGGGAATCAAGGCGATCACGACATCCCTCATCAAGACCGGAGTAGTGGTCTTGGAATGGAGGTGCGGAGACGGTGAAACCAACAATCTTTCCATATTCTTAAACAGTTTTTGCTTTTGCGGCTTCAGCGGCGGCCTTTGCGGCAGCGGCACGAACCCTCATTATTCCCATAACCTGACCTCTCGCCATGCTGATGATGTCCAGCAGCGGAATGTAGGAAGGACAGGTGTAAAGACAGCATCCGCACTGGATACAATCCTGAACGGCGTTGGCCTCAAGCTCATCCGTGTTGCCGACCTTGGCGAGACGATAGAGCAGGAACGGTTCCAGTCCCATAGGACAGGCGTCGGCGCACTTTCCGCAACGGATGCAATGGCCTTCCGGATGTCTCTTGGTCTGCTCCTCGGTAAGGAAGAGCAGAGCGCCTGTCCCCTTGAGTGTGGCGGCGTCGAGATTGGAGATTGCCTTACCCATCATAGGCCCGCCGCTGATGATTTTGGCGGCGTTTTCAGGAACACCTCCGAGGTAGTCGATGATGTAACGGAGCGGAGTGCCAACCCTGACAAGCAGGTTCGCCTGCTTAGGGAAGCACTCACCGGTCACTGTCACCGAATTGTCAATCAACGGTTTGTTCTTCTGCACAGCGTCATAGACGGCAAGAGCCGTGGCGACGTTCTGGACGACAGCGCCCACATCGATAGGCAGTCCGCCGGACTTCACCTGACGGTGCATCACAGCGTCAATCAGCTGTTTCTCACCACCTTCCGGATATTTCTTCATCAAAGGAAGCACCACGATGCCGTCGAACTTCGAGGACTTGCCCTTCAACTCCGCAAGCACTTTCCGAATATGCTCTATCGCCTCCGGCTTGTTGTCCTCGATGGCGATAGTGGCACTTGCTACGCCGAGAGCCTGCTTGATCAGCGCGGTTCCAACAACGACCTGCTCTCCCTTCTCAAGAAGGGTACGGAAGTCGGATGTGAGGTAAGGCTCACATTCGCAGCCGTTGATGATCAGCATCTCGCACTTCTTTCCTGGAGGCGGGGTCAGTTTCACGTGGGTAGGGAAGGTCGCTCCGCCGAGTCCGACGACTCCGCCGAGACGGATCTTCTCGATGATGGCCTTGCCGTCCTCAGGGATATCGGTCACCAGAGTCTCGGAGCGATCAATGCTCTCAAGCCACTCGTCACCTTCCACAGCGATCTCCACATAGGTCTGGGTGTTGCCGGCGAGATCCTTGCGAGGCCCGATTGACTTCACGGTTCCGGAAACGGAAGAGTGGATGAAGGCGGACACGAATCCGCCCGGTTCGGCGATCGGCTGGCCGACCTTCACCTTGTCTCCCACAGCGACAACCGGCTTTGCCGGAGCGCCGATGTGCTGGGCAAGGGAAATGTACACGGTCTGGGGCAGCGGAAGAGCCTCGATGGCGCAGTCGCGCGATATCTTGGCGTCATTCGGGTGAACGCCTCCGATAGAGAATGTTCTGTTAGCCATTGTTCTGTTCCTCCTTCTTTGCGGCAGCGGCCGCGGCGGCAGCCTCTCTTGCCTTTTTCTGACGTTCCTGGACACGTGCCTTGACAGCGTCCCTGTCCAAAGGTTTAGGGAAGTTGACACTGACAATCGCCCCGGTTGGACACATAGCCTCGCACTCACGGCAAAGCTTGCATTTCGCGAAGTCGATGTAAGCCACATTGTTCTCAACAGTGATGGCGTCGTGGGTGCAGGTCTTGGCGCAGATTCCGCAGCCGATGCATCCGGCTGAGCAGGCCTTCTTGACCGCAGGTCCCTTGTCCTTGTTGACACAGGAGACGTACATCCTCATGCCGCGTGGTCCCTTTGCCCGCAATTCAATGATGGACTTAGGACAAGCCTTGACACAAGCACCGCAGGCAGTACACTTATCCTGGTCCACCACAGGCAGACCGGTCGCAGGATCCATAGACAGCGCACCGAACTGGCAGGCGGCGACGCAGTCCCCGCAACCGAGACATCCGAACGCGCAGCCCGTGTCCCCGGCGTAGAGGGCAGCCTTGACCTTGCAGGAGGCCGTGCCGTCATATTCATTGATCCTCGGTCTGGCGGCGCAGGTTCCGCCGCAGCGCACCACAGCCACCATCGGCGCCTTCTCCTTGACCTCGTAGCCAAGGATCGCGGCAACCTTCTTCATTGTCTCATTGCCTCCGACAGGACAATAGTTGTTGTCCAGATTCGGGGCCTTCACCGCAGCCTCCGCGAACGCGTGGCATCCGGCGAAACCACAACCTCCGCAGTTCGCTCCCGGCATGGCCTTCTCAACCTCCTCGATGCGTGGGTCTTCCTCCACCTTGAACCGCTGCGCGACAAGGTAAAGGGCCAACGCCAGCAGGAGGCCAAGCCCCGTGATGACTGCGATGGTCCAGATGATTGTTGTTGTCATAAAGCCAAATAAAAGCTAATTAATTAGTTATTTCCGAATATAAAACACATACCCCTCCGCAAGACGGTTCCTGCAAAGGTAGAGTATGAGGTAATACACCGCGATTCCCCCGATCGAAGCCAACCCGCTGGCCAGCTCACCGAGTCCAATCCACGACAAAGATAACACTAAAATCAGTAATATCACCAAAGGAAACACATAAGAAAGCAAGACTGCCTTAAGTCCCATCTTCCTCGCAAGGCAGACCTCGACCTCCTGACCTATTGAATATGTCTGGCCTCCATAAACCGGAACATCCACAATCTTCTTTTTGGATTCCGACGCACCGCAAAGACCGGCGGCGTGGCAGGCCGAACAGGCGGATTCGGACACAATCTGAACCGAGACCTTGCCCTTCCCGACCGACACAACCTTGCCTTTATGTGAGACTTCCCCGGCAGCCATGCTATTCTAGCATTGAAGAAAACGGATTCTTGAGTTCAGACCAATCTCTCAGACGCCCCTGAACCTGACCGACTTTCATAGGAGCCGAGAACCAGACCGGAATCCTGTTGTCATCGTCAGAGAACCATACGAAAAGGTCCGAATCCCCGGAGAACACCTCACCGGAGACGACCTCGAAACTGAACTTAAGACAACGGACAGTCCCGATTTCCGGGATGCGTTTGTTTTCCCTGCCGAGATATTTGAAATGCAGGGTATAGACATCATCATCGACCGCGAATGTCATCGGATAATCCTCCCCTTCCCTAAGCTGGTCCACATCAACGTTGCGAAGGACATAGTACATCAACGGGATGTCATAGGTACACTTGTCAAGGGGCAATGTGGCCGAGAACTCCCCCTTTCTTGAATTGCTCAAGGAAGCGCTTATGTGCTCATTGCCGGGAGTGTGCACATAAGAGTAGAGGTTCGTGCATGTGTACTTTCCCTCTCTCGCGAACCGGGTGAACTTCATCGGACGCATGCCGTCACGGGTGAACCATGAGTCAAGATCCTCCTTGACACGGAAAAACTTCTCATAGAACCTCTGCGTCTTGCCCGTCATGGACGCATGGAAGACTTTCCGCCCGTTCAGGATGACAGTGTCAACCTTAAGAGTGGCCTGGGCCACATCCGCGTTGATAAGTCCCCATTTATAATGGATGGTGAACACCAACTTCTCGCCACCTTTGAAAGCCAGATTCTCCTCCTTGAGTATCCTGACAGGGATGCACTTCCCCTCACCGGTAGCGAAAGCCGGCACGGAAGAAAGCATGAATATGGCGGCAAAGACGCCGAAAAGTTTCGATATGCTCATCAGAATTCAGTGTTATTGTCAAACTCATTGTTCATCGCCGAGTTCATGGCGGACTCGGTGCCACCCATCTCCTCAGCCCTGGCGACCAGAGTGTCTCCCGGCTCGACGAAGCGAACCTGCTCGGCCTTGAAGAGCATGTCGATGTCGCACACCTCACCGTTACGGTGCTTGGCGATGATGACCTGCGTGGTTTCCTTACCGTCAGGAGTCTCACCAAGACCCACATAATCAGGACGATGGATAAATATCACCATGTCAGCGTCCTGCTCGATTGATCCAGACTCGCGAAGGTCGCTCAGCTGAGGTTTTCCGCTGCCGCCGGTCCTCTTTACGGCATCACGGGACAACTGTGACAAGGCTATGATCGGAACGTTCAGTTCCTTTGCCGTGGCCTTGAGGGTTCTGGAGATCGCCGCGACCTCCTGCTCACGCATTCCGCGCAGTTCCGCCGGCCCCTGCATCAACTGAAGGTAATCGACGATGACAAGACGGACATCCTTGGCCTTGACCAACCTCTTGATCTTGGTCCTGAACTCCATAAGAGGGATGCTCGGGGTGTCGTCAATGTACAGCGGAGCCTTTGAAAGGTTGGCAAGTCTGGTCTCAAGCTGCTGCCAGTCCCAAGGATCCAGTTTGGCTCCACCCTTGAGTTTGTCGGCAGACAGGCCTGACTCGGTCGTCATAAGCCTCATGACCAACTGCAAGGCTGACATTTCCAAGGAGAACACGGCCACAGGCATGTGGTAGTCAACAGCAGCGTTTCTGGCAAGGTTGAGCGCGAAGGCTGTCTTTCCGACAGAAGGACGGGCCGCAAGAATGATCAGGTCGGAAGCCTGCCACCCTCTCGTGACACGATCCAGAGACTGGAAACCGGATGGAACACCACTCAATCCCCCGGAAGCCTTCTGGTTCTTCTCCACCACTTTCATTGCCTCGTTGAGCACCGAGCCGATCTCCTGAATGTCGGTCTTGACACTGCTCTGGATAGCGTTGTAGATCCTTGACTGCGCCCCGTCGATCAGGTCATCGACCTTCACGGCTTCGTCGTAGGAATCCCTCAGAATCTCGTATGAGGCCGTGATCAACTCCCTCTGGATGTTCTTCTGCTTCAGAATCCTGACATAATACTCGATGTGGGCGGCCGCGCCCACCTTCTCGGACAACCCTGCAAGAGCGACAGGGCCACCTACCGCTTCCAGATTACCGTTCTCACGAAGTTTCGCGCTGACGGTCACTATGTCCACAGACACATGCTCGTTCACAAGCGATGTCATGGCCTCGAAGATCATCCGGTGCCGGGGATCATAGAAGCAAGAAGCAGTGAGCTCCTCAAGCGCCGTGTCAACGGATGAGGGTTCGATCAGCATGGCTCCAAGGACAGCCTCTTCGACTTCAAGAGCTTGAGGCGGTTTGTTTCCCATCTCAAGCCCAAGTGTGTCAAGATTGACTGGCCTCGCCTTCTTTTTGGTTGTTTTTCCGGGCTGGTCAGGCATATTGTCCGATGCGGTTTGTCTGTCTATTCAAAATCAGGATTGACGATGATCCTGCCGCAATGCTCGCAGATTATGAGCTTCTTGTTGGAAGCGATGTCAACAAGACGCTGAGGAGTGATGGTGTTGAAGCATCCACCGCAGGCGTCTCCGTTATAGACGGACACGACAGCGAGATGATTGTGGACGCTGGCGCGGATGCGGTCGTACGCGCTCATGGTCCTTGGATCGATCTTCCTGGCGCATTCCTCACGCACGGCACGGAGTCTCTTCTCCTCCTTCGACGTCGACTCAACGATCGTGGCGAGCTCTTCCTTCTTGGCCTTAAGGTCATCGGTCCTTACGGCGATGTAGTCCTTCAAGGATTCGATGTCCTCCTTCTTCTCAAGGATGGCCGCCTTGGTGTCGTTGATGTTCTTCTGGGCGATCTGACGGAGAAGCCCCTGATTCTCAACTTCCTTGTTGATAGAATCATACTCACGGCTGTTGGAGATGTCATTCAACTGCTGCTGGTACTTTTCGATCTGGGTGTCACAATCAACGATGTTCTGCCTGTTCTCGGCGATTGTCTGGTTGTAAGCCTCGATGACAGCGGCATCCTGGGCCTGACGGGCCTTCAGGTCGGCTATCTCGTTCTCAAGAGCCTCGACCTCAGACGGAAGCTCGCCACGCATCTGAATAATCTTGTCAATCGCAGAGTCAGCCTCCTGAAGCGCGTAGAGTGTCTTAAGCTTTTCCTCGACGCTGATCTCAGAGTCAGCGAAGTTCTTCTGAAGGGAAACGAATGTCTCCCTCTGGTCTATCGGGGTCTCGACTTTCTTGATTTTTTTAGTTGCCATATAGCTATCTGACTAATAATAATATACCGGATTACTTGTCTCCAGCCTCGCGCTGGTACAGATTGCAAAGTTAGGAAATTTTTTCCTTAACAGAGAAAATAATATCTCCACAATCTCCACTTCGCCTTCAAAATGGCCTATATCCATGACCATAAAATCCTTAGTGGTGAAGAAATGATGATAGGAGATGTCTCCGCAGAGGTAGGCCTGGGATCCCGCCTTTCGGGCATCCTCAATCAGCGAGCCTCCCGAGCCACCGCACATGGCCACACGGCGCACGGGAATATCCGGGACATGCGAGCAGCGGACAACTTTGAGGCCGAACCGTGACTTGACATATTCAATGAACTTTCCTCCCTCCATCGGCTGCGGGAGGTTGCCCACCGCACCAAGGCCATAGCCTCCGGGTTCTTCCACAAGTATCTGAATCTCCTCAAGTCCAAGTCTTCTTGCCATGGCTCCACTCACGCCGGCGAGCACCTTGTCGGCGGTGGTGTGAGCAGCATAGACCGCTATTCCCGCCGCGGCCGCCTTCAGGATCGCCAGTCCGACCGGATCCTCAGGAGAGATTTTCTTGATCCCCCCGAATATCAGAGGATGGTGCGTCACGATCATGTCCGCGCCACATCGCGCGGCCTCATCCACGAGTTCCGGCGTACAGTCAAATCCCAGAAGGACTCCGTGGACTTCCTGCTCCTGTGATCCGATGACAAGGCCGCTGTTGTCCCAACCCTCCTGAATGGAAAGCGGAGCGAACGACTCTATGACCGAGGTGATGTCCCTTACTTTCATATTCACAAGGATTTTTTGACCTCCACAAGCTGGCGGCGGATCTCCTTGAGGCTGTCAAGAACCTTCACACGCCCGTCCACGGTCTTCCTGTCGCCAGCCATCTTCCTCGCCGCCCCTTCGAGGGTCAAGCCTTGCTCCTTGACAAGCAAGTGAATCTGTTTCAGGCAGTCCAGATCCTCCGCCGTGAACAACCTGTTGCCTTTGGCGTTTCTCTTAGGCTTGATGTACTTTGGAAACGAATTGGACCAGAACCTCACCAGAGACGTGCTCTCGCCCAGTATGTCAGCGGCCTCACCGATGGTATAATACAACTTTTCCATTGATATTCCTGTTGATTTGTTTGTTAATCCATTGACTGTCCTGTGTTGGCGGACATGAAAAGCATCCCCATGTAGTCATCCGGACTGACCGACGCGAAAAGATAGTTCAAAGGATCCATCCGCAATGTGTCCCGAAAGACCTCATAATGGAGGTGTGGGGCGAACGAGTTGCCGGACATCCCTACCTGACCTATTTTCTGTCCGCGCGTGACCTTCTGTCCCTTTGAGACCCGGGTGTTCTCAAGATGCGCGTAACGGGTCAGGTAGCCGTTGCCATGATCGATGGACACGACATTCCCGAGTCCTTTTGAGGAATGCGTCACCTCCTTGACGACTCCGTCCGCGGCGGCGTTCACAGCCTCACCCTGCTGGGAGATCAGGTCAAGCCCCCCATGGAACGTCCTGACCTTGTAGAAAGGGTTTATCCTCTCACCGACAGAGGCTCCGGTCCTCGCATAGGAGAACGTCTCAAGGGGATTCGTCATCGGGGGCAGAACGGATGATTTGTCCGAAACGACCTCCATTATTCTTCTGAAATTCGCCTCCACACGGTCCGCCTTCTTGTCCAGAGTGTCAAGTTTCACCTTTGAATAATTCACTATCAAGCCATTCTGGATGGAATCCACGTCAGACAGCAGGGCATACTTATAGACCCCGCCCAGATCCGGAGCATCGGAATTGAACAAACGGTGATAAATCTCGTTGTCCTTGGCCTTCAATCCGTCAAGGACATCCCCTACAAGTTCTTCCCTCTCCGACAGTTCCTTGTACATCTGGCGATACATCTGGTTCTGCCTCTTGAGTTTACGCTCGGAATCCGTACTGATCACAAACGAAAAGACAACATAATACACAACCGCCAGCGAAGCGGTGACAAGGAAATATTTCGCCGCCTTTCCAACGACCGTCCAGACCGAATGTGTGACCTTGCGGAATTCCATCCGCGTCTTGTCGAACTCGTACTTCACTCCCATTGCCTGTCCTCCTCATCTAACGGCTCCTGACACTGAAAGCACGTCGCCTGGCGGATGACGATGAGCCGGATTCATTCTCCCTCATCCTGACCATCGCTGAATACTCCGACACCGGCATTGACAAGTCCAGATAGTTGGCCGGATTCACCTTTTGCCCCTTGTAAACGACCTCATAGTGGAGATGAGGGCCGCTGGAGCGGCCGGACTTTCCGCTCTCGGCGATGCAGTCGCCTCTCTTTACCTTCATGCCTTCGATCACCTTGACGGAATTGAGATGGGCGTAGATGGTCTTGTAACCGAATCCGTGGTCTATTGTCACGGAATTGCCGTACCCGAAGAACTCGAACTTCACCGACTCCACGACACCGTCACCCGTCGCATAGACCGGATTGCCGATCTTCATCGCGAAATCAAGTCCGGTGTGCATCCTGGCTGCACCAGTGAACGGATCAGACCTGTAGCCGAACTGGCTGGTAAGTCTGTACTTTGACTGATCCGGAACGACCGGAGGAATGGCCGGTATGCACGAGGCCATGTCACCGGCAGTCTTGGACACAGAGGCAACCTCATCAAAGGACTTGCTCTGGACGTAAGCCTTTCTCGTCAGCCTGTCCATCCTCAAAGCGGTGTTCTTTAGCCGGTTGTCAGATTCGAGTCCATCAAGGAACGAGTACCTGTCAACTCCTCCAATGCCCGCCTCGCGGACTCCGGACGGGATCTCATTCATTCCGAATATGGATCTGTAGATGTCGTCGTCCCTCACCCTCAAGGCTTCCAAGGTCTCGGCATAGCGGTCAAGTTTGGTGTTCATGAGGTCAATCCTCGCGTCCCATCTGGCATGTTCCGCCTTCAGGAACGCGGTCTTCGGCAAATCATAGCCAAGAACCGACGTGAAGAGCCAGAGATAGAGCACTGCCATCGCCACACTGCCGGCAAACAGCAGCACCCCTTTGAAGACTTTCGACTTCAAGGACACCTCCTTTATCTCATATAATAAGGTCTCTGGATTGAGAATATACTTTCCCATAGCCTACAAATATACCCTTTTTTGCGATATATCCCGAAAAATGTTATAATTTTGCCAATTCCGTGCCTTTCCCGAAGAAATTTTCGGGACTATGCGGGAAAATATTCATGAATTAATTGATTTTTAGATATGTACACCGCCAAAGAGATTCGACAGCAATTTTTGGACTTCTTCGCATCCAAGGGACACACAATCGTGCCGTCCGCGCCGATGGTGATCAAGAACGACCCGACATTGATGTTCACCAACGCCGGAATGAACCAGTTCAAGGACATATTCCTCGGGAACTCCGTACCCAAGATGAAACGGGCGACAGATTCGCAGAAATGCCTCAGGGTCAGCGGAAAGCACAATGACCTTGAAGCTGTGGGACATGATGGAAGGCATCACACGATGTTCGAGATGCTTGGAAACTGGAGCTTCGGGGACTATTTCAAGGCCGAGGCGATCAGCTGGGCATGGGAACTGCTGACCGAGGTTTACAAGATCGACAAGTCCAAGCTCTATGCCACGGTGTTCGAGGGTTCCGCAGAGGACGGGACAGCCCTTGACGAGGAGGCGAGGCAGGCTTGGATGAAGCTCATGCCTGCGGACCACATCATCTTTGGCAACAAGCACGACAACTTCTGGGAGATGGGCGACACGGGTCCTTGCGGCCCTTGCAGCGAGATCCACATCGACCTGCGTCCGGACGAGGAGATCGCCAAGATTCCGGGAAAGGATCTCGTGAACACTGACAACGACCAGGTCATCGAGATCTGGAACCTCGTGTTCATGCAGTACAACCGCAAGGCTGACGGATCCCTGGAACCGCTCCCGGCCAAGAACATCGACACAGGAATGGGCTTCGAGAGGCTCTGTATGGTGCTTCAGGGCAAGACCAGCAACTACGACACTGATGTGTTCTCCGGAATGATCCATAAGATCGAGGAACTTTCCGGACACAGATACCACGAGAGCGAGAAGACCGAGGTGGCGATGAGAGTCATCGCAGACCACATCAGGGCCATCGCTTTCTCCATCGCCGACGGTCAGCTGCCGTCCAACGTGAAGGCCGGCTATGTCATCAGAAGGATCCTGCGCCGCGCGGTACGCTACGGCTACACGTTCCTCGGATTCGACGAGCCGTTCCTCTGCTCGCTTGTCCCTCAGCTTGTCGCTGACATGGGTGAGGCCTATCCGGAGCTCGGCAAGCAGCAGAAACTCATCGAGAGTGTGATCCGTGAGGAGGAGATGTCATTCCTCAGGACTCTCGACCGTGGAATAAGGCTGATGGACGACTACGTCGCCAAGAACGCCGCCACGAAGACCATCCCTGGAGAGGACGCCTTCATCCTCTACGACACCTACGGATTCCCGATCGACCTGACCGAACTGATCGCATCCGAAAAAGGCTACACGGTTGACATGGAGGGATTCGGGAAGGAACTCCAGAAGCAGAAGGACAGGGCCCGCAACGCCACGGCCAACGAGTTCGGAGACTGGACGGTCTATCACGAAGGAGAGGAAGAGGCATTCCTCGGCTACGACAACTTCGAGCTTGATGGTGTGAGACTTCTCAAACAGCGCACAGTAAAGCAGAAGAACAAGACCATGTTCCAGCTGGTTTTCGACCGCACTCCGTTCTATGCCGAGATGGGCGGACAGGTCGGTGACACCGGGGTAATCGTCTCAGAGAGTGGCGAGGAGATCAAGATACTCAACACAATCAAGGAGAACAACCTCACGATCCACATCGCCGAAAGGATTCCGGCTTGCTGCGAGGAAACCTTCACTCTGAAAGTGGATGTTGAGCGCAGACTTAAGATAACCGCTAACCACACGGCCACACATCTTCTGGATTTCGCTCTTCGTGAAGTGCTTGGCACACACATCGAGCAGAAGGGCTCGTTCGTCGGCCCGGACTATTTCCGCTTCGACTTCTCGCATTTCGCGAAAGTCACCGACGAGGAGCTCAGGAAAGTCGAACACAGGGTCAACCGGCTCATCCGCGCGGACTACCCTCTGGAGGAAAAGAGGGACGCCACGATGGACGAAGCCAAGGCGATGGGAGCCATCGCTCTCTTCGGCGAGAAATACGGTGACAAGGTGCGTGTCATCAAGTTCGGTGACTCCATCGAGCTCTGCGGCGGAACCCACGCCAAATCCACCGGCCACATCGGCTTCTTCAAAATTGTCTCCGAGTCAGCCATCGCCGCCGGCGTGCGCAGGATCGAGGCTGTGACCGGAGAGGCCGCGGAAAACATCCTGGACGCTCTTTCGGACACCCTCAAGGGCATCCGGACGATGTTGGGCAACGCTCCTGAAGTGGCAGCCGCCGTGGCGAAACTCATAAGCGAGAACTCCTCCGCGAAGAAGAAGATCGAGGAATATGCCAAAGAGAAGGCCGCCTCGCTGGCTAAAGTGATTTCCGAGAACGCCGAGGAGATAAATGGAATAAAAGTTGTTAAGTTCATCAAGGACGTTGACCCGGCCATGCTCCGCGAGGCCGCGGTGATCCTCCAGAAAGAAGTGGAGAATTTCGCTTTCGCCGCGGCATTCAGCCACGATGGCAAACCTCAGCTCGCCCTGATGTACTCCAACGACCTTGTAGCCGCCGGTCACAACGCCGCGAAGGACATCCGTGAGGCCGCCAGGTTCATTCAGGGAGGTGGCGGCGGACAGCCTGTTCTCGCCACAGCCGGCGGAAGGGACATTGACGGACTTCAGGCAGCACTTGACAAGATGGTCGAGACCATCACGGCATAGACGGTAACATATTCACGAACATATTCATAAAACGCCTCATTCAGGGATGAAGAAGATCGACAGATTCATACTGACCTCATTCATAGGACCATTCTTTATGATCCTTCTTGTGGTCATCTTCATCCTTATGATGCAGTTCCTGTGGGTTTACATCGACGAGCTGGTCGGTAAAGGTCTGAGTCTGGGCATCGTGGCAGAGTTCCTCTTCTGGGGAAGCTGCACCGTGCTGCCGCTGGCGCTGCCGTTGGCCACTTTGCTCGCCTCGATGATGACCATCGGGAATATGGGCGAGAACAATGAGCTCATCGCCCTCAAGGCGGCCGGCATGTCGGTCCTGCGGGTAATGCTGCCAATCCTCATCGCCTCGTTCTTCATCAGTGTGGGGACATTCTTTGTCATCAACAACCTCGTGCCGGTCTCCTACAACGAGATCTTCACACTGAGGGATGACATCGGAAAGACCAAGGATGAAATCAAAATCCCTTCCGGAACGTTCTACGACGGCGTTGACGGCTATGTGCTCAGGGTCGGAAGCCGGAACGACAGGACCGGCATGATGAAAGACGTGATGCTCTACGACCACCACGGCAAAGGCAACACCCGGCTCACTCTCGCGGACTCGGCCATCATGAAGATGTCCAAGGACAAATCCTACCTGACCTTCAGGATGTACCATGGCGCCAACTATCAGGAAACGAATGAGAAATCGTACCGCGACACATCCCTCCAGCTTCAGAAGATAGACTTCACGAAGCAGGAAATGGTCATCGCGCTCCAGAACTATGCTTTCCAGAAATCAGACAGCGCAAGGTACGGAGATCAGGTGAAGGCCCTGCCTCTGGAAAAGCTCCGGACGCAGAAAGACTCCCTTGAGAGACAAAGGGACAGCACCAAATCCCAGCAGCTGTTCAGCACGGCCGCATCCTACATTTTCACACAGAACAAGCAGCTGGACACATCGTCCTGCGGGATTACAAGGAATTTCAAGGATTCTGAATATCTAAGTTTCAAGGACGACCGGGCCACCGCCCAGGCGCTTGAGAAAGCCGCTGACAACGCCAGACAGCTCAAATCCAATCTGGAGAACTATGAGTTCGGGGCGTTTGACTACACGGTACGCCTCCGCTGGACCGCGCTTGAGTTCCTCAGGCGTTACGGTCAGGCTCTGGCATGCTTCATCATGTTCTTCATCGGAGCTCCGCTCGGAGCCTTGATCAGGAAAGGAGGGATCGGGGTCTCCGCCATTGTTTCCCTGCTGTTCTTTGTCCTTTACTGGATAGTGGACATCACCGGAGTCAAGTTGGCCAGGGACGGAAGCATCAGCACCGTGGCCGGAGCGTTCATGTCGGCGGGAATACTCCTGCCGATCGGTCTGTTCCTTACATGGAAAGCGATCCACGACACGGACATTTCAAATTTTGACAGCATAAAGAATTGGTGGAGAAAGACAAAGAGTATGTTGGCAGGAATATTCAAGAAAACAAGAATTGTCTATATGGGCACACCGGAATTCGCGGTGGCTCCTTTGCAGGCTCTTCTGGAACGGAAGTACAACATCGTCGGTGTGGTCACTGTACCCGACAAGCCGAGTGGCCGCGGCCAGAAAGTCAACGAGAGTGCCGTGAAGAAGTTCGCGGTGGAGCACGGGATCCCTGTCCTCCAGCCTGTCAAACTGAAGAACCCGGAATTCCTGAAGCAGCTCAAAGCATTGAAAGCAGATCTTTTTGTCGTCGTGGCTTTCAGAATGTTGCCGGAAGAGGTCTGGGGCATGCCTAAACTTGGCACGTTCAATCTGCATGCCGCGCTTCTGCCTCAGTACCGTGGAGCGGCTCCTATCAACTGGGCTGTGATCAACGGTGAGACAAGGACAGGCGCCACGACATTCATGATCGACAAGGGCATCGACACCGGAGGGATCATCCTGCGTCAGGGAATCAACATCTCCGGCACGGACACGGCCGGGGATGTGCATGACAAGCTGATGGAGATCGGGGCGGAACTGGTTGTTCAGACAACTCAGGGCATCATCGAGCACAATGTGGACACTCGTGTGCAGAGGAGCTTCATCCAAGGTACCGAGGTGCTCAAGCCGGCTCCTAAACTGTCACGGGAGCTATGCCACATCGACTGGAATGACTCCGCCAAGCAGATTTACAATCTCATACGCGGACTGAGCCCGTATCCTGCCGCGTTCACGGAACTGGTCAAGGAAGGCGGAGTTCCGACCCAGCTGAAGATATTCACGGCCGAAAAGGTCGTTGAGCCTGTCGAAACGACCGTTCCGGGCAAGATTCTCACCGACGGCAAGACCTACCTGCACATCACCACCGACGACGGAGCCATCTCTCTGAAGGATGTTCAGATAGCCGGCAAGAAGCGGATGGACATCAAGGCATTCCTCGCAGGATTCCGCGAGCCGGAGCTCTACACCACGACCGCCGGCACATCCAAGGCCGAGATCGCCAAGACAAAGGCATAATGGAGGCTGTCATCATCTGCAAAGGCGATTTCCCGAAAAAGGAATATCCACGCGAACTTCTCCGCAGAGCGGATGTCATCATCTGCTGCGACGGTGCGCTTGAGGCGTTTCTCCGGAACCGGGACAGGATATTCAAAAACCGCCGCGACCCTGATGTCATCATCGGGGATATGGACTCTCTTTCCAAGAGACTGATGAAGGAATATTCCAGCATCGCCGTGAGGGAGGAGGAACAGGAGACCAACGACCAGACGAAAGCGTTCCGCTACCTGCTGAAGCATTGGCCGGAAGTCAGGACCGTGCACATTCTCGGAGCGACAGGCAAGCGGGAAGCACACACCATCGGCAACCTTGGACAGACCATGGAATATGCCAGGCTTTACGGAGCCAGCGGCAATCCCGGGGAAGACGGAATATATGTCGATGTCGTGTCCGACTACTCGACGGCTTTCGCGTTGACGGACTCCTGCGAGCTGTTTGTCGGAGAGGGCAGGGCCGTGTCCATGTTCAGTCCGGACAATTCTTTGAATATCAAGTCTGAAGGATTGGTATGGCAGACCAGCGGCGTGGTCTTTGACAACTGGTGGCAGGCAACTCTCAACCGCGCGTCCTCAGATGTTGTCAAGCTGACGTTCTCGCACAAGTCAATGGCGTTGGTGATTCTGGATTAATATCATTTCAGGATTTTTTTCATTATTTTTATGGAATATTTTGGCTTATAAACACTATGCTCCGAAAAATTAGAATCACTGTCGCGGCGATCTGCTTCGTTGCGGTCACGTTGCTGTTTCTGGACTTCACCGGAACACTTCACCTTTGGTTCGGCTGGCTCGCCAAAATCCAGTTCCTGCCGGCTGTTCTGGCCCTCAACTTCGTTGTCATCGCCATTCTGCTGGCGCTGACACTGCTTTTCGGCAGGATCTACTGCTCGGTGATTTGCCCGCTGGGAGTGTTTCAGGACTGTGTCTCGAATCTCAGTTCAAGAAGGAAAGGAAAGAAGGCAAGGTTCTCATATTCAAAGGAGATCAAATGGCTGCGCTACGGGGTGCTGGTACTGTTTGTGATCGCGCTGGCAGCCGGGTTCAACTCGCTTGTGGCACTGCTGGCTCCTTACAGCGCTTATGGTAGAATGGCGCAGAGTCTGCTCGCGCCGGTTTGGCAGTGGGGCAACAACCTGCTCGCATGGATCGCCGAAAGACAGGACAGCTATGCCTTTGTGACCAAGGAGGTTTGGTTGAGGAGTCTGCCGACCTTGATCGTGGCGGCGGTGACATTCTTTGTTGTGGTGGTTCTCGCATGGAGGAACGGCAGAACCTACTGCAACACCATCTGCCCGGTTGGAACCACGCTGAGTTTCTTCTCCAGGTTCGCGATGTTCCGTCCGGTGATCGACAAGTCAAAGTGCAAGAGTTGCCATGCCTGCGAGAGGAAGTGCAAGGCGGCGTGCATTGATGTTGACAATCATCGGATTGACTACAGCAGGTGTGTCGATTGCTTTGACTGCATCGACTCATGCAGGCTCGGAGCGCTCAAGTACCGGTTCGCATGGGGAACAGGGGCCGCCAATGTTTTGGACTCTACGGGAGCAAAAACGCCACAAAACGCTCTTGCCGGGAGTAAAATGACCTCCGACGAGAGCAAAAACATACAAAACCGCGCCCACGACAATCCAGCCGCATCACCTGTGGCTCGGCAGGGTTCACAAAATCCAGAAACGGCTGACAAGGGAAGAAGAGCTTTCATAGTAGGCAGCGCCGCCGTCATCGGAGGATCACTCCTGCCATCCCTGCCGCTGAGAGCCGAAGATGAGGAGATCAAAGACAAGAAACGTGACGGCGGATTCGCCGAGATCATACCAAAGAAGGCTCCGGCCAGAAAAACGCCTGTCACTCCGTTCGGGTCAGAGAGTGTGGAGAAGTTTTACAAGCACTGCACGGCATGCCAGCTCTGCGTGACCGTCTGCCCGAACAATGTCCTCAGACCGTCCTCCAGACTTGAGCACCTGATGCAGCCGGAGATGTCATTTGAGAAGGGCTACTGCCGTCCGGAGTGCGTGAAATGCTCCGAGGTCTGCCCTGCGGGAGCGATTCTGAAAATCACACCGGAAGAAAAGACCAGCTGGAAAGTCGGTACAGCCAGCGTGGACTATGACCTGTGCGTCGTGAATCGTGACGGCGTAAGTTGCGGAAACTGCTCGCGCCACTGTCCAACAGGAGCGATCAGGATGGTCAAGAAGAATCCTGATGATGAGAAGAGTCCAAGAATCCCATCAGTCAACGAGGCCATGTGCATCGGCTGCGGAGCGTGCGAGAATCTCTGCCCGTCCCGCCCGATCAGCGCCATCACCGTCAATGGGTACAGTGTTCATCATAATGCTTAGTAATCCTTAGAAGCTGTTTTGAATTGTTTGAAATGTTCTTTGAGGTGAAAAAAACTTCATTTTCTTCCCGCTTCTTCAGTCAGATAGCACCGCTATCTTCCTTGGAAGAAGCGGTCGAAACTGAAGTTTTTCACTCTCAAACCTTCAAACAAACAATTCAAAACAGCTTCTAAAAATAACATGGTGATCTTTGATTGTCTTTCCGGTCTATATGTCTTTTCTCATCAGTCATGTGCCACCGGCACACTCTTTCTTCCAAAAGACATCTATCCTCGAAAATACCGCCCAATCTTTACCGACTTATCTTTTAACGCTTACTTAATAACCGGTCATTGAGGGTGCCCCTAAAGCCACTTCTGGACCATCTTCATCAAAATCAACGAATATGAACGAGAATATTAATAGAAGAGAATTTCTCAAACGGGCCGGTGCGGGAACAGCGGCCGTAGGAGCCATGGCTCTTGCCGGGGCATGCGCCCCAAAGAAAACAGCCGAGGCCATCCTCGATGGTGACTCCGAGGATGTCATTGAGAACGGCAAGATGGAAATGCGCGAGAATCCGGGCAACGGGGACATGGTTTCCCTGCTTGGCTACGGCTGCATGCGCTTCACGATGAGGAAAGACGGTAACGGCAAGGACATTGTGGATCAGGAGAACGCCAACAAGCTGATTGACTACGCCTTAGCTCACGGTGTGAACTACTACGACACGTCTCCGGTTTATCTTCAGGGACTTTCCGAGGAAGCTGTCGGCAACGCCCTTGCCAGACACCCGAGGAACTCGTACTACATCGCCACCAAGCTGTCCAATTTCAGTGATCATTCCAGAGCCGCGTCCCTGAAACTGTACAACGATTCGTTCAGATACCTTCAGACAGACCATCTGGATTACTACCTGCTTCATTCTCTTGGCCGTGGAGGCCTGGAGGCTTTTGATGACAGATTTGTGAACAACGGAATGATGAGTCTGCTTCAGGCGGACCGTGAGAAAGGCAAGATCCGCCAACTCGGCCTGTCATTCCACGGAAACCAGGAGCAGTTCGACGAACTCCTGAAGCTGCACGACAAGTACCACTGGGATTTCGTGCAGATCCAGATGAACTACTTCGACTGGAAGCACGCCGACGGCCAGCGTAATGTCAATGCCGAGTACCTGTACGACCAGCTGGACAAGAGGGAAATCCCGATTGTGATCATGGAGCCTCTTCAGGGTGGCCGTCTGGCCAATCCGGCGGAGAGCGTCGCGAACAGGCTGAAGGAGCGTGATCCGAAAGCATCGCTTGCTTCGTGGGCGTTCAGGTTCGTGGGATCGTACCCGAGAATCCTGACAGTCCTCAGCGGAATGGTCTATCAGGAGCATCTTGAGGACAACCTGCGCACATTCAAGGGTTTCAAATACCTGACGGACGAGGAGAAGGAATTCCTTGGCACGGAGATCGCCGGCATCATGGCCAGCTTCCCGACCATCAACTGCAACGACTGCAAGTACTGCATGCCATGCCCTTACGGAGTCGATATTCCGGGAATATTCAAGCACTATAACGAATGCGTGAACGAAGGCGAGATCGTCCAGAGCACCGGGCAGGAGAACTACCGCAAGCTGCGCCGGGCCTACCTCGTAAGCTACGACCGCGCCATCCCGTCCGTCCGCCAGGCCAGCCACTGCATAGGCTGCAAACAGTGCCTCGAGCACTGCCCTCAAAGCATCTTCATTCCTCGTGAGCTCCGCCGCATAGAGGCCTACGTCGAGAAGCTCAAGCGCAACACGCTGTAAAAGCCGCTACGACAAGTAGTTCTGCGCCTTTGACACCACTGATGCAAGCGGCGAGGTAAAAATATTCGCCACAGACGCTGAATATTCAAAGGTTTTGACTATCTTTGCAGTCCGCAACTAAAAAATGCGGGTCATTGGAGAGATGCTCGAGTGGCTGAAGAGGCACGCCTGGAAAGCGTGTGGCCTCCTAAAGGGGCTCGCGAGTTCGAATCTCGCTCTCTCCGCGAATAATCAACGGCTCTGCAGACACGCTGCGGAGCCGTTTTCTTTATCAGGGATTCATACACGAGGAAGCAAAAAAGCCCCCAATAGAGGCCAACAAAGCGCCCCCAATAGGGGCCGTGGCGGATAAATCATTATCAGTAAATGTCTTAAATAGACTTCCTCCTACTCACTTCCGGTAGTAGGATAGAATAGCAAGTGATTGACAATCAAGCGATACGCCGCCACAAAGCTTCAACTAGCGCACCTGTTGTCCCCCTCACATACATACGCCGCCCCAAGCAGAAAGCCCCAAGAAGCCGACAACGCCTGCCTTGCGTCTGATTCCAGTTGGGAATTTCCGTAAAAGTATAAGAAGCTGTTTTGAATTGTTTGAAATGTTCTTTGAGGTGAAAAATCTTCATT
>UQUJ01000015.1 GCA_900544195.1 uncultured Alistipes sp. | reverse complement strand
CCTGTTTCAGGTGTGCGGAGTCTTTCACACCTGGAACAGAGCGCATCCGGCCGAGAGGCCTACAATGGCTTTTCTCACTCTCAGGTGTGCGGACATATTCACACCTAGAGTACCAACACATTGGCTTGCAGGCAAATCCTGTTTCAGGTGTGCGGAGTCTTTCACACCTGGAACAGAGCGCATCCGGCCGAGCGGCCTATTCCTGAATTATATTGCCAGAGTCAGTATTAGAAGGCTCAGGCGTTACATTCTCATGTTCAGGAACGGAAGCACAGGCGTATAATAAAACAAACGGAAGCAGTGCGTATAAGACTTTCCTAGGCTATAAGATTTATGGTCAAAAAAAAGGGTATCTTGGAAACAACACCGTTCTGGTGACGGCACAGACTTTTATCATAGGGTGAACATCCCAGGCGAGGCTTCATGTCCGTCCGATTCTGGTGACGGCACAGACTTTTATCATAGGGTGAACATCTGGGAGGCGTGGGTGCGGGGAAGGGTCTGGAGGTTGGTGATGTCCTTCGCGGTGAGGCGACCGTCAACACTAATCGACCTGAGGGCTTCGGCGGCGGAGGCGAAGGCTAGGGAGGGGGTGTTGTTGTTCTCGCTGAGGTGGCAGAGAAAGAGGTTCTTCAGGCCGGGGTGCCAGAAGCGGGGGATGGCGGAGGCGCATTCGTCGTTGCTCAGGTGGCCGTTGCCTTGGCAGATACGCATCTTTAGGTCGTGGGGGTAGGGGCCTCCTATGAGCATTCCTGAATCGTAGTTGGACTCGATCACCACGGTGTCTGCCTTCCGGGCATATTCAATGGCCTCGTCGGTCGCGCGGCCGGCGTCGGTCATCAGGAAGAAACTGACGGAAGACCATTCTATGAAATAGCCTACGGTCTGGGTCGCGTCGTGCGGCACCACAAAGTGGCTTACCAAAGGAAGATCCTCTTCGGGAACATCATCGCGCAGTCTTACTCTGACGGGGACGGCGGGAAGGATGCGGCGGTAGGAGGCTATGTGGGTCTGGGTGAAGGTGTGATGGGAAAGGGCCTCGTGGAGAACGGCGGTGGCGTAGACCGGCTTTCCCAGATGCTTGCAGTATGAGCCAAGATGACGGATGTGATCCAGATGGTCGTGTGTGACCAGCACAGCCTGAAACGAATCCGTGTCCAATCCATGTTCCATCAAGGTTTTCTTCAGACGACGAACAGTCACCCCGGCATCGATCAGAAGCCCGGACTTGCCGTCGGAAAGGAAATAGCAGTTGCCGCAGCTGCCGCTGGAAAGGCTCAGGAACTTCAGCATCAATTCTTCTCCTCCTCACAATATTTCGAGATCACACTGTAGGCATCACCGACACCAAGCTCACCGGCCCTCGAAAGGTCGATGCAGCCTTTCTCTTTGTCTTTCAAGTAGATCAGGACAAGGCCTCTGTTATAATAGGCATCTCCCATGTAAGGATAGATGTTGATCGCTCTTGTGTAGCTGTCCACAGACTCGACGAATTTCGAGGACAGACAGTAGAGGTTACCAAGATTAAAATAGACATACGGAACACCCGGCAGAATCCTGTCGGCGGCCAACATGTCGTCTATGGCCTCCGAATAGTCGTAAGTCCTGCTCACCTGGTCACGCACACGGGCTCTGGTGGTGCCCTTGTCATCCATGGTCAAGGTCTGGACATTGTTCTCGATGGACGAGATGAAATCAATCATCTCGGCGCGGAGCACTCCCCTGTTCAAGTGGTAGAACGCCTTGTAGTACTCTGAATATTTTCCCGTACCCTCAGCGTTGACGGCGACGTCAAACTGGCTCAGAGCCGTTGTGTACTGTTTGGACTGTACGTTGTAAAGACCTTTGATGAAAGCCCTGTCGGCATCCGTAAGGGATTTAGGATCTCCTGCGGCCAGATATGAATCCCCATAAAGCGAGGCATCAATTCCGTGAGCAAATACAGGCTTGACCAAAGAATCCGAATTGGAAACGGTCATGCTGACCGGAGAGTCAGAGATGAACTTGTCGATGAGAGGATTCTCATAGCGGTGACGTAAAGCTATGTTCTGGTTGTCACGCTGAGCCGAAAGACTGAACTTGTACAGAGACTTAAGCCGGATGTTGATGTCCCGGTTCTGAAGCAGTTCGTTGTCGAAATCCTTTTTCGCGAAGTCCGCGTCCAATGCGATCAGAGAGCTGTATTTCTTGGTCGTGTCGGCGAAAGACCCCTCGTCAGTGGCGTTTTTCGCGCGATATTCCTGAACTTTCTTCTGGGCTATGTCGTAGTCCTGCTTCGAGGACTTGGTCCGCCCGAGCATATTCTTGACATAGGAGCGGTTCAGATAGGCCTTGGCGAAGTCCGGATAGAGTTCGATGGCCTTGTCATAGTCGTCAAGAGCGTCCAGCCAACGCTCCATCTGAACGAAATAGGATGCCCTGTTGTAGTAGGCCAGCACGTTCTCCGGGTTGATGTTGATGACATGGTCCATGTCCGCGAGAGCGTCCTCCATGTTCCCGACCTGAGCGTTGATCAGGCTTCGGTTGTAAAGGGTAAGGGCGTTGCCCGGCTCGTCCCTGAGGACACGGTTCAAGTCCTTCATCGCGGCGTTGTAGTCGTTCTGGTCGTAGTACATCAATGCCCTGTTGAAAAAGGCGAATGTGTTGGTCGTGTCAAGGCTGATCGCCTTGTCCATGTCGGCTATCGCATCCTTGTAGTCTTTCCTCAAGGCATAGACACGTCCGCGGCGGATGTAGCCTTCCGGATCGAAACGGTCCAGCTTGATGGCCTTGTTGTAGTCCTCCAGAGCCTTTGTCGTGTCATTCAGGAAAAGGTACGACGCTCCCCTGTTCAGGTAAGCGGATGGGTCTTTCGGATCCTTTCTGATGTAGCGGTCGAAATCGTCCACAGCCTTGTCGAACTGCTGGGCGAGGAAATAGGTGACACCACGGCTGAAATAGAGTCCGTTAAGGCCAGGTCGAAGTTCCATGGCCCTTTCCAGATCCTTGAGGGCTTCGTCATACTTCCCGAAACGGCTGAGGGTGATCGCCCTGAAATGATACCCGTTGGTGAAGACAGGATTGAGGCGAACGGAAGTGTTGAAGTCGGCCTGTGCCCCACGGAGGTCACCAAGGTTGTACTTGGCGATTCCCCTGTAGAAAAATGTCCAACAATCTGTCGAATCCAGACGGGCGAGCACATTGAAATGGCTGATGGCTTCCGAATATTTCCCTTCCGAAAGGGCAGCGCGGCCTCTGAAGTTGAACACGTCCTTGTCGTACTGCGCATTGGATGTCAAAGCGAAGTACAAGAGGATAAACAGAGACAGCACAATCCTTTTCATACAAATATATTTTACTTTAAGGCTTAAAATTCCTAATTTTGTCGTTTGCAAAGATAAACATTTATCGTGCCTTGAAGACGATTTTAAGTAAAATTTTCATATTCATCCTCATCTCGGTGGCCGCAGAAGAGCTTCACGCTCAGCAGGCGACCGTGAAAATGGTGCCGTCCGGAATCAATGCGGAGAAGGTGGTCTCATCCGAAAACCTCAGGATGCAGGTCGAGTTCCTCGCCGACTCCACGTTCGGGGGCCGTGCGACAGGCTCACGTGGAGCCGTGGAGATCGCCCTTTGGATCTCAAGGCGTTACGAGAGTGCCGGGCTGACACCGCTTGGCGGCACATGGAGCCGTTCCTTCAAGGTTGACAACCTTGTGGGGCGCAACATCATCGGTTTCCTGCCTGGGAAAAGGGACAAGGCCAAGGAGCTGTACACCATAATCTGCGCCCACTACGACAGTCACGGGGTCATAGACGGCAATTTTTATCCGGGAGCCGACAACAACGCATCCGGTGTCGCCGCCATGCTGAGCCTTGCGGACATGTTCCAGAAGATGAAGCGGTTGGGACGTTCCTACGGCAAGAACATCATCTTCGTGGCCACCGACGCGAAGGAAAGGAACTCTGCCGGAGCCGAGGCCCTGATGAAGGACATCAAGAACGGACGGCTAAAGGATCCTGTGAACGGGGAGACCATCACGATGGACAAGATCCACTCCACCGTCGTGCTGGACATTCTTGGCAGCACCCTGGCTCCGCTGCACAAGGACAGGAGTGATTTCCTCATCATGCTCAGCGGCGGGCAGTACACTTTTGATCTCACAAGGGCGAACGAGGGGTATGGACTCGGGATGGACATCGCCACAAGCTACTACGGGAGCAAGAGTTTCACAGAGATGTTCTACAGCAGGTTCGGAGATCAGAAGGTCTTCACGCAAAATGGATTGACATGCATCGTGTTCACCTCCGGCATCACGATGCTGACGAACAAGACGGGCGACACCGCCGACACCTTGGACTACGACGTTTTACGCAAAAGAATATTCCTAATCTTCCACTGGTTGGAAAAAATACTCTGACAATGAAAGAATTCTGGTCAATGATCAAGCGCTATGTGGCGCCATTCAAGAAATATCTCGCCGGCTCGGTTGTGTTGAACATCCTGTCGGCGGTGTTCAACATCTTCTCTTTCGCGATCATCGTGCCGATTCTGCGCATTCTGTTCAAGATCAACGAGACGGTATATTCATTCACCCCGTGGGACGAGGTGTGGCAGATGCCGTTCAAGGATCTCGGGGACGCGTTCATGGCGAACGTCTATTGGACGCTGGAGCAGCAGATCGCCGCGGTCGGTGCTCCCATGGTGCTGCTGTACCTGTGTATATTCCTGGTCGTGATGACGGCTCTCAAGACAGCCTGCTATTTCGGCTCGTCCGCCGTCATGGTTCCGATCCGCACAGGTGTCGTGAAGAACATCAGGATGGACATCTACAACAAGATCCTCGCCCTTCCGCTGGGCTTCTTCTCGGAGGAGAAGAAAGGCGACATCATCGCGAGGATGAGCGGTGACGTGCAGGAGGTCGAGAACTCCATCACCGGCTCCATCGAGATGCTGATCAAGAACCCGATTCTCATCCTTTTTTATTTCGTCGCCCTTCTTGTCATCAGTTGGCAGATGACAGCGTTCACGATCCTGTTCGCCCCGCTGATGATGTGGGTGATGGGAGTCGTGGGCAAGAACCTGAAGAGGAAATCACTTGAGGTACAGCAACTTTGGAGTGACGTGATGGCGCAGGTGGAAGAGACCCTCGGAGGACTCCGCATCATCAAGGCGTTCATCGCCGAGAAGAAGATGTCCGACAGGTTCGACAATGTCACCGAGGCCATGAGAAGAAAGAACAACAAGGTGACTATCCGCCAGTCACTCGCCCACCCTATGAGCGAATTCCTCGGAACGGTTCTGATCATGATCGTGCTGTGGTTCGGCGGAGCTTTGATACTCGGAGGAAAATCGACCATCGACGCGCCTATATTCATTTATTATATGGTGATCCTCTACAGCATCATCAACCCTATCAAGGATTTCGCCAAGGCGGGGTACGCCATCCCTAAGGGTATGGCCTCGATGGAGCGAATCAACAAGATTCTGGACGCTGAGAACGACATCGTAGAGTCCAAGGAGCCAAAAACCCTGAACGGATTCAATGACAAGCTGTCTTTCAACCATGTGAACTTCCGCTATCCTGACGGGCACAGGATGATTCTGGACAATGTGAGCCTAGAGATTCCTAAGGGCAAGACCATTGCCATCGTCGGGGCCTCGGGAGCCGGCAAATCCACACTTGTGGACCTTATTCCGAGGTTCTATGATCCGACCGGAGGCTCGATCACGATCGACGGGACTGACATCAAGGATGTAAGGATCGCTGACCTGCGAAGCCTCATAGGCAATGTCAACCAAGAGTCGATCCTTTTCAATGACACGATTTTCAACAACATAGCATTCGGCGTGGAGAACGCCACGATGGAAAGCGTGATAGAGGCCGCGAAAATAGCCAACGCCCATGAATTCATCATGGAGAAGGAAGGTGGCTACAGCTTCAACATCGGAGACAGAGGCGTGAAACTATCCGGCGGACAGCGCCAAAGAATCAGCATAGCCAGGGCGATCCTCAAGAATCCGCCTATCCTGATTCTTGACGAGGCGACGGCGTCTCTCGACACCGAATCCGAAAAGATCGTGCAGGAGGCTTTGGACAGGCTTATGTCCACCAGAACAACGATAGCTATCGCCCACAGGCTCTCGACAATACGCAACGCCGACGAGATTATAGTCATGGACGAAGGCAGCATCGTGGAGCGTGGCAGGCACGAGCAGCTTCTCGCGCTGAACGGGTACTATAGGAAACTTAATGACATGCAGGCTCTTTAGCCTTCATGAATATATTCACAAAGCATCATGAAGAACGTTGCCAGACAAATTAGGGTTCCTCTGATCGAGGGGCTGGAAATGATGAATCTGCAGGAGTTGGATCTCGCCATGGAAAAAGGAGCGTCCAAATTCGCGGTGTGCGAGCAGAACTGGCCAAAGGACGCGCCTTACGCTCCGGACTGCAACGGGTCGATAGCCCGCACTTCAAGCCATCTGGCGGTGATGTTCCATGTCAGGGGTCTTGATCTCCGCGCCACGGTCATGGAGGACAACGGGCACAGTTGGGAGGACAGTTGCTGCGAGTTTTTCGTGACGGATCCCTACGACGGAACCTACTACAATTTCGAGCTGACATGCATCGGCTCACTGCTGGCGGCAAAAAGGACAAGCAGGGTCAACAAGACAATGCTTTCGCCCTCTCTGCTTGCAAGTGTCAAAAGGTACTGCTCGCTCGACAGAAAAGAGGTAACCATCAAGGACAGAATCTTCTGCTGGACTGTGGCGATGCTGATTCCGTTCGAGTTGATCGGTCTGGACAAGGATAATCTTCCGGTCAGCCTGAGAGGCAATTTCTACAAATGCGGAGACCTCACGGAGCACCCACACTTCCTGAGCTGGAATCCGATCAAGACTCCGAAACCAGATTTCCACAGGCCGGAATTCTTCGGCGAGATTATTCTAAGATAAAACGGACCATGATGAAGAAAAGGAAATTATTCTCGCTGTCTCTGTTCATCCTCTATCTTGCCGCCGTGCTTTATTGTTGCTTCGGGCGTTTCAGTGATCTGCCTGAAATCGGGCAGGATACATTCTGGGGGATTCCGACGGACAAGATAGTACATTTCCTTCTGTTCTTTCCGTTTCCGATACTTTGCTTCCTGACGTTTACAGGACGGACACGCAAGCCCGCTCACACAGTGCTTACTGTCGGATGTGTCTTCCTGACCGGCTGCGTGATTGCCGCCGCCACAGAGATCGGCCAGTCCTTAACGGACTACAGAAGCGGTGACCTACTGGACTTCGCGGCGGATGTGACCGCACTCACCATCTCATCCGCAGCCGTGACAATCATAGATCTGCACATAATAAAAAAACACAATAAACAGATATGTTCAAAAGATTCATAACTGTAATCTCACTCATTTGCGCCTTTTCAGCCGGCGTGGACGCCCAGTCCGTAAAAGACTTCAAGGATGCGGTTGACTCACTACAGACCATGCTTCCTGAAAGAATGAACGTGCAGTCCCAGGTCAAGGCCAACAAGGTTGTCAGGAGAGGATACTCCCTTGATTTCTATTTCACCCCGGCCATGGGAGACTTCCCATGGAGATCCGAGGACGTGCAATGGCTCAGGGAAACACTCAAGTCTCTGATGCCACAGTCCTGCTCTGACTACCGCATCGGGAATCTCTTCGTCGGCAAGAACAAACTGGAGTCCTACGTCATGCCGGCAGTCGGCAATGACGGGAAGCCAGTAGAGAACAAGTTCAGGACAAAGGACTTGCGCAATGTGCATCCTTTTGTCACACAGGTTGGCTCGCAGGATTTCGAAAAGGGACTCACGGGCCGTAACATCGCCCTTTGGCAGAGCCACGGAAGGTACTTCGAGGCGAAGACCGACCGTTGGGAATGGCAACGCGCGCCGATGTTCCAGACCGTCGAGGACATGTACACCCAGAGTTATGTCCTTCCGTTCCTGATCCCGATGCTTGAGAACGCCGGAGCCTATGTGATGACCCCGCGCGAGAGAGACCCTCAGACCAACGAGGTGATCGCGGACAATGACCCGGCTTTCGAGGAATGCAGAGGAGAAGGAGTGAGGATTGAGGGAAGATATTCTGAGACAGGGACATGGTCAGACGCGGGAGTTGGATTCGCCGATGCGAAAGCGACATATTCAGGAATAGAGAATCCATTCCTTATGGGTACAGCCCGCCAGGCCGAATGCGCCGAACACAGGAAAGACAAGGCGGCCGAAGCCCGCTGGACACCGGACATTCCGGAGCGTGGGGAATATTCCGTTTACATTTCCTACAAGACGCTTCCGCACAGCACCCCGTGCGCCCACTACACCGTCAGACATCTCGGCGGCGAAAGCGAGTTCATCGTCAACCAGAAGATGGGCGGAGGCACATGGATCTACCTCGGCACATTTGAGTTCGACAAGGGCATGGACGGCTGTGTCATCCTCGACAACAGCGTGCCGAAAGGTTACAATGTCGCCAGAAACGCCGTCATCACGGCTGATGCGGTGCGGTTCGGAGGCGGAATGGGAAAAATCGCCAGAGGCCTTAAGAATCAGCCTGTCAATGAATATACCACCTCAGGCATGCCTTCTTTCACAGAAGGAGCATTCTACTGGATGCAGTGGGCGGGCGCCGACTCGACCATATTAAGCAAATACGAAGACGACTACACCTCCGACTACGGCAACCGTGGAGCGTGGGTGGGCTGGATGTCCGGCGGCTCAAGGACAAATCCTGACGCGGAGGGCCTGAATATTCCGATAGACCTTTCGTTCGCATTCCACACCGACGCCGGGACCACGATGGACGATTCCATCATCGGTACGCTGTCCATCTATACACTACTCAGCGACGGCAGCGACAAGTTCGCCAACGGCGAGAACCGACTCCAGCAGAGATTGTACGCAGACTTTGTGCAGACGGAGATCGTGAATGACATACGTAAGGAATTCAATCCTGACTGGAGCCGCAGAGGCCTTTGGGACCGTTCCTACAGCGAATCACGCACGGCCACGGTTCCGGCCATGCTTCTGGAGCTTCTGTCGCATCAGAATTTCGCCGACATGAAGTTCGGACTTGACCCGTCTTTCCGTTTCACTGTCAGCAGGGCGATCTATAAAGGAATGCTGAAATACCTGAGCGCACGATACGGATGCTCCTATGCCGTCCAGCCGCTGCCAGTCAATTCCTTCGCGACATCATTGGAAAAAGGAAGCAAGATACGTCTCAGCTGGAAGGCCACTTTGGACTCGCTTGAGACCACAGCCGTGCCAACCGGGTACATTCTCCAGACCCGCGTGGACAATGGCTCCTTTGATTCCGGAAGGGTCTTGGACAATGTGAAAGTCTCCGGAGACGAGATCTCCACCAAACTCTCAATCGTTCCGGGACACATCTACAGCTATCGCATCATCGCCTTCAACGAAGGTGGAAAGAGTTTCCCTTCCGAGACCCTCAGCGTCGGTCTGCCGGAAGACGGCAACGGCAAGAGCGTTCTGGTCGTCAACAACTTCACGAGAGTCTCGGCTCCGGCATGGTTTGATTCTCAAGAATATGCCGGATTCAACGCCGACCTTGACGCCGGAGTTCCTTACGGCCGGGAGATCAATTTCATCGGCCAGCAGTACCAGTTCCGCCGAGAGCTTCCGTGGATGGATGATGACAATCCTGGCTTCGGAGCCTCATGGACAGACGAGGCAGGAAAAGTCTTCGCCGGGAACACCTTTGACTACTGCGGGATCCATGGAAAAGCCTTGATGGCTGCTGGTTACGCTTTCCATTCAGCAAGTGTAGCGGCCTTCTGCGATGACAGGTCACTGGCGGAAAAGGACATGACGGTAGACCTGATCTGCGGAAAACAGATCACCACTGTCGTTGGTACAGGACAGGTTCCTGACAGGTTCCAAGTCTTCCCTGCCGGGCTTCAGGAAGCGATTTCCTGCTATACCGAGCGCGGAGGGAATGTGCTGGTTTCCGGCGCGAACATCGGGACGGATGTCTGGGACGGAATCTATCCTGTCCACAAGGACAGCACCTACACGGCCATGACAAAGGCATTTGTGGAAGAGACATTGGGCTACAGATGGATGACCAACTATGCCAGCAGATGCGCGACAGTCTGCCCGAAGAACAACTCCCTCCTTAAGCAGGACTCAGGCAAGATTTCTTTCAGGAAAGACCGCAACCCTGTGATCTACAACGTGGAGACCCCTGACGGCATCGTTCCGTCCTGCGACAAGGCACAAGCCTTCCTTCGCTATTCAGACACGAACATCTCTGCCGGGACATGTTTCGAGGGGGAAGGTTACAGGACAGTCTGCATCGGCTTCCCGATCGAGGTGATCACAGAGGACAGCCAGATTGAATCCCTAATCAAAGACATAATGAAATTTCTTGACAAATAACCAGTTATGACTCCAAGAGAATCCGAACTCATCGAACTCCTGCATAAGGAAGTAAAGCCAGCCTTAGGTTGCACCGAACCGATCGCCGTCGCGCTGGCCGCCGCCAAAGCCACGGAAATCCTGAAAACAGCATCCCCGGCACTCTCTGAATATGAACTTGACGTTGAGGTCAGCGGGAATATTCTCAAGAACGGCATGGGGGTCGGAATCCCGGGCACCGGGATGGTCGGACTTTACATAGCCTCTGCCCTCGGAGCCGTCTGCGGGAAGAGCGAATATGGCCTTGAGGTTCTCAAAGACCTGACAGACAAGGATGTGGAGGCGGCCAAGGCTTTGGTTGAGGCATGCAAGGTGCGGATCAATGTCTCCGAGAACCCTAAGATTCTCTATGTCAAGGTCACAATCGAATCTTGCGGTCACAAGGCTTGGGCTGTCATCGAGGACGACCACGACAGGATTGTGGAGACAGGGCTTGACTCCTCTGTCTCTGATTTCAGAAAAGGCGGTGACGGGGAAAACGCTCCGGTAAAGTGTACGCTGGACTACAATCTGACTGTCAAGGAAATATATTCATTCGCCCAAAGCGCCGCATTCGAGGACATCAGGTTCATTCTGGCGGACAGGGACTTGAACCTTGCGCTTGCCCATGAAGGTCTGAACGGTGACTATGGGCTTAATGTAGGCAAGGCCATCAGGGAGAACCAGCAGGAGGTCTTCGGAGACGATTTCATCAGCTTCGCCATGGGGATGACAGCGGCCGCGTCGGACGCCCGGATGGCGGGATGCAAGCTCCCGGCGATGAGCAATTCCGGCAGTGGCAACCAAGGCATAACTGTCAGCATGCCGGTGATCGCGTACGCGCTTAAATACGATGTCGATGACGAGAGGCTGGCCAGAGCGCTGATTCTCAGCAATCTTGTCGCCATCCACATCAAAGGCTATCTCGGAAAGCTGTCCGCCTTGTGCGGCTGCGTGATCGCCTCGACCGGTTCCGCCTGCGGAATTGTGTTCCTCCGAGGAGGAAGCTATGCCCAAGTCTGCGCGGCGATCAAGAATATGATCGGCAACATCACCGGAATGGTCTGTGACGGAGCCAAGGTTGGATGCGCCATGAAAGTGGCATCCGGAGTGGCCTGCGCCGTACAGTCCTGTGTTCTGGCCTTAATGGGTACCTGCATCAAGGAAACCGACGGCATCATCGACAGGGACATCGAGAAGACAATCCGGAATCTCGGCCGGATCGGCTCACTCGGAATGCAGTCAACCGATCACCTCATCCAACAGATCATGCTCTGCAAAGAGTAGTTTAAGAATAAATCAAGCAGCGGGGCTACGTATAACAGAATCCCGCCGCTCAGAAATCTTGCACAGGAATATTCAAAAAAAATCTGAAGTCCTCTCTTTACCGGGAAGGCTTCAATACATCTTTTGTGTTCCAAGCCAAACACATTTAATAAATTTATGTATTTTTTGAAAATATTATTGTTTTTCATAAATTAATTAATATATTTGCAAAGAAGCGGTACGGAAATAAATCCGTCCGCCTGACTAAAAACTAATAGATATGATTACCTGGTGGACATCACTTAGTACGGCAATGCAGGTTCTTTGGGCCGTCACACTCTCGGCATCGCTGATTTTCGTCATTCAGACAGTCATGACATTTCTTGGACTGGGAGACCACGATGCGGATTTCGATATGGACACATCCGACGGGTCGTTCGACGCGGACCCTTCGATGAATCTCCTGACGTTCCGCAATCTGGTCAACTTCTGTCTCGGATTCGGATGGACAGCCGTGCTGATGCACGAGAAGATCGAGTCCAACGCACTTCTGATCATTGTCTCGGTCATCGTGGGAATCCTGCTCGTCGCCATCGTCATGTGGATATTCAAATGGCTGAGCGAAATGCAGCAGACCGGCAAAATCGACGTGCACAAATCGGCTGTCGGATGCGAAGGCAAGGTCTATCTCACCATACCGGGAGAACGCAAGGGTGAAGGCAAGGTCCAGATCACCATCAACAACGCCGTGAGGGAATATGACGCCGTCACCGACGGAGAGACGATCAAGACCGGCACAGCCATCAAGGTCACGGAAGTCATCAACGACTACACCCTGCTCGTCGAGGAACTGACACCGACAATCATCTGACGCACCGTTAAGAATTCGTGATCTATTCTTAGAAATATGGCATAAGAAGAGTGACTTAATATATTAAAGGAATATTTATCAACCCATTAAACATTTTGAATATGGAACTTTCTCTGATCCTTATCATTGTCGCCGTCATATTCGTGACATTCGCGGCGATTCTTAAGCGCTACCGCCGTTGTCCTTCCGACAAGGTGATGGTCATCTACGGTAAGACAGGTAAGAACAAGAGCGGATCGATCTCTTCGGCCCGATGCATCCACGGAGGAGCCGCCTTCGTGTGGCCTGTGTTCCAGGACTATGCGTTCCTTGACCTCAAGCCTATCTCGATTGAGTGCAACCTTACCAACGCGCTTTCCAAGCAGAACATTCGTGTCGATGTGCCTTGCCGCTTCACGGTCGGTATCTCCACTGAGCCTGACAGCATGACAAACGCCGCCGAGAGGCTTCTCGGACTCTCCATCGACAACATCCAGAACATAGCCACCGACATTCTTTTCGGACAGCTTCGTCTCGTGATCGCCACTATGGACATCGAGGAGATCAACTCCGACCGCGACAAATTCCTTGTGGCCGTCAGCCAGAACGTGGAGGCTGAGCTCCGTAAGATCGGCCTCAAGCTCATCAACGTGAACGTGACCGACATCCGTGACGAGTCCGGCTACATCGAGGCTCTCGGTAAAGAGGCAGCCGCCAAGGCCATCAACGACGCGAAGAAGAGCGTTGCCGAACAGAACCGCTACGGTGAGATCGGTAAGGCCGAGGCCGACAGGGACAAGGACATCCGTATCGCCGAGACACAGAGAGATACCCGTATCAAGACCGCCGCGGCCAACGCCCTTGCGGTACAGGGAGAGAACACCTCGAAGATCGACATCGCCAACTCCGACGCCCAGCGCCGTGAGAAAGAGGCCGAGGCCGCCCGCATAGCTGTGGCCGCTGAAAAGGTACAAGCCGCAAAGGCTCTTCAGGAAGCCTACCAGAGCGAGCGTGACGCCGAGCTTGCCCGTGCCGAAAGGGAGAGGGCTACCCAACAGGCCAACATCGTCGTGCCTGCCCAGATCGACAAGGAGAAGCTCATCATCGAGGCTGAGGCCGAGGCCGAGAAGGTCCGCAGGCTGGCCAAGGGAGAGGCAGACGCCATCTTCGCCAAGATGGACGCTCAGGCCCGCGGTACCCTTGAGGTCCTCTCAAAGCAGGCAGACGGTTTCAACGAGCTCGTCAAGGCCGCTGCCGGCGATCCTCAGAAGGCCGTGCTTATGCTCATCGCGGACAAGCTCCCTGAACTAGTCAAGACTCAGGTCGAGGCTGTCAAGGGCATAAAGATCGACAAGGTTACAGTCTGGGACGGCAACGGCGAAGGAAAGAACGGCAAGACATCGACCGCGAACTTCATCTCCGGCCTGATGGGTTCCGTTCCTCCGCTTCAGGATCTGTTCAACATGGCGGGAATGAATCTGCCTGAATATCTTAAGGGAAAGGAGTCCAAGCCGGAGGAGCAGCCTCAGGAAGAAACCGCTGAAGAATAATCATTATGCCAATAGTAGTAAATGTCGATGTGATGTTGGCTCGGCGGAAGATGACTTCCGCCGAACTGGCTGACAAGATAGGGCTTTCGGCGGTCAACATGTCGATTCTGAAGACCGGCAAGGCCAAGGGGGTCCGATTCAGCACACTCGACGCGCTCTGCAAGGCATTGGACTGTCAGCCTGGAGATTTGCTTGAGTTCAGGGAAACCGCTGAGTGAACACCCGAATCAAATAGTTATCTTTCAAGGAGCGGCCATAAAAAGCCGCTCCTTTTCGTTATATTTGCAGACATATTCATAAAAAGGACACTAAAGACAGATAATATGAAAAGAACATTTCTTCTGGCCGCTATGGTGGCGGCTGTTGTCTGCGCAGGGACGGATGCTTCGGCGCAGAGAAAGGCGAAGAAAAGCCAGCTGGTCCTTGACGGAACGGTGGTGAATGTCAATCCGTTGGCAAGGACTTCCCCTGTCGAGGAAAAACTGAAGGCCAAGAACACGCCGGGCATTGAATATGCTCCCACAAAAACCGTTTACCTCTATCCGAAGGGACAGGGAGTGGACCAAGGGATAGTCGAGAACGGTGTGGCTGTGACCCAAGGGCCGCTAGTCTCAAACGGTCTGGAAGGAGCGGAGGTGGCCGGCGGCTGGGGATTCGTCTCCAATGTGACGGACAGCGCGCGTATTGACATATTCTTGCCTGAAAAACCGAACGGACAGATGGTCATCGCTTGTCCAGGTGGCGGGTACTCCGGTCTTTCAACTTGGAACGAAGGATCTTATGTGGCAAAATGGCTGAATGACAGAAATGTCGCCTGCGCTGTTCTGAAGTATCGTCTGCCAAACGGGCATCGTCAGGTTCCGCTTCAGGACGTGCACAACGCATTCCGCTATTGCAGACACCATTCAGAGGAATGGGGCATCAAGCAGATCGGTGTGATGGGATTCTCCGCCGGAGGACATCTTGCCAGCACGGCGGAGACAATGTACGTGGACTCCACTACAAGACCGGACTTCGCGGTTCTCATCTACCCTGTCATTCTTATGGACGAGAACGCCACGCATCAAGGTTCCGTGGACAACCTTCTCGGCAGCGAGGTCTCCTGGACAAGCAGGGAAGACAAGCCTTTCGAGGAATGGTACAATGGTTTGAATGAATATGAAGGGCTGAAAAGGATGTACACCACTTACCGGGATGTCACTCCTACCACTCCCCCGACATTCATCGGTGTGAGCACCTACGACAAGACCGTGCCCGTTGTAAGTTCCGTGAAGTTCTATCAGGCTCTTGTCAGGAACAAGGTTCCGGCCGAGTTCCATGTCTATCCTCAAGGTGGTCACGGCTGGGGCTTCACGGATCTGAGCATCGGGCTTGATCCGAAAGTCTGCAAGGACAATCTGGGATCATGCAGGCCGGAGTTTTCGGCGGCGTTGGAAAGATGGCTCGGCCAGCAGCTTGAAAGCGTGAACGGCAGGAAGGAGGCTTCTAAGGTTGCCCGTGAGGAGTTCACACGCAAACCGGACAAGGTTGTCTATCTGTACCCGGAAGGACAGAATGTCGATAAGGGAATCGAGGGCATAACACTCGGCCCTGGAGAGTCCAACGGCTGCACCAAGCCAGAGGAACTGACCAAGGATATGAATCTGAAATTCACCGGTGACAGCGCGAGGTTCGAACTTTATCTGGCAAAGAATCCGAACGGCAAGATGGTCATCATCTGCCCAGGCGGAGCCTATTGGTTCACAGCTTACGTGCACGAGGGACAATACGCCGCGGAATGGCTTAACAGTCAGGGCATCAGTGCAGCCGTGCTCAAGTACCGTCTGCCATACGGCCACTGGAACGTGCCGCTGAACGATGTGCAGAACGTGTTCCGTTATTGCCGCCACTACGCTCCGGAGTGGGGTGTGAAGCAGATCGGTGTGATGGGATTCTCAGCCGGTGGACATCTCGCGGCCACTGCATCCACGCAGTATATCGATGCAGAGACCAGGCCGGACTTCTCAATCCTTGTCTATCCGGTGATCTCCTCCGAGCCTGGAGTCGGTCACGAAGGCAGTTTCAACAATCTGATCGGCACAGAGAAGGGCTGGTACAACAGAAAGGGCAAGGACTTCCGGACATGGGATGAGGGCAAGAGAAAGTTTGAGGCTCTCAAGGAAAGATATTCATTGGACAAGCAGGTCAGCGCGGACACGCCGAAGACATTCATCATATTCAGTTCCAACGACTATGGTGTTCCGCCGGAGAACGAGGTCCGCTATTTCAACGCCCTCGTGAAGAACGGTGTCCCTTGCGAGATGCACGCCTTCCCTGGCGGCGGCCACGGCTACGGTTTCCGCAACGCCAAGTACTGCAACGACCCTATTCAGGAATACAGGAACGACTTCCTCGCCTCAATGGCCCGCTTCCTCAAGGAGTTGTAACACATAATAAAACTATCACAAGCCCCTATGGCGGTTTTGCAAACGTTCGCAAAATTGTCGTAGGGGCGTTTTTTAGGAACATGAAAAAAATAAGTTGCTTCAGATTAAGAGAATATTTTCGAGGATAGATCTTTTTTTGAAGAAGGAGTGTGCCGGTGGCACATGACTGATGAGAAAAGAGATCTAGACCGAAAAGATTCCTTAAGATGATGCAGGTTATTTTTTGAATGTTACTTAGGGGGTATTTACCGAAAAAATTTACGTTTCTTATGATTCGTATATGTTTCTTTTCGTTTTTTACGTTCACTATGCCGATATTGCGTTGGATTCGGGAACAGATCCCGAACCAATTTGACATCATTAAAAACTACTTCAACTATGGAGAACTCCGAGACAACAAAGGTCGGCATCCAAGACGCGACCGGCCAAACAACCATTAACCATGAGACCATATCCAAGGAGAGGCTATACCTCAAGCGGTACGAACATTGCCGGCGGCTCATCGAAAAAGACAGCCGGTTCAACGGTATGTCGGAAGAAGAAAAGGACTCCTACGCCCAAAGTCTCGCCACACCTGAATATCTCGACCTGACCTGTGACTGGGCATTCAAGTACTTGTTCCAAAATCATCCAGACCTTCTCATCACACTCTTGAATGATATTCTTAAAGAGGATATCTCATCTGTGGAGTTCCGCAATACAGAACTCACGGAGGTTGCCCCATCGGATAAAAGGATACTCTTTGACCTCCTCTGCCAGACTCCAGACGGGACCATCTTGGTGGAAATGCAGAAAGCCTCTCGTTTCGATCAACGCGACCGGCTGTTCTTCTATGGATCAAGACTTGTGACAAGGCAGATCAAACGTGGAGATGAAGACTATGTTCTGGCTCCGGTCAAGGTTATCTGCATTATGAATTACGAGGACGAGCATCCGAATTCCCCTGATGACAAGATCCTCTATCATTATCGTACTCAGGAAATCGAAACCGGAGAGCCTTTTGGTGGCCAAATGTCGTTCTTTCTTCTTGAATTGCCAAGAGTTATGCGATACAATGATGAATATGACAGTCCCATCGCAGGATGGTGCAGGATATTCAGAAATTTCACTATATTTGCCAAATCGAGGTCTGAAAAAGATGCCGTGTTCAATAAATTGGAAAGAGCGATGCGCGTCAGCGGCCTTGACGACAAGGAGATTGACAACTATTTCAGTGATATGATGACAGAAAAAGAAATGCGCCCGTACATCAAGGGTGCCGAGCAGCAAGGTTACCGCAAAGGCTTTAAGGAAGGTTCCGAACAAGGCAAGGCGGAGGTCGCAAAGTCATTGTTGTCTTTGGGCTTACCCACTGATCAGATCAAGATTGCCACGGGGCTGTCTTCTGAACAGATTGAGGCCTTGAGGTAAAATTAGGATTTGAATATTTTATTAACGACAAAGAGGGCGACTGATTAAGTCGTCCTCTTTGTCGTTAATCCGGACGGGATGTCCGGGAATATATTCGTAAAACTACTCGGCCTCGGCGGTCTCGCCTGGCATCATCACAACCTCAACGAAGTTGCCGGAGTTGTAGAGTCTGGCGGCGGCGTCACGGATGGACTCCTTGGTCAGGCCACCTATGGCGGCCTCCCACTCCTTGTCGTAGTCGTAGCCGCCGCGGAAGTAGCGGAGCAGGTCTGACAGCCAGTAAGAGTTGTTGATCCTGCTTTCCGGAACATTCTTCTTGAAATGCTCGACTGTCCTTGTAAATTGCTCATCGGTCGGGCCTTCCTCGGCGAGTTTCCTGAAACCGTCCTGAGCCAGAGCCCTGAGCTTCTCGGCAAGGGCTGGCTTGCAGTTGAAGTAAACCTGAAGAAGATACCTCCCGTTAGGATCCTTGCGGGCATTAGCCACGGTGGACGCACCATAAGTACCGCCTTCGTCCTCACGGAGAGTGTCGGTGTAGATCTGGTCGAGGATGTAGCTGACAGCGCTGGCAAGAGTCTGCTCCTTGACGGTGAACGGACGGTAGTCGCTATAGACCTGAAGGACGGTTGTCAGCGGAGTCTCCATCTTCTGGTCGAAGACATCCACGACCTTGCCCTTGACAAGCTGCGGCTGCACATCAGCCCACTTGGCGGCTTTCTTGCCCTTTGGAAGAGATCCGATATATTTCTCTACCAAAGGTTTGAGGGTGTCAAGACTGACATCACCGACAATCACCATTGTGGCACCGGCAGCATCGGCGAAGAGCTTGCGATAGTTCTTCTCGATGGTCTGGAGGTTGGCCTTCTCAAGTTTCTCCATAGAAAGCACCTCATTTCTTGGGTTGTCGTTGTAGAGAACCTTGTTGAATCTCTTCTGGAAAGCGAAGTTAGGTGTGTTCACGAGATTAGGAAGAACGGCCTTGATCTGGGCGATGGCGTTGTCAAATTCCTCCTGATCGAAGCGAGGCTCCATAAACTCAAGGTAGAGAAGCTGGAACGCTGTCTCAAGATCCTTCACGGAAGAGTTTCCGGAGATTCCGTTATAAAGATCATCTATGAAAGGACTGACACTCACCATCTTTCCGGAAAGCATCTTGGAAAGTTCTGTTCCCTTGAATTTTGACAAACCTTGAGCGTTCTGGAACACACTGTAGGTGCTGCCGTCGAATGAAGGAAGATCCTCGGTAGCGATAAGACTTTCGCCACCGTTCTTGTAGAGCGAGAACAGGATCTGATCCTTCTTGTAGTCTGTAGGCAGCACAACGACCTTCACGCCATTGGAAAGAGTCCATTCTGTCGCGCCATAGAGTGTCGTTTTGGTTTTCTTCACCTTTGCGCCCACCAATGAGGAAGGATCCATAAGCGGCTCACTGGCCTTTTCCTCAGCCGGTGCCTCGATCTCGGATTTCTTAACCTCATCGATCACCTGGAGCAGCTGCTCGGTCGTAGGAGTCGCGATGCCTTCCTTCTCAGGACCGCTGTAGATGACTACGAGACTGTTCTCTCCGGTGAAAGCCTGTGCAAGGACCTGGTTCATCACCTGTGCGTCAAGTTGAGCCAATATGGCCTTCACCAACTCAAGCTTGGTGGCCGGCTCCATATACGCATAGTTACCAAAGAAGTTGTTGATCAGAGGGTTGACGAACTCGCTGTTCTTTCTGGTCTCGGCGCTGTTGGCCGCCTTCTCATAAACAGCGATGATCTTGTCCTTGGCCCTGCCTACCTCGGCTTCAGTCAAGCCGTATCTCTTCATTCTTTCAAGCTCGGTCACGAAAGCCTTGAATCCGCCAAGAATGTTGTCTTCCTTCAGGGCGACATTGGCATCAGCGCCTTCGATGACCTCGCAAAGTTTCCCGAAACCGAAACTACCGTAGAGGTATGGCGCGTCAGCCTTGGAGGTGATGTCATCAAAACGCTCGCTCATTACGGACTGAACAACGCTCTCAATCAGATCCATCATAAGGCCGGCCGAAGTGGAATTGAGAGCCTCGTCCCTTGCCTCGCTTTCCCAAACCATCTCAACGGACGATGAAGTGGTCTCAGGATCAGTGATGACAGCCACACGCGGCTCGGTGAACTCCTTGAACTGAATCTTCTCCTTAGCCTTAGGGTTGACGGCGGCCGGAATGTCAGCGAATATCGACTTGATCTTTCCCTCGACTGCATCCACGTCAACATCACCCACAACGATGACTGCCTGCATATCAGGACGATACCACGTCTTGTAGAAGTTCACAAGGCTCTCAGGCTTGAATGTCTCAAGGTTCTCCTTGCTTCCGATCAGGGTACAGGTGGCGTACTTTGTGTCGCCATAGAGGTAAGGAAGAGACTTCTCGAAAGTCCTCCAGCCTGCGTTCCTGCGGGAACGTCTCTCCTCGATGATCACCGGACGCTCCTTGTCGATCTCGGCAGGATCATTCGTCACGAAATGCGAATAGTCGTGCAGGATCAAAAGGCAGGTGTCCACCACCGATTCCCTTACCAAAGGAATATTATTGAGCATATAGGTGGTCTGATCGATACCTGTGGCAGCGTTCACGTTGCCTCCGAAAGAGGCTCCGATGCTCTGAAGCCAGTTAAGGATGCCCTTCTCCGGGAAGTTCTTCGTGCCGTTGAAGCACATGTGCTCAAGGAAGTGCGCGAGACCGTCCTGGTCAGGGGTCTCCTGAATGGCTCCGACATTCGTGGCGAGGTAAAACTCAGCCCTGCCGGCCGGCTTGTCATTGTGTCTGATGTAATAGGTCAGACCGTTCTCCAGCTTGCCGACCTTGACCGCAGGGTCATTCGGAAGCTGCTGCATCTGAGCGCTTGCCACGAACGCCGACGCGCCCAGAAGGAAAGCGGAGACCAGAATCAAAAATCTTTTCATAACTGAATCCTTATTAGATTATTGTTGTTCTTCTGAATATTCAAGGACATCCCCCGGCTGGCAGTCCAGAGCCTTGCAGATGGACTCCAGCGTGGAGAATCTGACCGCCTTGGCCTTCCCCGTCTTGAGGATGGAGAGGTTGGCCGGCGTTATGCCTATCTTTTCCGCAAGCGCGGCGGAAGACATCTTCCGCTTGGCCAGCATCACGTCAACATTCACTATAATCGACATCTCATTCTATTTTTTCAACAAGGCAAACTTACATCAAAATTCTCGTTATTCCAAAAAATATTTACGATTTTCGATAATTACACCATCAATGAAGCGACCAGGAACAGACACTCGCTTTAGGAAATCCGCCGATTATTATGTAAGTTTGTCATCCAAAAAGACCACACGTGACCCACAAGACAGACGGCATAATCTTCAAACTGGCTGACGAGAGTAGTTTTCGTCAATTATTTGACAGATATTACGTCACCCTGTGCATGTTCGCCAATGAATATGTCTGTGACGACCTGCTGGCGGCAGACATCGTGCAGGACTGCTTTGTAAAGCTGTGGCAGTCGCGGGATGGCTTCACCTATATTCATCAGATAAAATCATTCCTTTACACCTCCGTGCGGAACAGATCCCTGAATGAGCTGGAACATTCCAAGGTGAAGAGTGAATATGCCAGGAAAGTGATGGACTCGCACAAAGACGCTTTCTTTCACGACAAGGTCATCGTCGAGGAAACCTATCGCATCCTTCAGGAAGCCATCGACTCGTTACCCCCCGGGATGAGAAGCATCATTCTGCTGACCCTTGAGGGAAAGACAAACCAGGAGATAGCGGAAGAGCTGAGCGTCTCAAAGGAAACCGTACACTCCCAAAAGAAGATCGCCTACCGCAAGCTGCGCGACTATCTGAAGGATTACTATTTCCTGCTCTTCTTTTTTATGTGATTTTTTCCTAAAACGATACACCCTGTTCACGGGTTCACCTGTTATATTACTGTAATTTTTAACACAGGTGACTATCATGACCAATCTTTTCCATGTCGCCAGGCTCATAGCCAGGCATTTGTCCGGAAAGACAGACGAGACAGAGGAGGCGGAACTGACGCGGTGGAGAAATGAATCCGCCGGGAACGAGCGTCTCTTTCAGGAAATCTGCCAGGAAAGGAACATGACGCGGAACATACAGAAAAGACAGGACTTCAGTACGGAGGCCGGCTGGATCGGAGTGCAGAGGAAAATCCGGCGGCAATGCGCCAGACACCGGATGCTGAACGTATGCAAGTACGCTGCCGCCATCATACTTCCCGCAGCCGCGGCCATCAGCATATTCGTGGTACATAAGAACAAAGTCAACGAAATGCGCTATCTGGAGGCCCGCTCGATGGAGCAGATCATACCGGGCGGCAATAAAGCGACCCTCACCTTGGACAACGGGGAGACCTTCGACCTGAAATCATCCTGCGGAACGGAACTGAAGGAAAAGGACGGCACGGTCATACAAGTTGATTCCGCCGCATTGCACTACGCCGGCGGCGAAGGCCGGCTGTCAGGCAGACTCGCCTACAATAAGGTAAGCGTGCCGCAAGGTGGAGAGTACCGTTTGACGCTGACCGACGGGAGCAAGGTGTACCTTAACTCCTTGAGTTCCGTCCGTTTTCCGGCCCGGTTCGCTAAAGATGTCCGCATGGTCGAACTGGAGGGCGAGGCTTACTTCGAGGTGAGCAGGACAGGGCAGCCGTTCATGGTCAAGACAAAGGGCATGACGGTCGAAGTGCTGGGAACCTCATTCAACATTTCCGCCTACGAGGACGAGGATTGCCGGACCACACTTGTCAGCGGCTCGGTAAGGGTACGGACGGAAAAAGGTGAGGCCATAGTCCTCAAGCCGTCCGAGCAGGCCACCGTCACCCGGCACGGCGACGGGATCGAGGTTCGCAACGTTGACACTTCGTTCTACACCTCTTGGATAAACGGGAAGATCAACTTCAGGGACCAGAGGCTGGAAGACATCATGAAAACCCTTGGACGCTGGTACGACATGGACGTGATCTACGCAGACAAGGCTGCGAAAGACCTGCGATTCGGCTGCTACGTCAACCGCTACGACAACATAACACCGCTGGTGGAGTTGCTGGAACAGACCGGCAGGGTCTCCGTTGACGTGAAAGGAAAGACCGTCAGAATATTCATAAATCATTAATCCAATTTATATGAAAAAACCACATAATACCAACCGGACGGGAGGATTTGGAAAATGCCTTCTCGCCGCGACGCTCGCCCTATGCTTCTTGCCTTCCCTGCTGGCGAGCGCCTCAGTGACCGGACAGGCCACTGTCACCGCAAGATTCAGGAACGCGACTCTGAATGAGGTTCTTTGGGAGATCCAGAAACAAACCGACTTCACTTTCATCTACAGCACGAGCGACGCTGAGAAAGTCAAGGTGGAGAGCCTGGACGTGAAGAACGAGCCTCTCTCCGATGTTCTTGACAAATGTCTACAGAACAGCGGGTTGACCTACAAGGTTCACAACGGGGTGATCGCCATAAGGAAGGCGGAGCCCGTGACAGTCCGGACCGAGGTGGCTGAGGAGAAAAGCCACCGGATCACGGGCAAGGTCACCGACATCAACAACGAGCCGATAATCGGAGCCAACGTGGTCGTGAAAGGAACGAAGAACGGCATGATAACCGACCTTAACGGCGGTTTTCACCTGGACGTGGCTGACAAGGAGGTCACGCTGGTCGTGTCCTACATCGGTTTCACCACACGCGAGGTGTCCGTCGCACCCGGTGATGATGTAAGGATCACCTTGAGGGAAGACACCACCCTGCTGGAGGAAGTCATCGTGACAGGATACGGTACATTCAAGAAATCCGCCTACGCCGGTTCCGCCAGCATAGTGAAGACGGATGAGGTCAAGGATGTCCCTAACGTTTCATTCCAGCAGATGCTGGAGGGAGCGGCTCCGGGAGTAGGGGTCAGCAACGCATCCGGCATACCCGGTTCCTCGACATCCATACGTATCCGCGGCATGGGATCGTTCAATGCCTCGAATTCTCCGCTCTATGTGGTGGATGGAGTACCTGTGCTGTCCGGAAACATCGGAGCGTCCGGCAGTGATTCCGGTCTTGACGTGATGTCAACATTGAACACCTCGGACATCGAGAGCATCACGGTCATCAAAGACGCCGCCGCAGCCTCGCTTTACGGCTCCAGAGCCGCCAACGGTGTCATAATCATCAACACCAGGCAGGGCAGATCGGGAAAACCGGTCTTCACTTTGAAAACCGACTGGGGCTTCTCCGACTTCGCCATGCCTTATCTCCGGATCATGGACGGCAAGGAGCGAAGGGACATGATCCATGAAGGTCTGAGGAATTACGCCTTGACCTACAATGGTAAAGTGGTGGAAGGCGACGATGGGGTAAGCCTTCACCCGGGCATGACCGATAACGAGGCGCACGCCTACGCTGACGCCAACATCGACCGGTACGCGCCGGTGCCTTGGTGCGGATTCACCAATTGGGATGATTACCTCTTCAGGAAAGGCAGTCATCAGAACTACGAGTTCTCCGCCTCCCACGGCAACGACAAGATCAAGTACTACACATCCATCGGATACATGAAGCACGAGGGAGTCACCATCAACTCCGGCCTGGAGCGTGTGACCGCGCGTCTGAACGTCGACTATAAGATGACGAAATGGATGAATGTAGGAGCAAGGGTGCAGTTCTCAAAAGTGAACCAGGACACCTACTCCGAAGGCCGGGCCTACACTTCCCCTATCTACGGCACACGTAACGGCGCGACCCCTTCAGACCCGGTATGGAACGAGGACGGCACATGGAACCGCGACCTTATCAAATTGGACGACCGCAACCCTATGCTGTCCAATTCCTACAACTTCAAAAAGGAATATGCCACCCGCGCTTTCAACACAGTCTTCGCCAACATCGACATCTGGAAAGGATTGCGGTTCGCATCGACGTTCAGCTATGATTTCGTGATGAACAAGTCCCGCTCATGGAAGGATCCACGCACCAGCGACGGCGACGATGAGAACGGACGTTTCAGCAAGGACTATAATGACATCACGAACATGACCTGGTCGAACATCCTGACCTATCAGACAAGGATAAGGCAAAAGCACAATCTGGATCTGTTGGCCGGTTACGAGATCAACGACAAGGAGTCCGACGGACTGGGAGTCACGATCTCCAACTTCGCGCGCTGGGACAAGCCAGAGGTAAACAATGGCGTGGTTTACCAGAGCATGGGTGGTTCCGGCATGGCGACGCGCATCGTTTCGTACATCACCCGGGCCAACTATGACTACGACAGCAAGTACTATCTGGGTGCGAGCTGGAGGACGGACGGCAGTTCCCGCCTTGCGAGAGAAAACCGCTGGGGCAACTTCTGGTCGGTCTCCGGAGCGTGGAGAGTCAGCTCGGAGAATTTCATGAAACCGGTACAGGACTGGATGAACGACTTGAGGCTCAGGGTGTCATACGGAGTCAACGGAACCCTTCCATCCTCTTACTACGGCTACCTTGGATTGAGCAGCCTTACCAGCAACTACAACAACAACCCAGGCATCTCGCAGTCGCAGCTGGAGAACAAGGAACTGACCTGGGAGACGAACTACAACTTCAACTCCGGCATTGACCTGGGTTTCTTCGACTCCCGACTGAGGGTCACGTTTGAATACTACGTGCGAACAACCAAGGATCTGCTCTACAGCCGCCCTCTGTCCCTGGCGACCGGCTTCTCAAGCTACCTCTCGAACATCGGCAAGCTGAGGAACAAGGGCTACGAGTTGGAACTGCGCTCCACGAACATAGAGACGAAGGATTTCCACTGGAGCAGCAGCCTCAACTTCGGACACAACGCCAACAAGATACTGAAGCTTGACGGCAATCTCAAACAAGTGACCAGCGGAGTGAACATACACAAGGTCGGCCTGCCATATTCAACCTACTACATGATAGAATTCGCCGGCATTGACCCGGAGGACGGCGAGCCGATGTTCTACAAGAACTCCATGGATGAGAACGGAGAGTTGAACAGAGACAAGACCAAGGACCCGCGCGCGGCGGAAAAGGTTATCCTGCAATGCGCGGATCCAACCATCACGGGAGGATTCGGCAACAGTTTGTCTTACAAATGGTTCGACCTCAACTTCAATCTGAACTTCTCATTCGGTGCCTGGAGGTACAACGGTACGGCCGGCAAACTCGAGCACGGCGGCAACGGTACTTTGAACATCCCGACCTATTACAGGAAGCGTTGGCAGAAAGAGGGCGACAAGACCGACATCGAACGCTTCATGATCGGACGCTCGGTCTCCATGTCCGACTACGCCACGACAAGACGCTTGTTCAGCGGCGATTACGTTCGCTTGAAGAACCTGACCTTCGGAGTCAGACTGCCGAAGGAATGGACACGGAGAATAGGCATTGACAAGGTCCGGCTGTACGCGGCGGGCAACAATCTGCTGACGTGGGCCGCGAATGACTACTTTGACCCGGAATCAGGCTCCTCGCCAAGCTGGGAGACGCCACCTATGCGGACATACACCTTTGGCCTTGAAGTCAAATTCTAACTGTTTTAATATAACTCAATGAACATGAATATGAAAAAGATACAACTCATAACCTTCAGCCTGCTTACCGCCATATTGATGGGCGGCTGCGGAAATGACTGGATGGATCTTCAGCCTTCCACCGAGATCGAGACCGAGGGTTCGCTGACCGAGCTAAGAGACTTCGAATTTGTCCTGAACGGAGCCTACAGCGGCATGCAGTCCTCAAGCTACTACGGGGCCACAATGATGTGCTACGGCGACTTGACGGGAGATGACATGAAGTGCTACAAATCATCCAGCACCAATGTGAGCTACTACACATTCAAGTACAACAAGACAAACGGTCCTAGCGGCTTCTGGAGCGTGTATTACGGCATAGCCAAGAACCTGAACATCCTGCTTCGGGACATTGACAGAATCGAGCTGGTGCCTGACAGGGTGATCATCACTCCGAAGATGGAGAAGCTGACAGAGCAAGTGTACCACGATGACCTCAAGGGAGAGGCTCTGGCTATCCGCGCCCTGATGCTTTTTGACATGACGCGCCTCTACGGCTACCCTTACCTTAAGGACAACGGAGCCTCGCTGGCAGTGCCTATAATGGACAATGTGGTGGACGACAAGAACATCAAGCCGTCACGCAACACCACAGCCGAATGCTACAAGAGGATCATCGAGGATCTGACCGAGGCGGTGGGGTTGCTGCGGCCTGTCAAAAAGGAGGGTAAGATCAACAAATGGGCGGCGATGACACTGCTGAGCCGCGTCTACCTTTACAAAGGAGAGGACAGCGAGGCCTACAAGGTAGCCACCGAAGCCATCAAAGGAGCCGAAAAGCAAGGCTACAGATTGTGGACGAATGAAGAATATGCCAAAATATGGGCCACGCCTTTCAACAGCGAGCTGCTGTTCGAGATTGTGAACCTTACCACGGACAGCCCTGGCAAATCGTCAATCGGTTACATCTGCACAAAGTACAATATGATAGCGACCGACAAGTATTGGAAGAAATACCTGAAGGGAAAATCCAAGGATGTACGTCGCCAGATGGTGTCGGCCGCAAGCAGCAAGAAGCCGTATTGCCTGAAGTATCCGGCTCAGGGAGACAAGAGCTATGAGGACGCCAATGTTCCGGTGTTCCGCCTTTCGGAGCTTTATCTGAACGCCGCCGAGGCAGCCGTGAAGAACAATGACATCACGAACGCAAGGGCTTACCTAAAGCCGGTCTACGCACGTACGGGTGAGGATCTGGATGATCTGGCGGACAAGTCCATCACCTTGGATCTGGTACTGGAGCAGCGCCGCATAGAGTTCTGGGGAGAAGGACAACGTTTCTTTGACCTGATCAGGAACAACAGGAAGGTCGAGCGTAAGGACTACCTGAGCGAGGTTCCCGAAGAAGCCCGGTCTTTCGACTGGAATTACTACAAGATTGTGCTGCCGGTACCGATCCACGAGATGGAATACAACGAGAACATGGTTCAGAATCCGGAATATGAACAGCATTGAACTAAGGCGACCGCATCATCATGAAAAAGGAAAAGAACGTGAGAAATAGATTCATAGGACTGCTGCTTTCCTTGTCGGCGCTCGTCCTGATAAGTAGTTCCGGCACACCAGCCACGAATTATCTGCCGGAAGAGAAGAAGGAAAGCCGGAAGGAGAACGCAGCCCTGTCAATAGACGGGCCATACATCCTCTATCGTCCGGACGGCAGCGCCAGGGTCATAAGTGTGGACAAGGACAAGAACGTCATCGACCGGACCTACGAGACCTTGCCGGAGGACTTCAGCTTCCGCGTCACGGATCATAACGGGGACTATCCGTTCGAAGTGAGGCTTCATCCGGTCAGCCGTCCCGTGTGGAAGGCTCCCCGCTCCGAAAAGGTGTTTGTAATGTCCGACCCTCACGGCAGGATGGATTGCGTCGTCAGCCTGCTGCGCGGCAACGGAGTGATTGACGAGAACCTGCATTGGAGCTTCGGCGGGAATCATCTGGTCATCATCGGTGACATTTTTGACAGGGGCAAAGACGCGACCCAGATCTTCTGGCTGGTCTACAAGCTGGAAGACGAGGCGGAGAAAGCCGGCGGACGCGTCTCGTTCCTTCTGGGCAACCATGAGACGATGGTTCTGGCGGACGACCTTCGCTACACGAAGGAGAAGTACAAGAGTCTGGCGGAGGAGTTGGGGATGAGATATCCTCAGCTCTTCGGTCCAGACACCGAGCTTGGACGCTGGCTTGAGACACGCAACACGATCGAGATCATCGGAACTGACCTATACGTTCATGCCGGGCTGGGCAGAATGTTCTATGACGAGGATCTGTCTGTCTCTCAGGTCAATGAGGAAATAAGCAAGGCTCTCTTCATGAGCAAGAGCGAGCGGAAAGCGCTTTCTCCGCTGACCGGATTCCTGTACGGGAACGAGGGGCCGCTCTGGTACCGTGGGCTGGTAAGGACAGACGAGAAGTACAATCCGATAAAGAGCAAGGACCTGAAAAAGATTCTGAAGCGTTACACGGTCGAGCGCATCATCGTCGGCCATACCATCTTCGATGACATCACCTCCTTCCATGGCGGCAAGGTCATCGACGTGAACGTTGACAACAAGAAGAACCAGGAGGAGAAAAGAGGCCGCGGCCTACTGATCGATGGTGATGACTATCTCGTCGTCGGCGACGAAGGCGTCCAGAGAAACATCAACGAAGCCCGATCCCTTGGCCGCAGGCCAAGAAAAGATCCCTTAAGATGACACGCTTCACCAACTTGTTGTTTTTAAAGGATTAGCAAACGCTTACCAATTACCGGCGAGGGTGACTTTTTTGTCATCCTCGTTGGTTATATTCACAAAACTGGCTAATTTTGTGAATATGTCTACAAAATGTTACCGGGAAGGGGTTCTGGAGGATTTCAGACTGAGAATATTCATGGCGGTGGCCGAGAAGGGCAGCTTCACTTTGGCCGCCAAGGCGCTTGGTGTGTCGCAGCCGGCTGTCAGCCAGAACATCGCGGAGCTTGAGAAGAGCCTCGGCGCGGAACTGTTTCTCCGGAGAAAAGGCTCCGTCACGCTCACTCCGAAAGGCGCGGCGTTCAAGGAATATGCCGGGAGGATCCTCTACTGGTACACGGCGACGGAAATGATGTTCGGGCCGGAGGGCAAACTCTCCGCCAACAAGCCGGTCAGACTCTCCGCCGACGGCTTCATCGCCAGCCATATTCTCCCCCAGGCGCTTTCAAAACTTCTGGCCTTCAATCCGTCCCTGACTTTCTCCATCCGCAGCGAATCTTCCGGAAATGATTCAGACATAAGGATTTACGCCCAAAGGCACGTGACAGAGCCATCGTTCGAAGACATCGGCACGTTCTTGTTCAGCGTGACGGCATCGGCGGTAAGCTCCAATCCGGCATATTCAAAAACGACAGACCTGAAAGACCTTCCGCAGAGCGCCAGGCTTGCGGTTCCGAAGATATATTCAGAGATTTTGCCGCTTGATTTGAAGGCGCGCGTGGCAGTCGTGTCGGATTCTGCCGAAGCCATCGTGAAGTTGGTCGCAGATTCCCCAGACATCATCGGCCTGCTCCCCCATCCTGCCACACGCCAGGACCTCATCACGCTTCCCGTCTCTCTTCCTGACTTCACCCTTGACGTTCATTTAGAAGCCCTCGAACCATCCAATCACATCGCAACAGCACTCCACCGCATTCTTTGTGACCAGTATCCGGCTTAAAAACCAACCTAATACGTTCCTGATCCATTGATTCTATCGAGAGTCTTCCTTGCCTTTGAGGATCAAGGCGACAAGGTCTTCGACATCCTCGTTTGCGATCTCCAAATCAAATTCCTCAGGATCATAGGTCTCTCCTTCCTGAAGTCCGAGCCATTCCTCGTATGAGGCCTTCTCCTCCGGGTCATCAACCTTCCCGGACAGGATGTCAAGCATTTGCGCATAGCCCCACACACCCCCGACATCTTCCGGTGGGCAGGCTCCTTTGCCTGATGTCACACATATATCCTCGCCCCGGAGAGGCTCGTCACTGACCGATGAGACCCTGACATTGTGGATCCAGCCATCTCCGAAATCATATTCAAAAGAGATTGTGCTGCCTTTTTGCGGCAGAACATCCGCGACGGTGACGGTCATCTCGTCAATATGCCTGTTACTACAACCAAAATTGAAACTTTCTCTTTCATCAATGTTGTCTCTGGACGTATAGTACACATCGCCTTTGGTGAATTGTGAGAGATGATAACCGGCCCAACCGAACGCAGTGATGAATATCTTTCCAAGATTCCCAAGCCAAAGGTTTGACGGCACTTTTATCCGTCTGAACACCTTGACAGGACATTGTTCGATGGAAGCGTATAATATGTAAGTCTTCGATGGTTTGCTTGAGTCCACCAGCCGGTCGGCCTTTGATTTTTTCTTGCCTTTGGCTCCTCCGGCATTTCCAGTCCCTTGGCTATTCTTAGTGTTTGAAGTGGCCGTCGCACTGGCACCCACAGTTGAATATGCCGCTGTCTTAGCCTGCATCATTTCGAAGAACGAAACCATAAATGAGATTTCCGCCTCCGAGATTCCCGGGTAATCTTTCCTGATCACCTCTTTGAGTTCGTCACGTTCCTTATCAGTCATTGAAACCGCAGTATTTTTCGCAAGGTAGTCATTTTATCCGGAATCCAGATGAGATGCCGCCAAAAATCTGCATGGGTATATTCAAACTTCCGTCCCACTTTACCAACTACGGATAGGAGGTGGAAAAGACTCCTAAAGAAATAGATCTGTTCCAAGTCCCAAATCTTCAATAACTTTTCATAAATATGCAAAGACAAAGGTGACGACGATTATGACTAATGCCGAAATACAAGAACTCATCAAGAAAGACGAAACACGAACTCTCGAACTGAAAAAAATCCACGGGAGAGTTGAAGGACGCGATGCACACAGTGTGTGCCTTTCTGAACACATCTGGAGGCCGTGTTCTTCTCGGCATAACATCGGCTTCTTTGCAGGTTATAGGACAGCAGGTTACAGATAACACCCGCAGAGAAATCGCTCGCGAGTTGACCAAGATTGAGCCGGCAGTCTCGTTGATTAAAATGTTGATAAAAAGGGTATTACCTACTGTTGTCTATACAGAACTCACTCACGACACCAGTTTTGCAGATCTAAGAAAAATGACTATCTTGACAAAAACACGATTGATGGAAACCAATAAATACTGTAAGGCACTGTTCGCCGCCACAAGTTCTGTCCTGCTGGTCATAACCGCTTTGACAATCACGCCAATTCGCGCGGACGCTCAGGTTTTTGACAAGCCTGTCGTATATGGTGTAGATGACATTATCACTGACGACGAGTACCCTGCGGCGGTTCATAATTTTATGTTCAAGTACCATAATGCCATTATATCTTCCAAGTACAAGCCGAAAAGATTGAGTCGGATTACGGAATCTTATGCAGAGGCCTGCACTCGCGAACCGTCATGGAAACTGTATTGTTCCGCATACTACGGCCGCTGCCTGATGGCTGGGTACAACCCTGATCACCTCAAGGCGCGCGGTGCAAAAATACTCGAAGACGCATTAAGCGATCCATCTGAGTCACAGCTTACAGTTCCTGACCGTCTCACATTCATCATTGACCTTGCTAATGCCTACTTGTACGGTGATGGTGTGGAAAATAATGACGCAAAAGCTTTCGACCTGTACCGCCAGGCCCAGAATATCAGCCCTATATTCAATGGCATAATAGCGACCTGCTATCTTGTAGGTATTGGAACTCCGGTTGATGTGGACAAAGCTTGTTACTACTATGCATTGAATTATGATGACCCTGAACTAGCTATCATACGATGCAAGGAAAGAAACTATGAAAGGATATATGCAGTATCCTACAACAGGACAAACGGTGTATCAGCAGATATTCAGACAGGTTATTATGAAGCCTTACGTTCAATTTTCAAGCATGATTATGACAAGGCTAAAGAACTGCTGGACAAGAACTGCATTCTCGGTCATACTCCATCAATGTATGCGTTGGCCGGTGTGTATGAGGAGACTGGTGATGACAAATCTGCAACAGAACTTTACCGTCAGGCGATGTCCGCCGGATACCTGCCGGGGGAATTTGTTTACGACATGAAACAGATGTACCAAGGCGTGAACAATCTCTCGATTTTTGAAAGCCGCGGGGAATCAAAAGCATTTCCTGCCTTTGAAGAGCTTGCGGACAAAGGCTATCTCCCGGCAGCGGAGATGTGCTCATTGTATGATTCCGGGACATTCTCCAAGAAATCAAATGTAGGCGCCGCAATCGTCAACGGCCTGGCTAAAGGCATAGCAGCGACCATGATTGCCGCCAATGAAATTATGGATTCCGGGCTGTTGGACACAGGCAGCGGCATCCAGAATGAGCAATGTGTGGCTGCCATAGGCGGTTCGGGACAAAACAACCATCCGAACTACAGCACATCCGGGAATTCCACTCAAAAAAACGGGATGACACGGGAATATGAGTATGTAAAGACTGTATCAGGCATCTACGAGCCGGAGCAAACCGCGGCAAAGCTTCATATTTACCGCAGCCGCGACAACGGTGACTTCCGAGCCTCTACCGTGTACAACACAAAAGGACTGGACAGAGCCGCGACTTATAGAATCAACAGCGGTTGGAAGGTTTTCTATGAGGAACGATATTCCAACTATATCTCCTACTACGGACTCTGCACTTATTTCAATTATTAGTCACCTGATAAGCCCACCATGCGGATCACATGCTTTCGCAATGCCCGACACACAAATCGAGCAGGAGGAAAACGAAGTGGTTTTCTTCTTACTTTCGTTTTCCGACCTCTCACACCACCGTACGTGCGGTTCCGCATACGGCGGTTCCTTATCTTACGTGCAATTTGACATAGTAGTCCATCAAACAAGGATAGCCGGCGACACCTTCGTGAGACTGGCGATGGATTCCCCCTGACATCAACGGCCCACCTCCCTACCAGAAGGATGCTTCAAGGCGGCTTTCTGCGGCATGCGGAAGGTTAAGTTTTTTACGAAACGCTTTCAGTCCAAAGCTGGCCAGAAGCATCTGGAAGGCACTTTGACGTGAAAAACTTGTGACTTTGGCTTCAAGTTTTTCAGCCCGACACGGTCTCTACGGGCATAGGAAGGCTATGTGGCTGAAGGTGTTTTGCAAAATGGTGTTCTGTAAAATGGCGTTTTGTAAAATGGCGTTTTGTAAAATACTGACAGGGAGCGGGTAAAAAATATTACCTGGTAGTACGCACAAATAAAGAGGACGACTGTGAGTTGCAGTCGTCCTCTCTGGAATCTTGCTATGTCCGATTACTCTGCCGGGTGGATGGCGCCCATCGGGCAGACGTCGGCGCAGGTGCCGCAGTCGATGCAGGCGTTCGGGTCGATGGTGTAAACGTCACCCTCGTGGATAGCGCCCTGAGGGCACTCGCCTGCGCAAGTTCCGCAAGCTACGCAATCAGTTTCTGAAATCTTGTAAGCCATAATTCACTAAAATAAAATTGTTTTCCTTTTGTCTGCCTCCGGATTGCCGGAAACATTATGCAAATATAAATCTTAAAAATCATAATATCAAACCCCACACGACAAAAACGATGAGGGCGATACCGACTTTTATCGCTTTCGCCTTGAAGAATGAGGATTTGCTGTCGGCAAGAAGAGGGAGGGATGCGTGGCCGTCCTGCACGATGGAATTGGCCAGCAGGACGGGGAACGGGATTACACCGCTGGCGAACAGGGTCACAAAGACCAGATGCGGCCCTGACTCGGGAATCAGGCCGACCACTATCGCAAGCAGAATCATCAGAGCGGTGTTGTCGCTGACCCAAGCGGAGATGTCGATGAAATTGAACAGGAATCCGATGACCAGAAGCACTCCGAAAGTCCAAAGGAATATGCTCGGAAGATGCTTGCGGACAATATGTTCCCAAAGATGTTCCTCAACAAAATGGTCGGAGGCGAATAGCAGCGCCCCCAGCACGACAAGGCTTAGCGCACCGAAGATCAAGAAAGTCCACTCCTCATTGAAGACATCAAGTCCCTCTGTCTCACCGCCTTCCTCCAAAAATCCAAGCAAAAGGGCGGCTATGAATATCACGACTCCGGCAAACAGGAATATTCTTGTCCTTCCGAAATGCCTTCCTTCCTTGTGATGATGCCCGTCCTGATGCTCGCATCCGTCTCCGTGAAGTTCAAAGGAATCCTCAAGTCTGGTTGGCAGCGGTTTGTCTCCGGGCGAGAATCGGTCAATTAACAGTCCCGTCACGACGGCCAGCACAAAAAGGATAAGGAACAGCAGAGCGGCCTTGCCCGGAAACATCGCCAGCATAAGGAACGACTCGTCCCCGGCCGTGGCGATCATCATAGCGACCAACGCGCCGAAACTCAGCATCCTGTGCGTGTAGAGCGACACTGCTGCGAAGCCACCGACACATCCTGGAACCGAGCCAAGTAAGGCAGACACAAGCACTTGGGCAAAGCCTGATTTCTTCAGGGATCTGAATATCCTGCCGTCCGACTCCACATTGAAAGACTCGATGATCATCATCATGACGACCACGAGGCCGGAGATGAGAACCGCTCCACGGAATACTTCAAAAAGTACTGAAGTGATACTGAACATATTCAGGAATTACTTTGACACCCAACCGGTGAGATAAAGGTTGATGATGGGACGGAGAGGCGAGTTCGTGGTCAAGGTCAAGACTATCAGGCACTCCCCTGCCGGGAATCCCTTCGTGTCGAAAGTCACCTTCAGGTCACCTTTGCCACCTGCGGGAACATCCGCGAAAGCCTGCGCCTTCACGTGCGAACTTTCGGAATCCACCTTATATATTCGAAAAGGAGACTTGCCTTTGTTGGTGAACGTGAACTTGCAGTCCACATTCGTTCCGGCTTTGACCTTGCCGAAGGAGAATGTGCTCTCGTCGGCCATCGGATTAGGGCCGTCATTACGTTCCTTGTCCGTGAGCGATGAAAAATTCTCTTTCGTGTACGTGAATATTCCTATGCGGCTCTTGCCGGCTCCGAGTTCAGGATTAGGGTCAGCTACGATGGCCTCGGCACCGGCCGCCACTGGCTCTTTCTCCGCCGACTTCGAGACAACCGCCTTGTACTGGCGGCCGTCCACCAGCGGAGTCGCATAGTAATAGTTCTTCCCCCAATGGTTTCTGTCAGCCGTGACCGTGTAGTTCAGTTTGGCCGTGGACTGCGCCGGAACGGGGTTCGGCGACACCTTTACCGAAAGTCCTTCACTGACATCGGAAAAACTGACTGTCAACGGTTTGCTTCCAAGATTAGCCACCAGAGCCGTCCCGCTTTTCTGCTGTTCCTGAGACAGGTTGCCGCCCTTGATGTCAACCTTCTTGAAGGCCAGATTGCCGAAATGGATCGGATAAAGTTCTCCCAAAGATAATTGCTTGTCGTGGGTGACGCCTCTGAGCCTCAGGACAACAGGCTGCTTCAAGCCCGAGAAATATGCCGTCAGGGACTTGTCGAACGGGTAGCCTCCCCTCTCGTCATTCTTGAAGGTAGCCTTGATGGTTCCAGTCTCACCCGGAGCGATCGGCTTCCTGGTCCATTCCACATTCGTACAGCCGCAGGAGGACACAACATTGTAGATCAGCAACGCTTTGTCACCCACATTCTTGACCGTGAACGTGGCGGTCACCGGGCCGTCAGAGACCAGAATGTCCCCGAAATCGTGCACGGTCTTGTCCAGCTGGACTACTCCGCCGAATGTGTTGTCTTTGCCAGAGCCCTGGGCGGCGATGACACCGCTGGCGGACACAAGCAAAAGCAGCGCGGCGGCGATATGCTTGAATATATTCATAAATCACGCTGTTTAATTGTTTGACGAGCCCTCGCATCAAGGAGACTTTCAAACAAACGCTTCATAATATTCATAAGGAATGCAAATTCCTTTCCATTGGCAAATTTACCATTTAATAGGTACTTTTTCAAGTCCAAGTAATACAATCGCAGGAAAGAGTTCTGAAATCGCCGTCAACATTCGAGGGCATCTGATGGGACAGAGAGTTCCAAGGGGCAAGAGGGACAAGAAGGACGGAGGAGGAGAATATTTATTTTTTAATGCGTGCCAAATTTTGTAATTTTGTACGATTATGCGATTAAGATAAATGGCGAACATAGAACAGAACTACGACTACACTGACGACAACATACGGACCCTGGAAGGTGTCGAACACATCCGCCGGCGTCCGGGAATGTACATCGGAAGACTTGGCAACGGCTCCAATCCGGGAGACGGCATCTATGTGCTGCTCAAGGAGATCGTGGATAACTGTATCGACGAGTTCTCCGCAGGATTCGGCAAGCAGGTCATCATTAAGATTGAGGACAGGCAGGTCTCCGTCAGGGACTTTGGACGAGGCATCCCTCTCAACTCTGTCATCAAGGCAACAAGCCAGCTGAACACCGGAGGCAAGTTCGACGACAAGGCTTTCAAGAAGTCCGTCGGCCTGAACGGCGTCGGCACGAAGGCCGTGAACGCCCTGTCCGAGAAGTTCTACGTCGAGTCCTTCAGGGACGGCGAAAGCTCCTGGGCGCGGTACGAGCGCGGAGAGCTGGTGGGCAGCGACAGGAAAGAGAAAGTCAGCGAGAAGAACGGAACCCTCGTGGTCTTCACACCGGACAGCACGATGTTCGGGAACTTCGAGTTCAACATGGACTACGTGGAGACCATGGTCAAGAATTACTCCTACCTTAAGAAAGGGCTGACGCTTGTCCTGAACGGTGTCTCCTACAAGTCCGAGAACGGTCTTCTCGACCTGATCAAAGACACCATCTCCGAGACACCGCTCTACGAGCCGATCCACCTGGTGGGAGAGGACGTGGAGGTCGTGCTGACGCACGGCAACTCCTACGGCGAGAACATAGCCTCGTTCGTCAACGGACAGAACACCCGTGACGGTGGCACCCACCTCGCGGCGTTCAGGGAGGCCATAGCGAAGACGCTCAAGGATTTCTTCAAGAAGAACTACGCTCCGGAGGACTGCCGCCAGGGCATCATCGGGGCGATCAGCATCCAGATCCAGGAGCCGAACTTCGAAGGCCAGACAAAGACCAAGCTCGGATCCACCTACATGTGGGAGAAGGAGAAGACCGACGGGAACGGCAAGAAGATTCTCAATCCCGACGGCTCCATCGAGATCGACCGCGGGCCGACCATCCGCTCGTACGTCAATGACTTCATCGCCAAGAATCTGGACAACTACCTGAGAATCAACAAGGACATTGTTCCGATCATCGAGAACAAAATCAAGGAGTCCCAGGCTGAGCGCGAGGAAATCGCCGGGATCCAGAAGAAGACCAGGGAAAGGAACAAGAAGGCGAATGTCTATAACCGCAAGCTGCGCGACTGCCGCTTCCACTTCTGTGACAAGCTGCCTAAGGGCAAGCAGGATCTCGCGGAGCAGACGAGCATATTCATCACTGAGGGTGACTCCGCGAGCGGTACCATCACCAAGGTGAGGAAAGCCGAATACCAGGCGGTGTTCAGTCTTCGCGGCAAGCCGATCAACTGCTACAAGGAGAGCCGCAAGAAGGTGGCCGAGAACGAGGAGCTGAACCTGCTGGTCTCAGCCCTGGGAGTCGAGGACGACCTTGACAACCTGCGCTACAACAACATCATCGTGGCGACCGATGCCGATGATGACGGAATGCACATCAGGATGCTCGTGCTGACCTTCTTCATGAAGTATTACCCGGATCTTATCCGCCGCGGACACGTGCATATTCTTCAAACCCCTCTTTTCAGAGTGGCCAACAAGAAGGTGAGGCGCTACTGCTACTCCCCCGAGGAGAAGGAGGCCGCCGTCAGGGAGCTGAAGACCGCCGTGCAGATCACGAGGTTCAAGGGTCTGGGAGAGATCTCGTCGGACGAGTTCGTGGATTTCATCGGAGAGAACATGAGGCTGGATCTCGTCAAGCTTTCCGACGAGGAGTCCATAGCGGACATCATGGAGTTCTACATGGGCGACAACACGATCGACCGCCAGAACTTCATCAGGGCGAACCTGCGTTCCGAGGAGGAGTTGGAGGACGTTAACATCTAATATTCAAAGACTATGTCACGTTGGGCGAAATTTTGCGGCTGGTTGCTGAAAAAGATGGGATGGACCACGGTCGGTGGTCCGGCTCCCGAAGACAAATGCGTCATCCTGGGGGTGCCGCACACATCGGTCTGGGACTTTGTCGTCTCCTACCTTTTCTACACGCAGTTCGACCGGACGGCGCACGTTATGATCAAGAAGGAGTTTTTCTTCTGGCCGGTCGGGGTGTTCCTCCGCAAGGTCGGCTGCATTCCTGTGGACAGAAGGAGCGCAGCAGCCATGGTCAAGAGCCTCATAGAAGAGATGGAGAAAGTGGACCAGTTCCACCTCGCCATCGCTCCGGAAGGCACCAGAAAGGCTGTGAAGAAATGGAAGACTGGCTACCACCTCATCGCAAGAGAGGTCGGATGCCCTGTCTATATGGGATTTTTTGACTGGAAGACCAAGCGCGTCGGCATCGGCGAGAAGGTTGAGTTGACAGATGACGCGCGCGCTGACACCGACAGAATCCAGGCGATCTACGAAACAATGCACTTCGAGGGCAAACACCCGGAGGGCTATATCACTCATTAAGAATAGTTTATTATGCCAATTTTCAGCCAAAGCAGGGAGAACTATGTCACTACCCTGGCCAAGCTTTTTGAATATGCCACCGACAACTACGACAAGCGGCCGCTCTCGCGGTTCGTCGAAGGTGGGCAGGAATACACCTACGAAAGCTTCAAGCACAAGTGTCTGGAGCTTTCACACCGCTTCAACAGATTCGGGATCAGCGCAAGGGACAAGGTAGCCATACTTTCCAACAACATGCCCAACTGGACGGTTGCGATGTTCTCGTGCGTGCCTTTCGGACGTGTGACCGTGCCAATCCTGCCGGACTCGTCGGAAAGCGAGGTCACAAACATCATCAATCACTCGGAATGCAAGGCCATCTTCGTGTCCAGGAGGCTTCTTAAGAAACTCAGTCAGGAGGTGATCGACAAACTGACCCTCGTGATCGACATAGAGACTTTCGACTTCATCAAAAAGGATGACAAGGCTTTCACCTGCGAGGGTCACGGTGTTGATCCACAGGCCGATGACCTTGCGTCAATCATCTACACATCAGGGACTTCCGGAAAGGCCAAAGGCGTGATGCTCAGCCACCGCAACTTCTGCCAGAACATCATAGCGGCCTACCATGCCCAGAAGGCCGGGAAGCACGACCGCTGGCTCTCCATCCTGCCGATGTCGCACACCTACGAGATGGCGTTCAGCGTGCTTTACCCGCTGTACGTCGGAGGCTGCGTCTATTATATTCAAAAACCGCCCACACCGAGCATCCTGATGCAGACGATGAAGAAGGTCAAGCCGACCATCATGTGCTCCGTGCCGCTGATCATCGAGAAGGTCTACAAGAACAGCGTGGTCCCGACGGTGGAGAAGAGCCGCGTGCTTTCCTGGATGAAGGGACACACGCCGAGACTCCTCTACTGGCTCATCGGGAAGAAACTCTACGCATCCTTCGGCGGGAAACTAAAATTCTTCGGCATCGGAGGATCAAAGCTGGATCCGACCGTCGAGGACTTCCTCAACAAGGCCGGATTCCCCTATGCGATCGGCTACGGCCTGACAGAGACCGCGCCGCTGATCACGAACGCGTGCGTGGGAAAGACGGTGGTGGGATCGATCGGCGTTCCGGCCTACAACGTGGAGGTCAAGCTTCAGAACGTGAACCCGGAGACCGGCGAGGGCGAGATTGTCGCCAAGGGTGACAACGTGATGCTGGGCTACTACCGCGACCCGGAAAGGACCCGCTCCGTGCTGACCGACGACGGCTGGTTCCGCACCAACGACCTTGCGTGCCAGGATTCCAAGGGACGCTACTACATCAAGGGAAGGCTCGGGAATATGATAGTGGGACCTTCGGGCGAGAACATCTACCCGGAGGAGATCGAGCAGGTGATCAACACCATTTCTGGAGTGAACGAATCACTCGTGGTGGAAAGGAACGGCAAGTTGGTGGCCCTCGTGAAGTTCGATGACAATGTGCTGGACTGGAACCAACAGCGCGAGGACAAGTTCTTCGACAACCTCCAGTCGATGAAGCAGGCGGTTCTTGAATATGTCAACAAGCACGTCAGCAAACAGTCCAAGATCGGCGAGGTCGAGGCGATGAAGGAAGACTTCGAGAAGACGGCCACGCACAAGATCCGCCGTTTCAAGTACAAGGAAAAGACATCGGACGAAGCTTCGCAGCAAGATACCGAGGACAAATCAAAAGGGACGGCATCCTCTGAAAAGTAAGCCATCCCCAATATATCTTAGCGAACCGGATCCTTACCAATTCCGCTCACGGTAAGGATTCGGTTTGTCTGTTATAGGAAGGTCGGAGTCATTCAGGACCTTGACGCAGTCGTGGATGCTGATCTCGGCGTCCGGCTTCCACTTTGAGAAATCATTGCCTTTGATGGTCACATCGCCGCAGAACTGCACGTCAATAACCGGCTGCCCAGGAAACAGCGGAGCATAAGACTTTGAATCAATGAATATGTTGTCAGAGATGTCGAGCGTCCCGACGCTTCTGGCATAGACAATCTGGCTGTCAAAGGTTGACACCGTGTTGCCTGAGAAAACCACACGGTTATGATAGTGGAAATCATTGCCCCTGGTCTTGGTAGGAATTTCAGGATCGATCTGGAGGATGGCCTGCGGACCGTTCGCCCCGATTGCCAGATCCGTGAACTTGTTGTTTCTAATCACGATGTTCTTTGTCCTTCCGGATTCGTACCAGAAGTTGGCATCGCCGCTGACACAGATTCCAGCCATCTGGGAAGCGAAGTCGCAATTCTCGACCAGAACATCACCATAGGTTGAAAGCAGTATACTTCTGGCTCTGTTGTAACGTACAGTACAGTTTCTGATGGTCACTTCAGCCCCACGGGAAAGATTCTCAAGGGCGATATTCGTTGGGTTCTCAATTCGTGTCAGATCAAAATCCATCTCGATCAGATAAGCTTTACGATCAGATTTGTCTATCGACTTGATAACGCCTGAACCTATCGGACGGAGATTGGATTTGTCCACGAAACTGATCTTGTCTCCAGCGTCAGCGAATTGATTGCCAACCTGTTGGAAATGACCGAAATGCGCCCGTAAAGTATTCACCGACAGCACCGAGTCCACAAGCATATATATTCCGTGAATGTTGGCGGCATCGTCCAGCATACTCTCGAACAGGCTGTCCTCGATGGTTATCTTTCCGTTGCAGCTGACAAAGTGGGTCGCGTCAGCGGAAGTGGTCACCATCCTCGGAGAACCTTCGTGAGCCGCAGTAGAGAAACCTTTCACCGAGATATTCTCTGAATATTCAGCTATCAGTCCCATCCCGCCACTCCGGTAGATATGGACATTCTCTATGTTTATATTCTTTGATGACAGCACTGCCATCGCCGGGAAACGTCTGTTAAGTCCTGTAGGCCCTTTGTCGTCCCAGACGCTTCCGACCGGAGGAACGTCCCTCGCGCTCAGGCGAGTGAACTCGACCACGCCGTCGCCGAGATCCCTGGCTCCCATCTCGCCCGACCAATAGCCGTGGTCGTAGGCGCAGGTGTCGAAGAAAGGTCTGTGGGTCTTCGGGTCGAAAAGGATGCTCTCCCCCATCGGATACTCCCAGTCATAGCCTCCGAAGAAAAGCCTGTCGCCTTCGATACGGTACTTGGTGTCCGGGAAGACCTTGACAGTGAAGCTTCTGCTGACCGGATCGCTGGAGAGAACCGTCCCTTCGAAGGTCCAAGGATAGTCGTAATCAACCGACACACCCTTGATGGTGACATTGGACGACCCCTTGACGGCGAACGGCACCATGCACCCGTGGAACATGAAGTCGGAGCCGTCGCCTTCGATCGTGACATTCCTCATGTCCTTGATCAGGAAGGCTATGCGCTTGTCACCGCTGTCGTTGTTCGAGAGCGTCAGGAACTCCCGCGCCCCCTGCTCCGGGTAGAACGGGTAGACACCTTTGCCGAAGAGAATCCTCACGTTTCCTTTCGGGTGCGACTTCAGGATTTCAACGACAACCGGAGTGTAATCCTTTACGTTCGAATCGAAAGGAACCTCAACTGTTTTCACGGAGCACGCCGTGACCGCAATGCAGATAGCGGCAGCCACAACCACGGAAATCTTACGCACGATATTCATTATCTCATACAATTTTCCGTAAACTTACGAAAAACATTCTGAAGTTCCACGTCCGACCAATGCTAAGGCATCATTCCTACAGCAAAAGTCCCTTCTGGAATATTATCGGGTGAGAATAGCCACTCTTCACCCCCAAAAAAACAACGGATCTCCGACGCAAATAAAAGAGAGGACTTATCTTGCCTCAAACGCTCTGTTCGTGACAAAACCCGAATATCCGGAATTTTGTTGGACTGAACTAATCGTGAATGCGGTTGCACATAGAGACTATTCCATCCTCGGGACGGACATTCAAGTAAAGTTGTTTGACAATCATTTCACGGTGGAAAGCCCAGGAATCCTTCCCGGAAGAGTTCGGCTGCACAATATGCGGACAACTCATTTCTCACGAAATCCTAAGATTGCCTCATTTATGAAAGAATATGAATTCATTCGTGAGTTTGGGGAGGGTATTGACAGAATGTATAGGGAATTGGAAGAAGGCGGATGGCCAAATCCTATTTTCAAACAGGATGATTTTATGTTCAGGGCCAGCCTCATAGCGAATCCACTTGTGTCAAGTGATCCAAATGATCCAAATGCGATCCAAATTGATTTGAATAGTCAATTATTATTTCTCATAAAGTCAAATCCATAAATTTCCAGAAAGGAATTATCTGATAGACTAAATATTAGTGACCGTAGAGCCAGAGAGATACTTAAAGATTTGCAGGAATCTGGGGTACTAAAACGCCAAGGGACAACACGAGGTATTTGGATTATATTGAAATAATCAGAAAAGAAGATGAAATTCAACTTCAAGATACAACAGTACCAGACGGACGCCGTGGAAAGCACAGTGGCGGTTTTTGCCGGACAGCCAACACAAGGGGGATTCTTATACCGCAGGGATTTAGGAAAGAATGATGCCGGAAGGATCACTTATGAAGATGACTATGCCGGCTTCAGAAACGCCGACGTAGAACTGTCCGACCAGAATATGCTTGCCAACATCCGTAATATTCAGGAATCCAATAATATTCCTCTGTCCAAGGCTCTATCGCACGATCTCGGAAAAGTCGGCCTTGACAGTCTCGTCAAAAGGGATCTCCACCGTCTTGACTGAGCAAGAGGCCATGAGAACCAGTCCCAATGCGGCCACAAAGATTTTGTTAAGCTTGTTCATTTTGCGTTTCTGTTTGACATTCCTGGATCGACGGCAGCGCCAAGTCCCCGGGCAAAGTAGAGCGAATTTACAACATCTCCGAGACAATCACAACCATTTTTTGAGTTTTTAATATTTATTCCTACCTTTACGGCAAAGATATAAACCTAATTAAATCATCCGATTATGGTAAACAAAACAAAGTATGACTCTCCCATCGCGGAGATTTTGACGATGAGCCTTGATGGAGTCATCTGCGGCAGCGGTCCAGACACCGATGGTATGACTGTCGGGAACCCGTTCGGTGACAACACCGAGGAGATATGATAAGGAGGGCAACATTATGAAGAGACTTTCAATTATCGCTGTGGCGGCAATCGCGGCATTGCTGTCCGCATCCTGCAACAAATCTATCGAGACTCCTGTAGTGCCAGTGCCTCAGGGTTCAATCATCCTTGACCTCAACATTTCCGGATTTGACGGTGCCGGGGACACCAAGGCGGTGAAGGCCGACTGGGCCGCCGGAGACAAGCTCAACCTGTGGTTCGACGACTGGAACTATACCGAGAAGGCCAACAACCCGACCCCGGATCTTGTCATTACCTATGACGGGTCGAAGTGGACTGCCGGCGAACTCGCCGCCGGACGAAGTCTTAGGCCAAGTGGCAAATTCTCTGTCATGTATGAAGGCTCCAATAACCTGTCCGAATATACGCCTGACTTCTTTTCGATTTCGCAGTTCTTCAGGCCGCATAAAGAATCGTATGCTGGCGGAAGAGTGTATTTCATGCCTTTAGTTTATGTTTGTAATGGTATAGACTATACCTATGCGGGCAATAAGTTGTCAGCGACCATATCAGGCTGGAAGACATATACTCCGCTCAAGGTTTTAGTCAAAGGTCTTAACCCGGCGGAGGCGAAAAGCTATATTCTCCAGGCCGCGGATGTTACGACACCGGGGACTGAGGTGTATCCTGATTGTATCGGAGCGATAGTTATTGATATTTCAGATTATTGTCCAACTTTTAGCCCGATAAAGCCAGGTAGCAGTGGCTGCATGGGCGGAGTTCCGGATGCGGATGGAGTTGCTTTTTATTATAATAGCTGCGACTTTACCAATGCTGATATCGAGTTCCGGCTTTTCAAGAAGAACGCAAGCGGTAATTTTGAAGGAACTGCCAAAGCACCGAAATTTACCGGAAAGACGCTCGTGACGGACGACAAGAAGACTATCGGTATCGTTATCGACAAGAACAAGTTCGAGTAGTTTCTGGCGGCAATGACCGCCAGACTCCAAGTAGGATTATTCAAACCCGGCGCCACCTACCGAAAGAAGGCGCCGGGTTGTTTCTTTGTGAACTTAGAGATTAGTCGCGTCCTATACGCTGAGCGATGAAATGACCAGCTACAGCGAGGACAAGACCGAGGATGGCGAAGAGCAGCATTCCCCACCAGGGCCAGACGAGGGATAATGAATATGCCGCGTACGCGATGAGAGGGACGGAGATAATGCTGGTCACAAGTCCGGGGACATAGCCTTTGAGGGTAACAGCACGCACGAGGTTTATCAGGGCGCACACTGAATATGCCATAAAGACTGTCATCCAGACGAGTTCAGTCCATAAACCGCCGGCGAACAATGCGGCGGTTGAGAGGAGAACCGCAAGGAAACCGGCTTCCGCGGCTATGAGGAATGACTTCATATTCATCCCGGAAAGCCGGAATAGGACATCCAATAAATCCGGATGCAATATCACCGTTATAGCACCCGGTAATCCTAAAAATCAAATCTCATAACTCTGAAACAGAAACCTTTTTACTATATTTAAGGTAAATTTGATAATAGAAAATCTATGGATAGGTTAAAAATGCATACACAGGACATGGCGGATGCCAATGCCGAGACGATCGGTAAGTTGTTTCCGAACCGCCTGACGGAGAGGGTTGTAGGAAAGGATATGAATGGCAAGAATATTATCGGGAAAGAAGAATAATATAGTCACGAAAACACTCACTAATAATATGGAATGTCTCAACTTTCATTTTCTGATTATCAGCAAATGCTCAACAAGTTGTTGGGCATTTTGATGCGAAAATAATGGGACGATTCCACCAACCGCTAAAAATGGATAAAATGAAAGAATATATTGACACCAGTCTAAATGTAACTCAGCAAGAAGACATCATAATATATAATACTGATGACGGTCTTTCTTCCGTTGTATTGATCAGTACGGACGGAATGGTTTGGCTAAGTCAGATGCAGATCGCAAAACTTTTTGCCACCTCTAAACAAACCGTCAGTTATCATATATCCAACATATTAAAGGAGAATGAATTGCCAAAAAAAGCAGTTGTCAAAGAAATTTTGACAACTGCTACCGATGGAAAGTCATATCCGGTAGAACACTATTCTCTGGATATGGTGCTGGCCATCGGATACCGCATAAAAGGGGTACGCGGAACGCAGTTCAGACAATGGGCGACCAGAAATCTATCCGAGTATATGGTAAAAGGGTTTGTCATTGACACCGAGCGACTTAAGAATCCTGATGGAAGACCTGACTATTTCGACGAATTGCTCGCAAAAATTCGTGACATACGCGCATCCGAGAAGAGATTTTACCAGAAATTGAGGGATCTATTCAAATTAAGCAGTGACTATGTAGCTGAAGACAAGTCAACGCAGATGTTCTTTGCAGAAACACAAAACAAGTTGCTGTATGCCGTAACACACCACACGGCGGCAGAGATTGTGATGGAAAGGGCTGATGCTCAAAAGCAGAATATGGGACTGACTTCATGGAAAGGGAGCATTGTCCGCAAACAAGATGTCATCATCGCAAAGAACTACCTTTCCAATGAAGAACTTGATAAATTGAACAGGTTAGTTACAATCTTTCTGGAATCTGCCGAATTACGTGTCAAGGAACGAAAAGATCTTACAATTGATTTCTGGAGAAAAAATGTTGACTCCATGCTATCGTTTCAGGGACAAGAGGTTTTATCTGGAAAAGGAAGCATTTCAAATCAGCAGATGGAAAAACAAGTTATGCTTATTTACGATAAATTCGATAAAAGACGCAAAGCGTTTGATGCAGCAGAAGCGGACAGACAAGATATGTTGGAACTTAGAGAATTAGAAGAAAAAATTAAACACCGTTAGTATTTGGCGGATGTAATTCAACTTCAAGATACAACAGTACCAGACTGACGCGGTGAAGAGCACGGTGGCGGTCTTTGCGGGGCAGCCGTATCAGGACGGATTTCTGTACCGCAGGGATTTGTGGAATAAGGACGTCGGGGCTATCACTTATGAGGATGACCACGCCGGCTTCAGAAACGCAGTCAGGACGTAGGCAAGGCGTACCGTGCGGCAAAGAGCATCCAGGATTATGTTTTCACCGACGGCATCGCTGATGACAACAATGAGAAAAAGTTCGTAAGGTCACTTGATCAAGCTACAGAGGTCTGTGTCTATCGAAACTTCCACGTGGTTTCCAGATCCCGACTCCTGTCGGAAATTACTCACCGGATTGGGCGATAGCGTTTAATGAGGGAACAGTGAAGCACGTTTTCTTCATCGCTGAGAGCAAAAGGGGATATGAGTTCTATGGAGATCAGGCCTATCGAGAAAGCAAAGATAGACTGCGCACGGGCTCTTTTCAACAACTTGAGCGGCGCTGATGTCAGATACGATTGTGTTGATAGTTACGAGAAGCTTCTCTCGGTGATGCAGAAATAGTGGTTGAAAGCTACCCTATACGCTGAGCGATGAAAAGACCTGCTACGGCTAGGGCAAGGCCGATGACGGCGAAAAGCAGGATTTCCCACCAGGGCCATACAAGGGATAATGAATATGCTGTGTGTGCGATAAGAGGGACGGAGATAATGCTGGTCACAAGTCCGGGGACATAGCCTTTGAGGGTTACAGCGCGCACGATGTTGATCAGGGTGCACACTGAATATGCCATAAAGATTGTCGCCCAGATGCGCTCGGTCCAGAGACCGCCGACGAACAATGCGGCGGTTGAGAGGAGAACCGCAAGGAAACAGGCTCCGGCGGCTATGAGGAATGACTTCATATTCATTCCGGAAAGGCGGAAGAGGACATTCAATAAATTTGGGTGTTCATTCATCAAGGACACCCAATGCCGCCCTGCCCATCGCTTGGCGGTGAACAGCACCTCAAGGGTATGGCAAAGGGAAACAGCAAGGATCGGGAGTACTATATACAGTACAGAAAGTGCGCTCATATTCGTTGTTTGTTACATTTCAGCAATATAGAGGCTCAGCCTGATTTCTATGGCTGAGTCCATAGGCGTGATTCACTTCAAGCCGGTTTGTCATTGGAACAGCAGCGGGACGAACCGGCTGAGGTAGATGCGCCAGTTGCGCCAGATGTGGCCGCCGTCGGACTCTACGTAGGAATATTCATAACCGGCGTCATCGAGTTTCTTGCGGAAGTCGGAGTTGGCCTGGTAGAGAAAGTCATCCTTTCCGATGCCGATCCAGAAAAGTGATGGCTTGGTGGCGAAAAGCCTCGCCAGCTTGCCGTCAAAGTCCTCATAGACAGGAGATTTCTTTTCCGGGAATATGGCGGCGGAGAACAGGCCTATGTACGAGAATGTGCCGGGATATTCCTTTGAGATGTGGAGGGAATGGAACCCGCCCATCGACAGTCCGGCTATCGCGCGTCCCTCCTTTTTGCGGATTGTACGATAGTGGGAGTCAACATATTCAATGATTTCAGGGAAGGAGGTTTCGTAGGTGCCGTCCATTGTCTTCGGAAGGTTGAACTGTGGCTGGACGAGGCCGTTGGAAGTCTCGCCCGGGGCGGCCTCCTGCGAGGCGTTGCCGTTCGGCATCACCACGATCATCGGCTTCGCCTTGCCTTGCGCGATGAGGTTGTCAAGGATTTGGGAGGCGCGGCCGAGTTCCATCCACGCCTGCTCGTCTCCGCCCATTCCGTGCAAAAGGTAAAGCACAGGGTATCTGATCCTGCCGCTTTCCTCATAGCCGGCCGGAGTATAGACCGTCATCCTGCGCCTCATTCCAAGCGAAGGGCTGTCATACCAGACCTTCGACACCGTCCCGTGCGGCACGTCACTGACTTTGTAAAGGTCAGCCTGTCCGCCGCCGACAATGAATATGCTCGTGACCGTGGCCACATCCCTTATCTGATAGACATTCGACGGGTCGTTCATACGCTGGCCGTTCACTATGAAAGAGTAGCTGTAAAGCTCCGGCTCAAGTGGGGCACTGGTATATTCCCAGACGCCGTTCTGATTCTGTGTCAGTTCAGCGATGCCCGGAACCTCGAACTCGCCGTTCGGAGTGCTGATTTTCTGTGGCGGCAGAAAGTCGCCGGTCACCTGGACTCTTATGACATTAGGGCCGGAGTACCTGAAAGTCACCGTGTTGTCTTCATTGATTTGAGGGGACACCACCTGCGCCCCGCTCCAAAGCGCCTGCTGCGCGGAAGCGTCCGGAGCCATAGCGAAAGCGAACATCACCATGGCCGCCAGACAAAACAATTTATGAATATGTTGTCTCATAATATGACCTAATGTTTAGAAGTTGTTTATATGGTAGGTTCGACACTTCGGCAAGCTCAGTGCACCGCAGGCTCACCAACCATATAACGTCAGAATATCAAGATAAAACACAGAGCGGCGAACGCGGCTCCGGCAATCGGGCCGAGGACAGGAACCCAGCTGTAGTTCCAGCCGCTGTCACGCTTAGGGCTCTTGAAAGGAAGAACGGCGTGGGCGATGCGCGGGGCAAGATCCCTTGCCGGATTGATCGCGTAGCCTGTCGCACCTCCAAGGGACATACCGATCGCCATAATGAGCATTGTGACAGGGAACGAGCCGCTCGCGCCAAGGCCGACTTCCGAGGTGTTGCCACTCACGGAGAACATAAGGATGCAGAACACCAGCAGCCAGGTTCCGACGAACTCGCAGAAGAAGTTCCTCGCCGGATTGTAGATGGCCGGCATCGTGCAGAACGTACCGAGTTTCGTGTCCGGATCGTCCGTAGCATCAAAATGGTCTTTATAGAAAGCCCAAACAAGGGCGGCGCCGCAGAAGCCACCGAGCATCTGGGCGATGATGTAGCCAAGAGCCGAAGCCCAAGGGAACGAGCCCGCCACCGCCAGACCGATTGTCACGGCAGGATTGAGATGCGCTCCTGAATATGGTCCCGCAATGAAAACTCCGCACATCACGGCAAAGCCCCACGCCAAGGTTATCACTACCCAACCGGCGCCCTTGCCTTTGGATTTCTCAAGGCTGGTGCAGGCGCAGACTCCGTCACCCATAAGGATTAGTACAAGTGTGCCGAGGAACTCGGCGAAATATGGATTCATAATATTCAAAAATTATCTTGGTTTGACTGGTTTGAAGACCAATCTCATCAAAGAGCATTCACTACTTATTGGTTAATGTTCGTCCGATAGCGTCGGCCCATCCGGCTTTGGCCGCCTTGACGGCATCCTCATCCATCGAAGGAGTGAAGACGCTGTCTGCCTCCCATTGCTTCTTCACGTCATCAAGGCTCTCCCAGAAGCCGACAGCCAGCCCGGCAAGGTAAGCCGCACCGAGAGCCGTCGTCTCGGTCACTTTAGGCCTTATGACTTTAGCGCCAAGGATGTCGGACTGGAACTGCACCATAAGGTTGTTGCGGGACGCGCCGCCATCCACTTTTAATTCCCCGAGATGGATTCCGGAATCCTTCTCCATAGCCGAGACAATGTCCATTGTCTGGAATGCGATGCCTTCAAGAGCCGCTCTGGCGATGTGTGCCGCCGTGGTTCCACGGGTTATTCCGAATATCCCGCCTTTAGCATACTGATCCCAGTACGGAGCACCAAGTCCCGTCAACGCAGGCACCATATAGACTCCACCATTGTCCGGTACAGAGGCCGCAAGAGTCTCAACCTCAGATGAACTCTTGATGATTCCAAGGCCGTCACGCAGCCATTGAACGACAGAGCCGGCAACGAATATAGACCCTTCAAGGGCATAGTCCACCTTGTCGCCGATCTTCCACGCGATGGTGGCGAGAAGGTTGTTCTTAGACATTATCGGCTTCTCACCTGTGTTCATCAGCAAGAAACAACCTGTGCCGTAAGTGTTCTTGACGGATCCCGGTTCGATGCACATCTGACCGAACAGGGCGGCCTGCTGGTCACCGGCTATTCCCGCGACAGGAACGTTTCCGCCTAAAAGATCAGTCTCTCCATAAACTTCCGATGAGGATTTGACATGCGGCATCATCGATGCGGGAATATTCAGTAGATCAAGAAGTTCTTCATCCCATTCCAGTGTGTTGATATTGAACAGCATCGTACGGGAGGCGTTGCTCACGTCCGTGATGTGCTCGTGTCCGCCGGTCAGGTTCCACACCAGCCAACTGTCCACTGTGCCGAAGCGAAGCTTTCCCTGCTCGGCACGCTCACGGGCTCCCGGTACATTCTCAAGGATCCAGCGTATCTTCGTTCCGGAGAAATAAGCGTCGATGATGAGGCCGGTCTTGCGGCGGATCATATCCGTCACTCCCGCGGCCTTGAGCGAGTCGCAATATTCAGAAGTCCTTCTATCCTGCCACACGATGGCATTATAAACAGGTTTTCCTGTCTCGGCGTCCCACACGATAGTGGTCTCGCGCTGGTTGGTGATTCCGATGGCGGCGATGTCCGGTCCCCCAAGTCCAAGCGATGTGACCGCCTCAGTCATCATCGCATATTCGGTGGCCCAGATCTCCATCGGATCGTGCTCCACCATCCCCGGCTTCGGGAAATGCTGTGTGAATTCCTTCTGGCGAACAGCCATAGCCTCGCCCCTCTTATTGAAAACAATAGCCCTTGACGAGCTCGTGCCCTGATCCAGGGCAATGACATATTCTTTCATATTCAAGAACTAATCCTCATTAACGTGTTAATAATCCTGGTCACGCCTGCCTGGAAAGCAAGCAGACAAACGATTCCATCATGGCAGTTTGTCCAAACAAAAGTAAAAAAATTTCCAATCAACTCCAACCTTTCCCAAAAGGTCAATGAATATGCTAATGAATATTCAAGTGCCGGAATATTCCGCCTCCATTGCCCTTCGCATCTATGAATATGCCACCATAATTCATAGCACTCGCACTCACGGCAACACCTTGCCTCCCAAAACGTTGCCAGATAGGGCTTGAAACACATCTTCATCAATAAAAACGCCATTGATCGTTCCCGTCCTATATGTCACTAGCACGGTCGTGATTGATAAAGAACTATTAGTCAGTAAGTTACAAAACATTACCCTCCAGCCATGACTGGCAATAATTCGTAACAAATTAATAATCAATCAATCAATAAGACTCCGCAATAAGCGATCACTTTGTCGAGAACACTTATTTCAATAATCATACTATAAAGTTTCGGAATGGTAGCAATAAGGTTGATGTCAACCTGGCATTATGAAGCATGATTAGAATGTGACACTTTAATTGAAGAAATGAATTGGTAACAGGAATTGAACGCTGGAAGGAATACTTCAGAACCGGTATAGCGTTGTTTAATAGCCCCAAATCTAACGTCCATAGCTGCACGTAGTTTCTCTTGATAAAAATAAGTATAAGAATCAAATGCCCAAAATAAGGCAACAATACCGATAACGACAGGGAACCATTTTTCAACAGAATAAATCGTTGGAGCTTGTATCATTGCAGCCACAAAGATTCCAAGCAGCGTAAACATGATTTTCTTTGCCTGCATACTATTCCTAGAAAAATTAAGAACAGCGTTGTGCAACTGGTCAATGATTTTCCAGTCTATCTCACTATCGATGTCTCTCGGTTTTTCTTGAGGTATGTTCAATTGAACGTCTACCTTTGGCTGTAAATAATTCCAAAAACTCATATCTCAATACTTCGGTAAAAATTTACCGTACTAAAAAGTTAAATAATGGAAGCCGGGTG
>UQUJ01000014.1 GCA_900544195.1 uncultured Alistipes sp. | reverse complement strand
CTTCACCGCATTGCCGTATGCAAAAGGAAGGAGGTTTTTTGATGCGGTTGCCCTGCATTCAGGGTCTAAAAATTGTAAATGTCTTTGATTATCATTAAATTTGTGGGATTATCAGAGACATTTGATTTTTTATGGCTATAGCTAGTATTCTTAAAAAAGTGTTCGGCTCGAAGGCCGACAGAGACCTCAAGCAGATCAGACCTGTTCTTAACAAGGTTCTGGAGGCTTACGGTCCTATAGACAAGCTCTCCAACGATGAGCTGAGGGCTAAGACGGAAGAGTTGAAGGCAAGGCTGCGTGAGTGCGAGGCTCCGTTCGAGAAGAGGATCGCCGAGATCAAGGCCAAGCTGGACGAGGATATTCCTGTTCATGAGAAAGAGAGTCTTGCGACTGAATCCGACAAGCTTGTGAAGGAAGAGGACGCGGAGATAGAGAAGGTTCTGGAGGAGATTCTTCCGGAGGCTTTCGCCATCATGAAATCCACGGCCCGCAGGTTCAAGGAGAACGCCACTATTGAGGTGAGTGCCAATGACTTTGACCGCTCGCTCAGCATAAACCACGATTTCGTCCACATAGAGGGCGACAAGGCCGTCTATCAGAACCACTGGATCGCCGGCGGCAACGAGGTGACATGGGACATGGTTCACTATGACGTCCAGCTGATCGGTGGTATCGTGCTGCATCAGGGCAAGATCGCGGAGATGGCGACCGGTGAGGGAAAGACCCTTGTGGCGACCCTTCCTGTGTTCCTTAACGCACTGGCCGGCAAGGGAGTGCACGTTGTGACGGTCAATGACTACCTCTCCAAGCGTGACTCCGAGTGGATGGGACCTCTCTATATGTTCCACGGCCTTTCAGTGGACTGCATTGACAAGCACGAGCCTAACAGCGACGCGCGCAAGAGAGCCTACAACTGTGACATCACTTTCGGTACGAACAACGAGTTCGGTTTCGACTACCTTCGTGACAATATGGCAGTGAACATGACAGACCTCGTCCAGAGGAAGCATCACTATGCCATTGTCGATGAGGTTGACTCCGTGCTCATCGATGATGCCCGTACCCCGTTGATCATCTCCGGTCCTGTGGCCAAGGCCCAGGACGACGAGCAGTACATGGAGTTCAGGCCTTATGTCGAGAGCCTCTACCAGAAGCAGCGCGCTCTTGTGACCCAGGTTCTGAACGATGCCAAGAAGGCGATCGCCGCCGGCAAGGAGGATGAGGGCGGAATGCTTCTCCTGCGTGCCTACAAGGGCCTTCCTAAGTACCAGCCGCTGATCAAGTTCCTCAGCGAGCAAGGTATGAAGCAGCTGATGCAGAAGGCCGAGAACTACTATATGCAAGACAACGAGCGCGAGATGCACATCGTCACCGACGAGTTGTATTTCGTGATCAGCGAGCAGCAGCACTCGGTGGACATGACCGACAAGGGACATGACCTGCTTGCGAACGCCGTCTCCAATCCGGATTTCTTCGTGCTTCCTGACGTTGGAAGCCAGATCGCCGAGATCCAGAAGAACACTGAGCTATCTGCCGAGGAGAAGCAGGAGAAGAAGGACGCTCTGATGGAGGATTACTCATTGAAGAGCGAGCGTGTCCATACAGTCATCCAGCTCCTCAAGGCTTACGCTATGTTCCAGAAGGATGTTGACTACATCGTGATAGACAACAAGGTCAAGATCGTGGACGAGCAGACCGGCCGTATCATGGAGGGGCGCCGCTGGAGCGATGGCCTGCATCAGGCGGTCGAGGCGAAGGAGAACGTCAAGGTCGAGGCCGCGACACAGACCTTCGCGACTGTCACTCTCCAGAACTATTTCAGGATGTACCACAAGCTTGCAGGTATGACTGGTACGGCCGAGACAGAGGCTGGTGAGTTCTGGTCCATCTATAAACTGGATGTGGTTGTCATCCCTACGAACCGTCCGGTGATAAGAGACGATCAGGATGACCTTATCTATAAGACAAAGAAGGCGAAATACACTGCCGTGATCAATAAGGTGGAGGAACTCATCAAGGAAGGCCGTCCGGTTCTGGTCGGTACCACTGACGTGGAGACTTCCGAGCTCCTGAGCCGTATGCTCCGGATGAGGGGCATAAAGCACAACGTCCTCAATGCCAAGGAACATGCAAGAGAAGCGGAGATCGTCGCTCAGGCTGGTATGTCAAGTACAGTGACCATCGCCACGAACATGGCGGGCCGTGGTACCGACATCAAGCTCTCCCCGGAGGTGAAGAAGGCCGGCGGTCTTGCGATCATCGGTACGGAGAGACACGACAGCCGCCGCGTTGACCGTCAGCTCAGAGGTCGTGCCGGCCGTCAGGGAGACCCGGGTTCCTCAGCGTTTTATGTTTCCCTTGAGGACAAGCTGATGCGTCTGTTCGGTTCCGAGAGGATTGCCGGTGTGGTTGACAAGCTCGGAATGGCCGACGACGAGGCTCTTGTCAGCGGAATGCTCTCGAAATCAATCGAGAACGCCCAGAAGAAAGTCGAGGAGAACAACTTCGGAATCCGTAAGAGACTCCTTGAGTATGACGACGTGATGAACTACCAGCGCGAGGCCGTCTATGCCAGAAGGCGCAACGCCCTTTCCGGTGAAAGGATCGAGATCGATGTCAGAAACATGATGATCGACTCAGCCTCCATCATTGCCGGACGCGCGGAAGGAATGCCTTATCAGGATTTCGAGGAATATGTTATGGCCCAGCTGTCAATCGACCTCGGATTCGACGAGAAGTTCTATTCCAACGCCAAGGGCGACCAACTCACCGACGCTCTCTGCAAGCAGATGCAGGCGGTTTACGAGCGCAGGATGAACACCCTCGCCGAGAAGGTCTATCCGTTCATCAAGATGATCTTCGAGAAGCAGGGGAATATGTACAAGAACATCGCGATTCCTATCTCCGATGGCCGCAAGATGCTGACTCTAAGCGTGGATCTTGAGAAAGCTTACAACAATCAGGGTAAGGAGATCGCGAAGGCTCTCAGCCGTTCGATCATCCTTTACCAGATCGACGAGCACTGGAAGCAGCACCTGCGAGACATGGATGACCTGCGTCAGAGCGTGCAGAACGCCGCCTACGAGCAGAAGGATCCGCTTGTTGTTTACAAACTGGAAAGCTATAACCTCTTTGCCACCATGCTTGAGGAACTCAACAAGGATGTGCTCTCATTCCTCCTCAGGGCGTTCGTCCCTCTCCGCGAGGACAGCGAGGCGCGTCCTGCTCAGGCTCCGAGAAGTCAGGACATGAGCAACATGAGGACCCAGCGCAACGAACTCACAACCAACGGCGAGCAGAAGGCGAGGACTCCTATCCATGTGGACAAGAAGATCGGACGTAACGATCCATGCCCATGCGGATCCGGCAAGAAGTACAAGAACTGCCACGGCGCGGGTCTGGTTTAATGAATAATTAACTGAATATAATAATAAAGGAATATGAGCGCGAATTATGGTTCAAACGATTCCGCCGGAGTCAATGACATCAGCAGAATTTCGGCCGGTTCGGTGATCAAGGGTGAGATCACATCTCCCAACGACATAAGGATTGACGGTACGTTCGAAGGTCGTATCTTCTCACAGGCCAAGGTCGTGGTGGGGGAGAAGGCTGTCATCAAGGGTGACGTCATCTGCAACAACGCCGATTTCTGGGGCAAGATAAACGGGAACTTCTTTGTGAAGGACACCCTGTCTCTCAAGGACACCTGCGTGGTTGAGGGCGACCTCCACATCCGCAGGCTTCAGGTTGAGCTTGACGCCAAGTTCAACGGCAACTGCAAGATGATCACAGAGGAGGAGTTCAACCAGTTAACCTCCGGCAGCCGTCCTGGAATGTATGAGGTCCAGCCCGCTGCCCAGAAGAACGATGACGACGAGTTCACAGTAGGCTCAGGCAAATCCCCGTTCTCCATCCCGTCCTCCGCCGACGAGATTCCCGAGGCATAGTCCCGGTCACTGTGGCTACTTAGTCTGTCGAAGTGTCAGTCAATCAGATCATTAAGTCTGACTGCTTCCTCGGCTGTCAAAGTGCCTGTGCAGACAGGACGAAAATATTCTTAAAGTCCGGAGTCGATGTCAGCGTTCCGGATTTTCTGATTGACCGTCCGGACTTTCTTTCCGTAGGAGAAATTATAGACACAAGTAAGGATGACCGTGTTTTTCTGGCTGGTCATCCTGCTTGTGTTTTTCATTGTCACGAGCGATCCAGGCGCGGTCTCCTCACTGACTTTCCAATGGTAGAACGGGTAGCGCATTCCGGCTCCGAGGCGGAGGTTTTTCCCGATCATGCGAGAGAACTCAAAGTAGCCGTAGTTCTCACCCTTCGAGACGCCGATGTCGCTGATGGACTTGAAGGGCAGGTTGTACATGGCCTCGGCTGTCCACTTCTTTCCTGAATATCTCAACATCGCCATTCCGCCAAGGCTCTTGACCGATCTGTCCGCACCGCCTCCTGTCAACCTTTGGTCGTTGTACATAGCATAGACGGTAAGCGAGAGGGGAATATTCCTGAAGGGCTTGATCCTGCCACCGAGAGCGGCCATCACGGCAATCATATTTCCCGAGTTCTCATCCCTTTCAACAAGCAGCCCGTCTGTGTGGCTGAAAATCGGAATTATTTGATTATCATTGTTATAGATAAGAAAGTACGGGTTGATATAGAGCCACGAATTGTTGAATGAATATCCAATCATCGCATCCCGTGTCGTGTAACTTTCGAGTTCAGGGTTGCTCCTCACGAGCCATTTGTCATCCTTGTAATATGACGCATCGCCCATCCATCCGATCTTCGGCGTCGAAGTATTGCTTGAGTAATTAAAATACATCGAGGAGTGATCGTTGAATGTGTAGTTTAGCTGGACGAGCGGGCGGAAATAGATGTAGTCATGCCTTCCGGATGCCTTGGTTTCGTAGCCGAAATGTTCCATAGCCGCTCCGACAGAATAGCTGAACCCTCCTGCGTTTCCTGAATATTCACACCACAGTCTACCGAGATCGGTGTTGATGTCCGAACGGACGGTGACTTCTCCGTTACCACTGTTTTGCTCGGCAAGGCTGGCCGTGGTTCTGGCTCCGAAACCAAGCTTATGTTTCTCGGACAGCGTCCATCCATAGACGGCCTCAATGATTCCTGAATATTTCCGCCCGTCGGTCAGGCTTGTCGAGGATAACAGGGGAGTCGCTCCGGCATATTCATAAAACCCTTTGCGGCTTTTGGTGTCGTAGGCGGTGGCGACGAAGTTCACTGACAGTTCGTGTCTGTCGGAGAATCTGCGGTTCCAGTAGATGTCGAGTGCCGGGGAGAGATATTCGGACCAATCGTCCTTGTGGTCAGTTACTTCAGATGTCGTGGATTCTTGGGTTGTCAGATTCGTGACGGTTTTGAGGGCGCTTTGGCTTACGGGCCAGTCCTTTTTCTCGTAGCCTAACGTGAATTGTGCTTTCAAGGCGCTATTCTCGTCTTTCATCCTGACCAAATCCAGAGAAACGTTGTGCCGGTTCCGCGTGAAATCCGTGTCCAGACCTTCTTTCACTTTTGTGTAAAGATTGCCGCCGGCTTCATATTCAAGAAATTCATCGATGCCGTAGCCGCCGCTTTTGGTCGGTTTCCCGGAATATTCAATGCCGATCATCGTGTTTTTCAGGATTTGGCGGTAGGAGACGGCGTTGTTGCCCCAAGGGGTTGTGACCGCCTCCTTTAGGTTCAGCATCAGGCTGCCGCCGATTCCGGGTCTTCGGGTGATGATGTTGACCATCGAGCCGCTGCCGGCGAATGAATATCTTGCCGGGGCGTTCTGGTAGAAGTCGATGCTTTTGATGTCCGCCGGGGTGAGCAGGGATAGGGAAGCGCTGGTGGTCGGCAGTCCGTTGAGGAGGATCGTCAGACCTTTGCCGTTCAGAAGTGTGGCTTCATCGTCCTTGACCAGAATTCCGGGGATCAGTTTCAGGGTCTCCAGCGCGGTCGCGTGAGAGTTCCGGTCTTCCTTGTTCAGGTAGAATTTCTGGTGGTCGCTGAAATGCTTGACACTTCTTCCGGTGAACACTGCCGCCTTCAGTGTGTCCGCTCTTTCCTGTTCTTGTTTCAGCTCCTGTTTCCATTCCTGCTCCTGAGCCTCATCCGGTTCCTGTCCCTGCTCTTGTCCCTGCCCCTGCTCCTGCCCCGGAACTTCGCTCGGTTCCTGTCCCTGTCGGAAGGTCTGCCCTGGCCTCCCAGCAGTCTCTGTCTCTACTGCAATACAGACTTCGACATACGCGGCGACCGAACTGTGAGCGGAGACCAGCACGCAGACCGCGCCAACTGCAGCTCCGGCAAATAGTCTTCTGATTCTCATAACTGATGTCCTTTTTAACAAAATTATCCGGAAATAGTTTTACATCAGCAAGAATTGATCGCTATTTATTTTATGATAACATATTGACAGTTAACTTACTATGTTCTTATCGGCTAATATTGGCTCATTACAAAGTCTTACATCTCACGATTTTTTGCTATCTTAGAACCCGATGAGGCCCAAAACCATCATATTCCTTGCTGTCATTGCCTTGTGCTTTGCTTCCTGCGGCCGCTCGTTCAGTCTGGCGGAACGTTTTCTCGATGAGGCCGAGGCAAAGTTGGAGACACAGCCTGACAGCGCGTTCGTCGAGCTTGACTCGTTGGACCGTAGTCTGCTTGGCACGAAGGAACTCCGTGCCCGCCACGCCCTGCTCTACACGATCGCTTTGGAAAAGGTCGGAATGGAGATCACCTCCGACAGCATAATCAACATCGCGGTTGACTATTATTCCACGTCTGGGGATGAGGCGATGAAAGAGAAAGCCCTTTATTACAAGAATATAATCGATCAGAACGCCGCCTCTGTCCACAAGGATACCCTTGCCCTTCAGAGACAGAAGATCATCGAGGAGCGTTATACCGACAAGCAGGCGATTGTGGACCGTGGCAAGTCCATCTGGCTGCTTTGCCTTTTGGTCGTCATTGTGATTGCGGTTCTGGTTGTTGTCGTAAGGCTGTTCAGAAGAACCCACCGAGAGCTGATGGGTAAGCCGGACGATGAGGCATTGGCCATAATCCGGGAAAGGATGTCGGTGCTGGACAAGTTCTTAGCGTCCAGGCTTTCCTCGGACTGCTCATTCGACAGGGCAGCGGAGGCTGAGCTTGACCGCCTGGTCTCGGATCAGGATGATTTCCTGCGTTCCACGATGGTGCTCTTCCGTGACAGCCATCCCGGATTCGTGTCCGAGCTGAAGTCCCACGGCCTGACGGATTGGGAGATCGGCTATTGCTGCCTCTATGTCCTCGGGCTCAAAGGCAAGGATGTCGGCAACTATCTCAAGAAGAAGCGCAACTACATAATCAGCAGTGACATCCGCCGCAAACTCGGCCTGACCGAGCACGACACCAACCTCGGAATCTGGCTCCGCTCCCGTCTTGCTGCCTGACATTCCGTTCCCGTCCTGCCGCCAGATTGTCAGACTTTTCTCCGATATAAGTGCCTTTGCCCGGATAAAGTTTGCAAATAACATATTTCCTCCGGTAAAAGCCTCTCTGCCCGGACAAAGCGGGAGATGACAGCCGTTTCTCCGGTGAAACGCTTGTTTACCGGACAAACTATTTAGAAGCTGTTTTGAATTGTTTGAAATGTTCTTTGAGGTGAAAAATCTTCATTTTCTTCCCGCTTCTTCAGTCAGATAGCACCGCTATCTTCCTTGGAAGAAGCGGTCGAAACTGAAGTTTTTCACTCTCAACCCAGCGCCCGAACCGAGGGCAATCGAACTTGTTCGGATTGCCGAGGTGAGCAGCAGGGAAAGAGCTTGCTCTTAACCTTCAAACAAACAATTCAAAACAGCTTCTTAGTCTTTGCGAGCATAATGATCGGATCCGATTCGGCAGTGATTCCATCCACGCCAACGGATGACAGGTAGGTGTATGCTTTCTGACGGGCCTCATCGGTGATGTCCCTGTAGTATGCATAGTTGATAGTCGAAGGGTCAAGGACATCAATCAGCCAACCCTCGCATTGCCATCTCGGGCTGAATTCTGTGCCAAAACTGTCAGAGAGTCTGAAATCTCCCTTGTAAATGATTCCGTCAGACTTTTTCAGAACAAAGTGCTTATAATCCCAGTTCCTGTTAAAGATGCTGAGATAGAGATTCTTGTTGTCTTCCGCATATTCCACGATAAACTGCGTGTCGGAGACATTGCTGTTGAAGTCCCTCAAGTCTTCCTTTGTGACAGAGTGAGGGAAGAAGAATGAATATTTCGGGGTCAACCGTCCCGCCCTGTACGAATAGATTGTGTCGCGGCACGCCGGGTTGAACAATATCTCATCGGCGTACTTCCGTAGGGAATGATGGTTCGGAAGCGCGAATGGGCTCTCGCAGTCAAAGAAGAAAGTATTCGGAATATAACTGAGTGTGTCACCTTCCTGGCTTAGTTCAACTATTGCATCACGCTCATTCCCAATGATGTTCAACATATTCTCGATTATTGATCCGGAATCGGACACCACAAATTGCCTGTTTTTGTACTTTGTAGTCGTAGAGATAGTTGAAAGATATGTGCCATCACTGGAAAACTTCATTATTCCCTTGGCGATGTCCGCGACATACAAGACATTGTCCGCTTTGCTGTAAGCGATGTCCGTCGGAATCAGATATTCACCCTCGGCGCGACCCTCCACAGATATTGTTGAGATCAGGGAGCCGTCAAGCGCGAAGCGGAATATTCCGAGTGGATTGACGGTCAGAAGATAAAAGGAATCCTCCGACATACAAACCTTAATGATGTTTGAAAGATTGTAGGCCTCGTCTGTTTTAAGTGGGATGAATCTTATTGGCTCGAATACTTCTGACAGCGACAACGTGGGCGCATTCTCAAAATCCCGGTAGTCGAAATAATTTGCCAGGGGGCTTTTCCCACAGGATGCAATACTTGCCGCACAGAGGATGATTCCCAATGAATATGCGAGCATCGCCGTTTTTCTCTTTTTCATTGCAGTGAATGTTATGTTAGCTGATCGTAATACGTTGTTTTAATAGCTTGCGCCAGCAAATTTACCTTGAAAAAGTTTTACAAAAGTGTTTTGAGTGGATATTTTTGTTGCTGTAATTTATTGATGGATAGAATTTTGAGCGTTTCCTTTCGCTATTGGCCTCTTGCAAAGTCTTACATTGGCCGAGAGTTACAACGTATAGAAAACAAAAAAGGTCAAGGACTGTCTCCTTGACCTTAATCTGGAGCGGAATGCGAGGCTCGAACTCGTGACCTTCGGCTTGGGAAGCCAACGCTCTACCAACTGAGCTAATTCCGCAAAAAATGCGAAGCCGATAGTGTGTTTAACAGCCTCGCATCTTAGTGATCCCCACAGGATTCAAACCTGTAACCTTTTGATCCGTAGTCAAATGCTCTATTCAGTTGAGCTAGGGGACCAGTCTGTCGGAGACTTGCTCCGACTTTATCTCTACAAGGACTAAGCCTGCTCTTCCTTAACGAAAGCGAGTTTCTTCTCCTTGATTCTTGCCTTCTTACCGGAGAGCTGACGCAGATAGAAGATTCTTGCCCTGCGAACCTTACCGACCTTGTTCAGTTCAATGCTGTCAATGAACGGTGACTGGATCGGGAAAATTCTCTCAACTCCGATGCCTCCTGAAATCTTGCGGACTGTGAAAGTCTTTGTCTGAGGAGTAGCGCCTCTAAGCTGGATAACCACGCCTCTGAACTTCTGAAGTCTATCCTTGTCACCCTCCTTGATTCTATAGGTAACGGTGATTGTGTCACCGGCCTTGAATCTTGGATACGTAGAGACTTTCTCGTTAGCGAAAGCCTGTTCTACTACTTTAATCAAATCCATCTCTCAATAATTTTTGTGGCAACATTACGCACATCTGATAACGACCCGTAAGCGGTTGCTCTTGTTTTCGGACTGCAAATGTACGAATATTTTCTTAAATCCAAAAACTTTTTTCGATTATTTAGTAATCATTAAAAAATAACCTGCATCATCTTAAGGAATCTTTTCGGTCTAGATCTCTTTTCTCATCAGTCATGTGCCACCGGCACACTCCTTCTTCAAAAAAAGAGCTATCCTCGAAAATCTTCTCTTAATCAGAAGCAACTTATCATTTTCATTTTCCTTAAAAGAATTTCACCGTGAAAAGCCTGAAATGGTCTCTCCGAAAGTGATTTACCATTATCGTTTGCTGTTGTCCGGAGTGTAGATGTAGATGTCGTGGATCTCACGGTCGTAGCCTGGGTAGAAACCTTTTGGCATGCCAAGGATGATCCTTGCGCCCCTGTTTGACATCACGATGAGATCCCCGTTCTTTGGATTCATAGTAAGCCCCTCGATCTCACCGGTCAGGATGAAGTCGTCCATGCTTCTGTAGAGTGTCACCTCGCCGGTCTTGAGATCTGCCTTGTAGATATTGTCCGGCTCGCCTTTCTCCGCGTCACCGTCATCACATGAGATCAACATCTGCCCCTCCACGCAGTAGATTCCCTGCTGGAGTCGCGGGGCGGGGCTGAGTGTGAGATTCCTCAGATAGTTTCCGGTCTTGAGGTCATAGCAGTAAAGTTCTGAGCCCTGGACCCAGTCGGCCATCCAGACCTCATGGCGGTCTCTGTCCACGGCGAGGCCGCAGCATTCCACCTGTCCTGATTCCGGTACCCAAGGGATGGATCGTTTATATTCAAGTGTGGCGGCGTCGTAGATCGCAGTCTGGATGTTCCTGCCTACCCCATCAAGGAAAAACTCGCATCCGGCGTAGATCTCACCGTCATATTCATCGATGTCTCCGATGTGGTTGCACTCCAGTTGGAGATCCTTGAACGGATTCTCGTTTTTTGCGACCAGGTTGCCTTTCATGTCGTATTTGTAGAGTGCGGTGGATCCTGAAATATAATAGAAATCCCCGTCGGTCGCGACCCCTTGGCGGCCTTCGACTTCAATGACATGATCCAGACTGAAGTCGCTGTCAAGAATGGAAACAGCCCTCCCGCACGAAACGCACAGGAAGGCCATCACACCGATTATTAATTTGCCTCTCATTTAGAAAATGTTCTTCATCTTGTCGAACAGCGCCTTGTCATCACGGGAAAGATCCGGGGTGAACGAGCGGCTTGTACGCATCTCCTCCATCGCCTTTTTCTCATCGGAGGAGAGCCTCTTCGGAATCCATACCAGAATCTTGACGTAAAGGTCTCCGGTTCCGCTTCCGTACCCGCTTACGGCGGGGAGTCCCTTTCCGCGAAGCTTCATCACGGTGCCGGACTGAGTTCCGGGATCGACTTTCACCTTGTACGAACCGTCCAGACAAGGGACTGTGATCTCTGTTCCCAAGATTGCGTCCGTAACGGAAATCACCGTCGAATAAAACAGGTTCTTGCCGTCGCGTTTCAATGATGAGTGCGGAATCTCCTCGATGATCACAAGGAGATCGCCGTTCACGCCATTGTGAGGTGCGGCATGCCCCTCGCCCCTGATTGTCAGCTGCATGCCATCCTCGACACCGGCCGGGATCTTGACCTTTACAGTCTCGCGTCTGCGGACTAAACCAGTGCCGCCACAGGTGCGGCAAGGATTGTTGATGACCTTCCCTTCGCCGCCGCACTGAGGGCACGTTGAATATGTCATCGTCCTCCCGAACAGCGAGTTGACCACACGCTGTGTCTGGCCGCTGCCATTGCAGGTCGGGCAGGTCTTGACATCGGAAGCGTTCTTTGCCCCTCGTCCTCCGCAGTCCGGGCAAGGTCTGTTACGCTCGATTGTGATCTCCTTTTCGGCCCCGGTGGCTATCTCCTCAAGTGTGAGACGGATCCTTGTCCGGATGTCACGTCCTTTCATGACCCTCTGCTGGGTTCTGCCCTGAGTCCCTCCTCCGAATCCCCCGAAACCGGAGAATCCGCTGAATCCACCTCCGAACAGATCGTTCAGGATGTCGTTCAGGTTGCCGAACCCGCCGCTGAAGTCAGGCGCCCCCTGACCATCCACACCGGCGAATCCGTACTGGTCATATTTTGCCTTCTTGTCCGGGTCGCTGAGCACTGAATATGCCTCCGAGGCCTCCTTGAATTTCTCCTCGGCGGTCTTTTTCTCTGCGTCCGTACCATCCACCCACCTGTCAGGATGCCATTTCATGGCCGCTGACCTGTATGCTTTCTTTATCTCATCGGCACTGGCGGTCTTGGCGACCCCCAACACCTCGTAGTAGTCTCTTTTTTCTGCCATATTCGGAAACCTCCTATATTCCTACAACCACCTTGGCGTAGCGTATGACCTTGCCGGAAAGGGTGTAGCCGGTCTGCACCACGTCATAGACCAGACCTTTCTTGTCCTCCTCGGGAACCGGGAACTGCGCCACCGCCTCGTGAAAATCCGTGTCGAATTTCTCCCCCTTGGCCTTGATGACCTCCAGTCCCCTGGTCTTGAGGTATGCCATCAGTTTATTGAATATCAACGCAGTGCCTTCCTTGGCGACTTCGTCCTTGGAGTTCTCGTCAAGCATTTTCATCGCTCTTTCGCAGTCATCCAGAACCGGAAGCAGGCCTTTGATCGTGTCCGCTGAAGCGGAGGACACAAGCTCCAGCTTCGCCTCGGCGGAATGCCTGCGGAAGTTCTCGAAATCGGCCATCAGACGCACGTAGTCATCCTTTTCCTTTGCAACGCTCGCCTTCAGCTCCTCGTTCTCTTTCAACAGTTTGGCGAGTTTCTCCTCAATCTCCTTCGCCTCCTTGTCCACAGCGGGAGTCTCCTCCTTGCTTTCAATGTCAGCCTTCTTCTCTGCCTCTCCGGCAGCCTGTGCGGACTGCCTCAACTCTTCCTGTTCCTTGTTTTTCTTTTTGCTCATATCTTGATTCTCCTAATTATCAACAATAACGCCCCGGATGGCAACCTTGGCCATCCGAAGCGACTGCAAAGATATCAAATTGTCTGCCAATAACCGAATCGCTGACATAATGTCAGACATCCGTCCTCCCATTATCCTTCCGCCGTCACCGTATTCTCATTTGACCTTGAAAAGAAAACCTGAGGCTTCGGCAGGAAAGCCGGAGTCACCCTTAAGGCGAAGAGCGATCTTTTGGCATACAAGGTTGTAATCATCCCACGAACCGGAGGAGACCATCATCATTATCCTTCCGTCCTCAGACATCCATTTGGTGGGAAAGTTAGGCTGATAGTCTCCGTAGGTTCCCCAGTCATCGTCCCTGTGGAAGATCCTCCATGGTCCCCACGGCTCCGGAGCCTCATAGAGGGTCAGCTGTGAACGCGAAGCTTCCGGATAGGTCACTTGATGGATCGGCCTTGGGTGGAGTTCTGAATCGACAAAACTGTAGTTGCCCATTATGTAGCGTCCAAGACCGGCATTGTAGGCGACGTGGTTGGCTCCGGTCATCTTGTAGTAGCGGAAGACCGGTTTCGCACCGGCCTCATCCTTAGTCCATTCCGGCTTCAGAGGATCTGACGATGCGAAGAATTCCCATTCGTTCCTTTCAAGGATCTTGTCTTTTGGCACCCTTCCCAGCAGGAGGGCGTCGTTGTTTTCCCAATAGCTCTCCCCATTGTCCTCGTCATAGGGGAAGTAGGCGTAGACATATTCATCCCTGGCTCCTTCGTAACCCCTTCCGAACTGAAGGAAATGACAGGACGAAAGCTTTCCCTCGAAGAAATCGAACGGAACGGCGTTGTTGTCAAAAGACCTGCCGCCGTCCTTTGAGACCGCGATCCATCCGAATAGGTTGTGCTGTCGGCGGAACAATGGAAAATCCCCATAGTTCTGGGCCTCGAAACTCATATAGAGGGTTCCGTCAATGTCGATCAGTCCAGCCGGTTTGACACCTTGCAGCCGGCTGTCAGCGGCGAGCAGGGAATCGTCGGGAGCCGGCGAGGCGCAGATCATGTCCATGGACCACTCGGAAGTCTGCGTCATGTGGCCGAGATTGAATTTTGAATATGTTGTCGCCCGCCAGACATTCACGCTGCACCCTTTGTTGTCTCCGGCGCCAAGGTAGATGAAGTCGTCCTTTCCCCAGGTCAACGGCCACATGTCTCCTTCGGCGGAGTGGTAGCGGTACCTGTCGGGCAGGACCTCCGCAATCAAGTCGGAACTTTCATACGGAGGTATGGCCTGCGGATAGAGAATGTAATCCTTTACATCGCCGTAAAATGATGTGCATTTCTTGATTTGATGGGTCTGTGCCACCATGCCGAAAGACATCAGTATGCTGGCAAGCAAAATTACTCTTTTCATTTTTTTCTTTGATTATTGTCAAAAGATAACTTGACCGATTATGTTCCTCCGCCTGATAAGCGACAACCGGAGAGCGGAAAGGAGCGCTGTCCGTCTCTCCGGTCGAAGGTTATGTGAAGCCTGACGGGCTTTCTGAACGGATTCCGGGGCTAGTAGTCCCGGTTCTGTTCGAGATTCTTGTTCAGGAGAAGTTCCTCGGATGGAAGAGGTTGCAGATAGTAGGCATCTTTCCATCCCTTTCCGGCCACCACAGGATCGAGGTAGTAGTAGAGGTGGCCGCCTCCCTGTGCCGTCACTGTGGCGATGTCAGCCTCAAGCCTTGTGCTGTTGTCCAGAAGACCTGTGCCTCCGCCGGTTCCGGAACGTACCGCACTGACATTGTCGGCGTCAACCCAGACTCCGCAGGCCTGTTTGTTTACAAACCACGCGGCTTTCTTCCAGCGGCGCACGTCCTCGAACGAGAAGCTCTCACCCATCAGCTCAATCAGCCTCTCGCGGCGGATTTCCCAAAGCACAGGATCCACGCTCTTGTCCCTGTCCGGATCGAAATCCTCTCCGATGGCGGAGACAACCATCCTTCCGACCTCGGCTCTTTCACGAAGCTTGTTGATGGTGGCGTCGGCGACACCCTGGTTGAATCTTCCCAGTTCAAACGCGGCCTCGGCATAGTTGAGCAGAATCTCCTCCAGTTTGAACACCGGTTTGTCAGAGACATCGGCGGTGCCGCTTGCGAACTGGCGGTCCCAGTTGGCGACGTGCTTCCAGACAAAATAGCCGCTGTGGCCTTTCTGGAATCCTTTGCCGGAACCGTACTGTGTCTTTCCACCGCTCCAGTCCTGTGAGTTCACAGCCTGGGTGTGAGGCTCATTGACCAGAACGTTGCCCGCCCAGTTGGTCGAAGGAAGGGATTTGTGCGTTTCGATCTGATGGTAGCCGAGATTGAAGTTCGGACTGCACCAGTACGTCCTGCCGTCCTTCAGTTTGCCCTGGGTACCGCGGTAGGCGAACTGGTCGAGGTACTCGGAGTACTTTCCGTCCGCGCTGTCGTCCGGTACCCAGCAGTTGCTGTTGTCCGTCGCTCCTTCGTTCACGCCGACAAGGTTGACGTGGTAAGGAGGAATGACCATCTGGGCAAGTCTGGTATCCCTGTTACGGAATGTCAGATAAGGGTCGCAGTTGGCGTAGTCGTACGGCTTCGAGGCCTTGGTGTAGCCGTTGGCCTTGGTGTAGTCGAAGTATTCCACGGCGGCGTTGTGAATAGGAAGTCCGTCCTTTGTAAGATAAAGGTCAACTGTTGCCTGCGGCATCTCAAGAGAGGCGCTGGCTATGTGCTGGAAATGTCCCAGACGGTGCATCTTTATGTCCTGGACGTATTTTACATAGAGGAACACTGAAGGAACCGTCCCGAGGTCATCGGTAGTCCACATCTGACCCCAGCCGCTGCCTTCGTGCCTGTCGTTGCCGTCGCCCCTGAACAGAGGTGTTCCTTTTTCCGCCAGTTCCTTGGACACCGCGAAACATTCCTCAAGAAGTTTCTGGCCGGAGATGTACTGACCGTCCTCTTTGATGCCATGGTACTTTCTCCATGTTCCCTCAAACAGGCAGAAACGTGAGAGGAACGCCTTGCAGACAGTGCTGTTGATGGTGTTCGCCTCCGCGATCTCGTCAGGAATGTTCTGTATGCACCATGTGAGTTCCGAGTGGATCCTGTCGGCGACCATCAGGCGAGGGTCGCGGCTTTTGTACAGTTCCTCCGAACTCTCGGTAAGAAGTCCGTCCGCGTAGATGCAGTCTCCGTAATTGACCAGAAGGGCGTAGTGGCAGTAGGCTCTGAAGAATCTGGCGACAGCCTCAAGGTACTTACGCTGGGCGTCGGTCACTTTCGGCTCCTCGATGTGTGCGAGCAGGATGTTGGCCTGACGGATCCATCGGTAAGGCAAAGTGTAGGTGCTGCTTGAGACGGGAACCGTGACAGTCTGGTTGGCGTAGGCGTTTGGAATGGTGCCCCAGCCGGAGGCGTAGTTTGTCAGCAGTCCTGACCAGGTGTCTCTTGTTGATGTTCCGAGAGCTCCGCTGACAGGAGCGGGTCCCTGGAACAGGGTGTGGCCGTTGAACACGTCGTAGAGACTTGCCACATAGTCGGAGCAGGACTCGAATGAGGTGAATGCGGTCGCGTCTGTGATCGCACCCTTTGGAGAAAGGTCGAGGAAACTGTCATTGCAGGAGGTCATTCCGAACAATGCCCAGACGCATAGTACTGGATATATGATGTGATTTTTCATCTTTGTCAGATTGTTAGGGGTTAAAGTTTGATGTTCATGCCGAATGACACGGTGCGGTAGAGAGGGTAGGACCATCCGAGAGTCTCGGGATCGATGCCCTTAGGAAGAGACGAGACAGTGAATGGGTTCTCGCAGCTGACATAAACCTTCAGGCCGCCCAGACCGGCTTTTCCGATCAGCGACTTAGGGAATGAATATGACAGTGAAAGGTTCTTGACCCTCAGATAAGCCGCGCTCTGGAGCATGTGATCGTTGACCAAACGGTTGGAAGAGGCGTTGGAGAGGCCTTTGATGGTACTTCCGTAGATGCGCGGAAGTTTGGCTCCGCTGTCAGCGGCCTTGTAGTAGTCCGGGCTGCCGGAGTCGGTGCTCAGAGGCTTCCAGTAGTCAGTCGTTCCTGCGAAGACCGGGAACCAGCCTGGATCCGAGGCGCTCAATGTGTAGGTGTAAGGGTTGATCGCGGCGTAGTCGCGCTTTCCGATACCCTGGATCATTATTCCGAGGTCGAATCCCTTATAGGAGATGTTGAAATTGAATCCGTACTGGAAACGAGGAGTACTGTTGCCTATGACGGTCATGTCACCAGGGTTGTTGGCTGTTCCCTTGCCGGAGTTGATCATACCGGTGTCCTCGTCACTATATTCATTGTCCCTAAGGTTCTTGTACTTGAAGTCTCCGGGACGCGGGCTGGAACCGGTGATTCCGGTCACGCCGTCCTTTAGCTGCCAGGTCGCCGTGTCCTTGAAGTCGTCCACAGAGTAGAAGCCGTCCCATCTGTAGCCCCAGATCTCTCCGGCCATCATTCCTTCATAGAGGTAGCCAAGGCTCTTTTCCTCGTTGAAGTTGAGACTCATCACCTTTGATTTGTAGTCCGAGACGTTGAAGCCTACGTTGTAGAGGATCTCGCGCCCGATGCTGCCTTTGTAGGATAGCTGGAACTCCCATCCCGTGGTACGCATCTTTCCGACATTCTGCATCGGAGCGGAGTCACCCAACACAGACGGCAGGGCGACGCTCTGGGAAAGAATGTCCTTGGTGTCGCGCCTGAACCAGTCGAACGAGCCGGCAAGGCTTCCGCCGAACAGTCCGAAGTCAAGTCCCGCGTTCGTGGTGGTGATCGTCTCCCAAGTGAAGGAGTCGCTGACGATTCCCGGCATGCCGATTGATGTGACATAACTCTCGTCGGTGCCTTTAAGCCAGACATCGCTCTTGGTGTTCAGCCCCATGGTGGAGTAGTAGTCATAGTAGCCCACGGAAGTCTGGTTGCCGATCGAGCCGTAGGAGAACCTTGGCTTGAGTTCTGACAACCACCGGCGTGTACCGCTCATGAACGCCTCGTTCGTGGCGTTCCATGCGACAGAGAATGAAGGGAAGAAACCGAATCTGGTGTCTTTCGGGAATTTGGATGATCCGTCATAACGTCCGCTGAACTCAACAAGATAGCGCTCGTCGTAGTTGTAGTTGATTCGTCCGAAAGCGCTTCGCAGGGCGTAGTTGAGATAGCTGTCGGCTGTCTTGACCTGTCCTTGCGCGTTGCTCATCGAAGGAATGTTGAGGAAAGCCTGATCCTCCGCCCTGGTGTTGTACCATTCGTAGTTGTAGTACTCCTGGTTGAATCCGCCCATCACTGAGAAGTGATGCTTGCCGGCGATGTCGAACCTGTAGGTCGCATACGCGTTGATAGCGCTGCGGTAGTCATTGTAATGACGTGCGATGGAATAGTCGTGCGTCGGATCGGTGGTATAGTTCAGCTGGATGTCAGTGAACAAATACTTTCCGGAATCGTAATTGAAGTTGGTGAGATTCTTCTGGTAGGTATATTCGAAGACAACCTCCATTCCCTTGAACGGTCTTATCGTTGATTTTGAGAAGATACGTGGCTGGTCGATGGTCGTCTTCGCGGCATTGGCGCGGTCGATCACGTTCCTCGGAGTGCGGATGTAATATTCCTTTCCGTCTTTTTGCACCGGATCCGGTCCGTCCGGCATGAAATTGAAGTTCCTCACGCCGTACAGGGAGCCTGACTCGTCGATGAGCATCTTCCTATGCTGCTGCGTGAAATAGAAATTCAGCTCCTGTGTGAACCAGGATGTGATGTCGGCCTGGATCATGCCGTTCACGGAAGTACGGCTGTAGGTGTCCTTGCGTCCTGCCAACGGGCCGTTCTCACGGAAGTTGTTTCCAGACATCCTGAACCTTATCCTGTCGGTGGCTCCGCTGACAGAGACATTGTTGTTCTCCACTATTCCGGTCTCCATCATCCTTTTGTAGAGATCCTCTTCTGTGAGGTAGTACCTGAGTCCGTCGGAGTCAGGTACGAATATTCCATTGTCGTAGAGCGTTCCTTGTGATGAGAGTGCGGACTTGTTGGTCTTGTAGAGGTTGAGGTATTCAAGCCATTTGTCGAAGTTCTGGTCTTGCGCCGCACCGTAGGTGTTGGTGTTGAACGCGTCCCTGTAGACACCGATGTATGTCGCGATGTCAACCATTTCAGGTGTGTTCACGGCATTGGTAAAACCGATGCTTCCGTTGTAGGAGATAGAGATCCTTTCGGCTTTCTTAGGGCTCTTGGTGGTGATCAGTATCACGCCGGCGGCGGCGCGGGCACCGTAGATCGCTGATGAGGAGGCGTCTTTCAGGACTGTCACGGACTCGATGTCATCCGGATTCAGCGCGTCGATGTCTCCCGGGACGTTGTCGATGAGGACAAGCGGCGAGATGCCGGAGACTTGATTGGAGCTTCCTGAGAATGAGGATGTCCCCCTGATCTGGAGGGACTTCCCGGTCTGTCCCGGAAGGTTTCCTGAGGAGCCTGTGGTCACGTAAAGGCCAGGAATAGCGCCTTGCAGTGCGGAGGCCACATTGGACACCGGGCGATCCTGGAGGATGTCGTCCATCTTCACGGAAGACACCGATCCCGAGATGTTGACTTTCTTCTGGACACCATAACCCACGACTACAATCTCGTCAAGCAAGGTCGTGTCCTCCTCGACTGTGACATTTACAGTCTGCCTTCCGGCAGCCTTGATGCGTAATGTCTTGTAGCCCAAGGACTCGAAGATGAGTTCGGAATCCGTTTTGGAAACCTTCAGCGACCATCTTCCGTTCTCGTCCGTCACTGTTCCGTTGGTTGTGCCATTCTCCCTGATGGTGAGTCCGATCACAGGTTGTCCGCTTTTGTCCAGGACTGTACCGGAAACGGTGTTGTCCCCGTTGCTCTTCCCTTGCTGGCGGCTGTCCTCACGTGCGGTCAGCACGACAAGTTTCTCGTTCCTGATTTCGTAGGCGATCCTCAGGCCGGCGAACATCTTGTCCAAAGTCTGGGGGATGCCGGCGTTCTCCACGGACAGGGTGACCTTGGCATCGAGATCCGGAAGGGTGTTGCTATAGAAGAATCTGAATCCGCCCTGTTTCTCGACAAGAGGCATGACCTCCGTGAGGGGCTTGTCTTTCACCGAGACAGTGATCTGTCCCATTGACGGAGTAGTGAACCCCGCCATCATGAGCATCATCATTGATGCCAATAGGATTAGTTTGTACCTCATTTTGTTTTATTTGTTTTAATGTTGAGTACGATGGTGTTGCCGTTGATGCGGAACGACACCGGCGAGGTCTCGGAGATTATGTCAAGAACCTCGGCAGGTGACGTGTTTGGTACAACTCCTGTGTATTTATATTCCTTGATTGTCTGATCCATGAAGACAACCTCGATGTTGTGGATGCTCTCAAGCATCTCCGCTATGCGCTCAAGGCTAAGGTTCTCGAAGACCAGCTCGCTCATCCTCCATGGAAGCGCGGTGCGGGAATCCACGCGCCGTACCTCGCCTAACCTGCCGTTAGTCTTGTCCAGCGAGACCTGCTCGTAAGGAAGAAGGACAGCGCTGTCCTCTCCCGCGGAGGCAAGCACCTTGCCTTCCATCAAGGTGACGGTCACATCCTCATCGTCGAATGACCGAATGTTGAATTTTGTACCCAGAGCCTTGACACTCAATCCGGAGGAGTTAACTATGAAAGGAATCTGTTCATTCTTCGCGACATCAAAATAGGCCTCCCCATGGAGAGTGATTGTCCTGTCGGCGGTTCCGAATGTCATTGAATATGCGATACGGCTGTCCGAGTTAAGCCAGACCTTGCTGCCGTCAGGAAGAGACACCTCGCTTTTCTGCAATGATCCGGCGATGACTTCGCACTGCCTCATGTCCGGCCTTACGACTGAGGTCTTATGGCCGATGAACACGCCGACGGACGCAATCGCCGCGGCCGCACAGAACCCGGCTGCGAACCTGAGCGCGCGGTGCCTTGCGGTCGAGGTGAGGCTCGCCCTTTCCATGGCCTTGGCTCTGCGCATGGTCTCACGCCAAGCCTGTCTTATTTCTTTTTCATCGACGGATGAGCCGTCAATCGAATCCCAATCTTTGAAAGACACATTCATGTTTCTTGTTGTTTTAACGATTTAAGAACGGACTTACAACAATAAAGAGTGCGAAAGCGGCCTTCGCACCCATTGAAAATTGAAAAAAAATAAATAAATCAGAAAAAGAGGATCGCGTTAAGCGAGCGGCGTAGCTGCCGGAGGGCGGCGTTGAGAAGATTCTCTACCGTTTTCTTCTTGATACATAGTATTTCCGCGATCTCCATATTCGATTTGTTCTCCTCCCTGCTCATCAGGAACACCTGCCTTCTGCGTGACGGCATGTCATCGACAATCCTGAATATCCTGCTCCTGAGCTCGTCAGAGTGCAGCATTTCGTCTATGGCATGCTCCTCGACCAGTTCCAGATCGTGAATGGAGGTACTCCTGCCGCGCTTCTTCATGTGGGCAAGACAGGAGTTTCTGCTCATGACGAAAAGGTACGAGCCGAAGTCACGGATCTCGGGCAAGGTTTTGCGCAGGATCCAGATTTTGGCGAAGATGTCCTGCGCGATGTCCTGCGCCGAATGTTTGTCTTCCAGAACGTTTGTCAGGTACACCCTGACTTTGGGATAATAGTGATTGAACAGGACGCCGAAGGAGGCGTTGTCCCCTCTGGCAACATTTGTCAGAACTATGTCTTCATGCTCAAGCATTACCGGAACTCTTCTCTGAGGATCGGGAAATCCGGATTCGGCACGTGGGCCTCCTTCATTATGGCTTTGAGTTCCTCGAACTTCTCCGGCCGGGAGCCGATGAGGTCACGGGTCTCACCGGGATCCTCGCGGAGATTGTAGAGCTCGTACCAGTCGTCGTCGCCCCTGATGTTCATGTGGACGAGTTTCCAGTCTCCTTTCCTGACAGCCTGGCGGCCTCCGAGTTCCTGGAACTCGAAGTAAAGATATTCATGCTCCTTTTGTCCTTCCTTGCCTGTCAGTTCGGGGATCAGGCTGACACCGTCCATGCCGGTGAGGTCGTCCTCGCTTGCCCCGGTCATCTCTCTAATGGTCGGCATCATGTCCCAGAACGAGCAGATGAGGTCGGACTCTCTCCCCGCTTCGACGCGCCCCTTCCAGCCTACTATCATCGGCACCCGGATTCCGCCTTCGTAAACATCCCTCTTGTAGCCCCTCCAAGGGCCGTTGGAGTCGAAGAAGTCAGGATCGGCCCCTCCTTCCATGTGAGGTCCGTTGTCGGAAGAGAATATTATGATCGTGTTGTCATAGATTCCGAGTTCCTTGAGTTTGGCGACAATCTGGCTCACGTAGGTGTCAAGTCTTGTGACCATCGCGGCGAATGTCGCGTGAGGATATTCCTGGGAGCAATAGCCGCCTTTGCGGAATCCCGGCCCGCTGTCTGTCCCGTGATACGGGGTCTCCGGATATTTCCCGATGAACCTGTCGATGATGCTGTCCTTCGGGACAATCAGTTCGGCGTGAGGGATTGTCGTAGGGTACCATAAGAAGAAAGGCTGCTTCTCTTTTGCCGAAGTCTCCATGAACTCGAGGGCTTTTTCATGAATGAGGTCCGGAATGTAGGTTCCCTGTCCGTAAGGAATGGAGTCCACATTGTCTTTCAATTCGATCCTTTCGGAGTTATGCCAGATGTGGTCGGCGTAGTAGCTGTGCGCGAGAAGCTGGCAGTTGAAGCCGTAGAACTCGTCGATCCCTTGCTTGTTCGGGTCGCCGCTTGTGCCGACGAATCCCAATCCCCATTTGCCGAAAGCTCCTGTCCTGTAGCCCGCCGCCTTCAAGTCGTGGAAGATCGTCGGTGTCCCTGAAGGAAGCGGGAACTGTCCTTCAGGGTCGAGTTCCACGTTTCCCCTGATCGGGGTGTGTCCGCTGTGGGTGCCTGTCAGAAGGCAGGAGCGTGACGGCGCGCTGACGGTCGTGCCGGAATAGCATTGGGTGAACCGTATGCCGTTCGCGGCCAGGGAATCGATGCCTGGAGTCTGGAACAAAGTCTGGCCGTAGCAGCCGAGATCCCCCCAGCCGAGGTCGTCGGCGAGGATGAAAACGATGTTTGGGTGTGGTGATTCCGCTTCACGTTCGGAGCAAGCCGATGAAGTCACCGCGATTCCGGCCAGGATAAGAGACTTCAGGGATTTGCTTTTCATCATATATGGTGTCGGTTATTAGTAATCGTTCAAAGATAACAACATTTTTTTGAAGAATCAAAACACTGGTTTCTCTTGTTTTCTCTTGCGATTTATCCTTAGGGTGGTTAAATTTGTCAGACGGAGCCACCGTTGTCTGTCCGGAGGATGTCCGTAAGAAACCGTATAAAGATAGAATAATGAGCGCATTCATCAACGAAAACTTTATGCTGTCCAACGAGACGGCGCGGCTGCTGTTCCACGGCGAGGCCGAGAACCTGCCGATAATCGATTATCACTGTCACCTTTCACCACGGGAGATCGCCGAGAACGTCCGGTTCCGCGACATCACCCAGCTTTGGCTGGTGGACGGCCACAGCGGCGACCACTACAAATGGCGCGCGATGAGGGCGAACGGAGTGCCGGAGGAATATATCACCGGAGACAAGTCAGCTTGGGAAAAGTTCGAAAAGTGGGCTGAGACCATGCCTTACCTCATGCGGAATCCTCTCTACCACTGGTCGCATCTGGAGCTGAGCCGTGTTTTTGGAATAGACAGGGTTCTGAAGCCGGAGACCGCCCGTGAGATCTTCGAGGAGTGCAACGCCAAGCTGGCCACCCCGGAGTTCCGCGGCCAGGCGCTTATCCGGAAGTTCAACGTGGAGGTGGTCTGCACGACCGATGACCCGGCGGATGACCTGCGTTGGCACAAACAGATCGCGGAACACCCGTTCGGCACCAAGGTGCTGCCTACCTGGAGGCCTGACAAGGTGATGGGAATCGAGGATGTCAAGTCTTTCAATGAATATCTTGGGAGACTCTCCGAGGCTGCCGGAATCGAGATCCGGTCATATTCAACATTGATCGAGGCTCTCCGCAAGCGTCACGACTTCTTCGGGTCGATGGGCTGCCGCCTTTCGGACCACGGTCTCGACACATTCTATGCTGAGGAATATGATGAAAGCGAGATTGAAAGAATATTCAAAACCACCCTTTCAGGAATGCCTGTTGATGAATATGACGCTGTCAAGTACAAGAGTGCCGTCCTGTACGACCTTGCCGTGATGGACGCGGAGTCCGGGTGGACGCAGCAGTTCCACGTAGGGCCTTTGCGCAACAACTGTACGAGGCTATTCAATGGTGTCGGACCTGACGCAGGTTGTGATTCGATGAATGACAAGCCAATAGCCGTGGCCGGAAACAGATTCTTCGATGTCTTGGACATGACCGGCAACCTTGCGAAGACCATTCTCTATTGCCTCAATCCGAAGGACAATGAGGTAATGACCACGATGGCGTACAATTTCAACGACGGCACGGTTCCCGGCAAGATGCAGTTCGGCTCCGGCTGGTGGTTCCTCGATCAGGAGAATGGAATGCGCCGCCAGATGGACACACTGTCCTCCCTTGGCCTTTTGAGCCGTTTCGTCGGTATGCTGACAGACTCACGCAGTTTCATCAGCTACCCTCGCCACGAGTATTTCCGCCGCATCCTCTGCGACATCATCGGCACCGATGTCGAGGCCGGCAAGATTCCGGCATCCGAGATTGACACTGTCGCCCGTATGGTCCGCGACATCTCCTACAACAACGCCCGGAACTATTTCGGTTTCTGATGCTCCTCCGGGCTATCTGAAAATGTCGTTCAGGACAGCGGCAAGCCGCAGGCCGCCGCGTAGAAGCTGGACTTCCACCGTCCCGCTCCATTCGCCCACGTAGTCATAGGACAGTTTTGAGCCGACAGGAGTCGAGGCGTAGATTGTCCTGCAGATCCCGTAGGTCTCCTCGCCCCAGGATTCCGGAGACCCTTCCGCCATCTTTCTGTTCTCGGCCCGAGGGTTGGTGTCAATCTGCTCGACCCATTCCGAATATGTCCATTTGTGGGCGCTCTCGATGATTCCGGTGTCCCAGATGGAATGAAGGTTAGTACCGTTGTTGAAGAATTGCACCTGCCATCTGTTGCCGCCGCGGTCCGACCTGTGTCCCATGTGCATCGGACAATGCAGGTCGCCCATAAGGTGGACCAGGAACTTCAATGATAGCGCCTGCTTCTCCTTGTCAAGCTTCCCGCTTTTTAACGCCGCTATCTGCTCGTTGACGGCGCGGACGACATCGCCGTTCTCGTTAAGGGGAGCTCCGCTGAAAGTCTCGCCCTCGTCAGTGTTTCTGTAATGCCACGAGCTGGTGTACCTGTATTCAGGAGTGTGGCTGGCATTGTCCATCCAATTCGCCCAGTACACAATGGTCTTCCCGTCAAGTATTTCGTCAATCTTCCTTGCCGCCTTTCGGGTAAGATGCCGCTGCGCGACAGCGCAAGTGACATCATGCCCCTTCTGCCCCCAGCAATACCCGTCGACAGACACCGCAAAAAGACCCGCCACCAGCAGTGCCATCATCAGAATCCTATTCGTAAACCTCATATTCTCAGTCATTTAACTTTTATGAATATTCAACATCCCTATACGCTTTTCCATCCCCGCACATGACGGGAAGGCCACCTGCCGCATCGCCCATAGCCCCCTTTCCGTTGGGACTGCAAACTTACACAAAAAACGTGATTCTTCTCCCCTCCGCGCAAAAGAAATCCCGTTTGAGGATGAGTGCTGACGGAAAGTTGGTGGAAAAACTCTTCGGTCTATCTCTGAGAACTACTGTGTGGCGCGAATATTTGGTGCGGCCGCTCGCCAATGCCGGATGTGGCTCTGGGCGGAAACACCGACCGCGGCCACCAGAGCCGCGATCAATGACAAGACGTACTTTCTAAACGTCAGTACATCAGATGTTTTTTGCTATTGTTCCTCCATCCGGCCTCGCTCTTGTAGTCAGTAAAATAAATCACAATGTCGGCCTCGCTCTTGTAGTTCACGAAAAACAACTTCTTTTTCGCCTCGCTCTTGTATTTCACAAAAAACCAAAGCCCCTTGTTGCCCTCGGCCTCGCTCTTGTACTTGCATTTGTAGACGACCAGATCCGCCTCGGACTTGTATTTGGTGACATGGACTTTCACGTCCGCCTCGCTTTTGTACTGACATGAATAGACGGTCTGCGCCTTGGCGCCGATTCCTAAAGCCATAAGGGCTACAATGATAGTGATGATGTATCTATTCATATTCTTTGGTTGTTGGTTTTCTTCCGAAAGTAGGGTTCTCTTGTCGTCATAAGCCGGAATGACCCTCGCCAGGGAAGGCTTTCCGGTCTCCTTTCCATCGTGTACTCCTGATGGATCTGGTTCATAATCACGTCAAAGATATGAAATTACTCTGAAAAACACAAACAACAGTACGTAATGATTCGCTTCGGATGCTTCGGAGGTTCCGGAGCTTCGGATGTTCCAAGGCCTTCGGCTGCTACTGCAAATGGCCGTTGCATCTTACAAAACACGTTCATGCCAATGTGCCTTAGAACGTTGCCTATTAATGAATATGTTGAAAAACTCAGAGGATTTACCACGAGTTATTCAACATATTCATTGTTTTACCGCCTTCCGCTGCCACTTCGGCTGAACGAGTTTTGTGAAATTACTTCAAAATGCGGACGGAGGCTGGGAAGATTTTGAGGGGCAGAAGAGCGAATATTTGGTGATTAATCGCTAATTTTGTGGGCGGCAGGAAAGCGGGGCCGGTTGTTTTAGAAGATTTTGTTGACGGTTACATTTTACTACGAATATGCCAAGTTACCTTCAGATAGAGAACATCTCCAAGTCATACGGGCTGAAAGTCCTGTTTGAACACATCGGCTTCAACATCAACGAGGGCGACAAGATCGCCCTGATCGCCCCGAACGGCACCGGTAAGACCAGCCTTCTACGCATTCTGGCCGGCAAGGACAGCTCCGACTCCGGCGGCAAGATCATATTCCTCAAGGACATCCGCATCGCGTTCCTTGAGCAGGAGTATGAATATGATCCCGAATCCACCGTGTGGGATCAGATTATGCGGGACAGCGAACAGTGGACTAAGAACCTTGATCCTGAACATCTTGCTGAATATGAGCAGCGCGTCCGCCGCCTTCTGACCTCCTTCGGGATGTCTGAATATGACCGTAAGATGAAGGTGCTTTCGGGCGGGGAGATCAAGCGTGCCGCCATCATCGTGATGCTTGCCAGCGAGGCGGACTTCTTCGTGATGGACGAGCCGACCAACCATCTGGACATCGACGGCATCGAGTTTCTGGAGAACTATCTGTCTCACGCCCGATGCACGCTTCTGATGGTGACCCATGACCGTTATTTTCTGGATTCCGTGGCCAACACCGTGATGGAGATGGATCACGGAGCCGTATATATTTATAAAGGCGACTATCAGAACTATCTGGAGAAGAGGCAGGAACGCATCGAAAACTACAATGCCGAGACTGATAAGATCAAGAATCTTCTGCGCCGTGAGCTGGAGTGGATGCACGCCAGTCCATGCGCCAGAACCGGCAAGGCCAAGTACCGCAAGAACGCTTTCTACGAGCTGAAGGACAGGGCCGGGCAGGTTTACAGGACCGACAGCGTGAGCCTCGGCGAGATGGGGCCGGCCTCCAGGCTCGGAACCAAGATCATCAACTGCAAGGATGTCAGTTTCTATTACGGCGGAGACTGCTACCTGAGCCATTTCACGTACAACTTCCAGCGCTACGAGAAAGTCGGCATCGTCGGCAAGAACGGTGTCGGCAAGACCACGTTCATCAATCTTCTGATCGGGAATATGGATCCGTCGGATCCGGGTTCTTCTACGGTTGGTGAGCCTGACCGAACCACGGTAGGTGAGCTTTGTAGAACCACCGGCGTGATCGAGAGGGGGGAGTCGCTGAAGATCGGCTACTACCGCCAAAGCGGAATGCAGTTCGATGAAAACCAGACAGTTTTGGAGACCGTGAACGACACTCATCTGTTGAGTCAGTTCCTCTTTCCGCACGACATGCTGAACAACCGCATCAGCAAGCTTTCCGGAGGAGAGAAACGCCGCCTCTACCTGCTGACCATCCTGATGAGGCAGCCGAACCTGCTGATAATGGACGAGCCGACGAACGATCTGGACATCGTGACCATCAATATTCTTGAGGAGTACCTGAAAGAGTTCAAAGGGACATTGATCCTTGTTTCCCACGACCGTCATTTTCTGGACCGCCTTGTGGATCACTTGTTCGTCTTCTGCGGAAACGGTGAGGTCAAGGACTTCATCGGCAGCTACAGCCAGTACCGCGAGTTCATCAAGGACTTCGAAGCCGGAAAACGCGCCAAGGCCCGTGAGGAGGAACGTGCCTCAAAGGCCACCGTGGCTCCCGGTCAGGTTTCGGCATCATCTCCGCTTGACGGCAACGCTTCCTCCAAAACGACACGTCCCGATGCTCCGCGCAAGCTGAGCTACAAGGAACAACGTGAGCTTGAGCAACTTGAGAAAGACATCGAGTCCCTCTCCGCCGAGAAGTCCGCCCTTGAGTCTCAGATGAACGGCGGCCTCACCGACCCGGCCGAACTCCGGAAAGTCACCACCCGCTTCGCCGAAGTCTCCTCGGAACTTGACACCAAGGAAACCCGCTGGCTTGATCTCTCCGTCTGACTTTCCAGTCAACGCTCCCTGTCAAGGCACTCAGCCGTGGACTTTTTTCGTTCTCAATCGGTTCTGTTGTACACGACATCATCTGGTAACAAAATCGTAATGCGGTGCGATTTTTTTGTCGTAACTTGAGTGTAGTCCTCTATCGGAACAACCGGTCGATGTCCTTGACGGTGTGCGGGAGGGCGAAGACCACGACCCGGTCGTAAGGCTCTATGCGGGTGGAACCGATGGCGATGTAGGACTCGCTGCCTCGGATCAAGCCGCCGATCACGGCGTCTTTCGGGAAGGAGATATCCTTCAGTGTGCCTTTTGTGATGGCGCTGTTCGGGGCTACGGTATATTCAAGAACCTCAGCGTCGGTGCCGCTCATGTACTTGACCAGACGTGCTTTGCCGCTGAGGGTGAACTTGAACAGCCGGCCGGCGGTGATGAGTTTCTTGTTGATGACCGAATCCACGCCCATCTCTTCTGCAAGGTGGATGTACTCGATGTTCTCGACCTCGGCGATGGTGCGGTCAACTCCGAACTTCTTCGCCACGACGCAGGCCAGAACGTTGGCCTCGTCATTGCCGGTCAGGGCCAGAAACGCGTCATAGTCCTTGATTCCTTCCTCCAGAAGCAGGTCCGAGTTCCTGCCGTCGCCGATCACCACGATCACATTGTCGGGAAGTCTCTCTGACAGAATCATTCCACGCTCCTTGTCTCGTTCCAGAATCTTCACCGAACTGATTTTTGGGCTGAGCCTTGCGGCGACAAGCTCGGCGATGTGCGACCCTCCGAGGATCATCACCTTGTCAATCTCAACATTGCTCTTGCCGAGGAATTTCATCAGGAATGTCATACCCTCCCGGGTGGCGATGATGAAGACCAGGTCATTGAACATGAACTTCGTGTCGTACTTTGGCATGATAGTCTTTCCGCCACGTGAGACGGCGATCACACGGAACTGCAGCTCGTCACTGGTGGCTATGGCGGCGAACTCGGCGAGCTTCATGTCCAGAAGAGGGGAGTCCTCCTCCAGTTTGAACACCTCGACCTGAAGCTTTCCACGGGCGAAATCCATGGATTCAGTCGAGGAGGAATGCTTGAGCAGATCGAATATCTCGTCGGCCGCAAGCCTTTCGGGATAGAACATCAATTCGATGCCCATCTGCTTGAACAGCAGCTTGTTCTCTGCTGACAGGAAGTCGTTGTCATCGATTCTGGCAGTAACTTTCCTGGCTCCGAGATTTTTGGCCAGAAGTGCGCTCACAAGATTCACATCCTGCGGCACGAAAGGCACGACGGAGATGAACAGGTCGGCGTTCTGCACGTCGGCCTCGCGCATCACCCTCAGCGAGGATGGCGCTCCTTCGATGGCGATCACGTCGGCTATCGAGCTGATGTTGGCAAGCCTCTGCGGATCATCGTCAATGACGGTTATGTCATTGGCCTCAAGACTAAGCATCTTCGCCAGATGCGAACCTACCTCGCCGGCTCCCTGAATGACGATTTTCATATCAACTTTCTTAAATAGTCAAAAATACCGTTCCCCCTGAGCATCGCCAGCGGTACGATCCACTCCGGGAAAAGTGCCGGAACATCAATCCGGCGGTGTGTGTCGGCATATTCCTGAATCTCCTTGACGTCAGTTTTGGTGCAGAGGCTGCGGAACTCCTTGTGCGCCTCCCAGACAGCCTTGAAGCAGTCCTTCTTTCCTGTCAGCAGATAGGCCAGCGCGGAACACCCGTCCAGACACATTCTTATGAATAAGGTTCCTCGGGCACGTCCGCAAGCCTTGACAGCCGCCTTTTCCGGTGTCAGTTCCCTCACTTCCTGCAATGAATATGTCTTCGCGAGGTTGTTCTGGAGCATCAGAAGGTTGTTCCGATAGTTCAGTTTCAGCTTCCACGGAGAGTCGTTCGGCAGTGTGCCGCCGCCAAGATGCCACACAACTGACTGAGGCACAACGAATATGCTTTTTCCCTCCAGCTGAAGTCGCCAGCAGAGGTCTATCTCTTCCATGTGGGCGAAGAACCTGTCGTCCAGCCCTCCCATTTTTGAATATTCCGTCTTGCGGACCATCAGGCAGGCTCCTGTGGCCCAGAAGACTTTGGCCGGAGAGTCGTACTGGCCGGAGTCTTTCTCAACTCTTTTGAGAACCCTTCCGCGACAGAACGGGTAACCGAAACGGTCCAACATTCCACCGGCCGCACCGGCATATTCGAAACTGTCCTTGTCGTACCAGGAATGGAGTTTCGGGGCGCAGGCCGCACAGTCAGGATGAGTGTCCATCCAGTCGGTTAGTGGTTCCAGCCAGTCCTTTGGGACTTCAATGTCCGAGTTGATCAAGACAAAATATTCAAGATCTCCGGCTTCAGGCAGTGCGCAGACGGCCTTGAAAGCTCTGTTGTACCCGCCAGTGAAGCCGTAGTTCCTGTCCAGACGGATCTGTCTTACCGACGGAAACTTTTCGGACAACATCTCCATTGATCCGTCCGTGGATGCACTGTCCGCGACAACGATCTCCGCTCCGTCCGTGGCCGAGGCCAGCAGGCCGGGCAGGAAACGCTCAAGATATTCCTTTGTGTTCCAGTTCAGTATGACAACCGCCGTGCGCATATTCCTAAATTACTCTTTGTGGCAGTCGCCGTTGCCGTGGCAGCATTCGCCGTCTTTCTTGCCTTCGCCGTGGCAGCACTCGCCATCCTTGTGACCTCCTCCGTGGCAGCCGCCCTCGCCCTTGTGGCAGTGGCACTCATGCTCCTCCTGCGGAAGGTACTCTCCGTGCAGACCCTCCTTAAGCTCTTTCTCCGTGGCCTCCCTGACGCTCACCACCTTGCCGGTGAAGTTGAGGGTCTTGCCGGCCATCGGATGGTTGAAGTCCATCACGACCGTGTCCGGCTTTACCTCGTGCACGGTTCCCTGGACGACCTGACCGGTGTTGCTGAGCATCGGGATGATCTGGCCTACAACGAGAAGATCCTCGCGCACCTTTCCGTCGATCTCGAATGCAGCCTTAGGCAGCTCGAAGAGACGCGTCTCGTCGAATGTGCCGTAGCCTTCCTCCGGTGTGAGGGTGAACGCGAACTCGTCGCCCGGTTCCTTGCCCTCCACCTCGCTCTCAAATTTCGGGAGAAGCATATGTGTTCCGTGAATGTAGCCAAGCGGACGCTCCTGCGTCGCCTTGTCGGCGAGTTTTCCGTCAACGATCAGTTCGTAGGTCAGCTCGACCACATTGTTTTTCTGTACTTTCATGATGATGATTTATTGTTAATATGTTTGTTTTCCGTCTGTTATATGTTTCTGCCGACTCTTTGTCAAGCGCTGAAATCGACATTCCCGAACGCTAAGGTAGGAATAAGTTTTGACTTACAGAACCTCGCGTCGTTTCCGGCTGCCAAAAGATTGTTCCAAAGGGTGAGGAGATTGCCGGTTATGAGCATCTCTCTTACCGGGTGGACTATCTTGCCGTCCTTGAAAAGGAAGCCTTCCACTCCGAAGGAAAAGTCGCCCGTGGCGGAGTTGCTGTTGCCGCCGTTGAGTCCGGTCACGAGGATACCGTCGCCGACCAGGCGCATCAGTTCATCTTTGCCGCAGGTCGCTTCGACAGGCTCGGCGACCAATGACGTTTGTCCCGCGACCGAACCACGATCGGTCACTGAGCTTGTCGAAGTGACCTTACTGGCGATGGACGGCGCGACACAAGTCAGAAGAACCGGCCTTGTGGCATCCTCGATAGTCGGCTCAATCCCTATCTTCTTAGACATATAAGTGTTGATGAAATATTCATTGACAACACCATTTTCGATGATAGGAGTCTCTGCCGTCGCGACTCCTTCAGAGTCAAACAGTCTCGATCCCGTCTCCCCGACACTCGCCGGCCTGTCCCATATATTCATCCACTCCGGAAACATCTTCTTCCCCAGCGAATCCAGCATGAACGAATTCTTCTGCTGCAATGAATATCCTCCCAGAGCGTTCAGCACAGGTGTCACCAGCCTTGAGGCCACCTCGCTGTCAATGACCATTGAATATTTCCCGCTCTCGACCTTGACCGGGCCGATCTGGGCCATCGCCCGCCGGTATGCTGTCTCGCCGCAGTCCTTGATGTTCAAATCCTTGAGCATCGGAGTAGCGTCCCACCAGTAACTGCTGTACCGGTTCCCGTCAGCGTCCTGCACAGTCACTTCGACCCCATATTCAAAGGAAGTCTCGGTGTGGCGGCAGCGCAGTCCATTGGAATCGATCACCAGCGAGTCGAAGATGGAGTCTGAATATTCCCCCTCCTCAGAGATGAGCCCGTCGCCGCAATGCTTTTTGAATATGCTCGCGTCGATCGCCATCCTTAGCCTCCCGTCCGATGTCAGGGCAGGATAAGTCTCGTCAAAAAGTCCGAGTTCTTTGCCGGTCACGGCGTTTTTCGCTGTTCTGGATTTGTCCGGCAAGTCCCTGCAAGAGTCTTCCGCAAGCATCCTTACCGTTGCGATAGCCTTTTTGAGGAAATCATCCAACTCGCTTTCCACCAGCCTGTTGGTGGAGAAACTTCCGAACTTTCCGTCCACGAAAAGGCAGACGCTGATCGACCTGTCAAGGCAGTGGTTCACCTTGTCCAGCTCTCCGTTGAGAGTCCCGAACAATTCCATCAGGCTCTTGTTCAGCGTGATGCGAACCTTATCCGCTCCAAGGTCGAGAGCCTTCCCCAGGCAAACGTCAGCGACTTCCATTTCTTGCCCGGTCAGCATTCCGTTGATCTCTTCCATTCTATTCTCCTCCAACTGTAAGCTTGTCGATCAACACTGTAGGGATTCCGCAGGACACCGGACAACTCTGTCCTTTGCCGCACGTCCATGCCCCCTCGTCAATCTTCAGGTCATTGCCCACGGCCACGATGTCCGCCAAGGCCTGCGGTCCGTTGCCGATGATGTTTATGTCCTTTACCGGCTGGGTCAACCGTCCATTCTCGATCAGAAATCCGCTCTTGACATAGAAAGTGAAGTCCCCCTCGCCGATCTGCACCTCACCATTGCTGAACTGGTCCACGAATATTCCTTTCTTCACGGACGCGATGATGCTTTCCTTGTCGGCCTTGCCGCTTTCCATGTATGTTGCCCTCATTCTTGGAATCGGAGCGTAACGGAAAGACTCCCGCCGTCCGTTGCCGGTAGGGGAGACCCCGTAGAACCCGGCGCTGATCCGGTCGTGCAGGTAAGAAGCCAGGACACCGTCCTTTACCATATATGTCTTCTGGCCCGGAACCCCTTCGTCATCGTAATTGACCGCGCCTCTGTTGTACTGAATCGTTCCGTCATCCACGATCGAGATGCTTCCGTCGCAGATTTTCTGTCCCATTTTCTCGGAGAAGACAGACTGGCCTTTCCTGTTGAAATCCGCCTCGAAAGCGTGTCCCATAGCCTCGTGCAGTAATATTCCCGAAGCTCCTGCCCCCATCACGACGGGCATCTGTCCGCCTTTCGGGCGCCTGGCCGCGAAACGGTCATCAATTCCTGAGACTATGCTGTCCGCAATCTCGTCCAGCAACGCTTCCGTAAGCATCTCTCTTCCCGCACGATAGGCTCTTGATGAATTCTTGTTCTCAATTCTGCCGTTCTGGCTGAACACGACGGAGGCCGACAGGATTCCCATTGGTCTGGTCTCGTAGGTCAGTTCTCCTATGGAGTTGAACATCAAGATGTCACTGACCTGTCCGGAGAACGACACGATGATCTTCACAATTCTAGAATCTTTCGCAGCGATCTTCTCCTTCAATTGTTCCAGCCACGGGACAAGTTGTGTCGCGTCGGATGATCTCCAATCATATTCGTATGAATACCTGTCCTTCGGTGCGGTGACGATCCTGCGGCGGATCGCGGCCGTTGTTCCGGTGGCACCTTCAGCTATCTTGGAGGCCGCCAGAGCCGCTTCGGCCATTGAACGCGAATCCGTGCTCTCGGAGTAGGCGTACCCGGTCTTGTCTCCTTTCAGAACCCTGATCCCGACACCGTAATCAATATGGAATCCACCCGAGGAGACGATTCCGTCCCGCAGCAGCAGGTCGTTGTACGAAGTGTTCTCGAAGAACAGGTCGCAGTAGCTCCCGCCCCCTTTCAAACCTTCGGCCGCAAGTCTTTCCAACTGCGCCTCGCTGACCTGGAACAGGTTGAGATAAAAATTCTTATCCTTGTACATTCTTTAGTTTCCTTTTTTCTTCTTCCAGGTGCTTTTCATATTCTTCGTTGATCGCCTGGATCTTGCTGAACTTTTCCGGCTCCCGGATTATCTTTCCGTCCTCCGACGCTTCGGCCACAATCGAGAACGGCACATTCGAGTTGTCGAGGAGAAGCCACCTGTCGCAGATCGGCATAAAATCCCTGAACAGGTAGTGAAGTCCGACATTGTAGCGCCTCCGGATGGTCTCCTCCTTGATGTTGTGCCCTCCGGCAGCCACCCTTGCGGCCACTCTGGCCACTGCCAAATCCGGAGAGTTCAGCCAGAAATACAGAATCGTGACATAGTACCCGGCATCCTTCGCGTCTTTGATCACCTTGAGAAGAGAGCGTGTCGCAAGCGTGGTCTCGATGCAGAAATCAGCCTTTCTCTGGAGCAGGAACCTCATCTTCATCAGCATATAGCGGCTGGCCGCCACGTAGGCGCTTTCCGGATGGAACGGCGAAAGGCTTTTCGCGAACTCGTCGGAGTTCACGAACTCGCTGCATTCCAACATCCCCGGCAGAAGCGCGTAGGATGCCGTGGTCTTTCCGGAACCGTTGCAACCTGCTATGATGAAAAGTCTTGGCATATATCAATTCCAAAGGCGGACAATCATTTGCGAATATTGCAAACTGTCGGCCACATTTATTATTATACGAATATATTCGCTATTTTGTTTTGGCAGGCTTTGGATGGGTCACACCGTAGCCGAAGAGGGAAAAATCCCCTTTGCAAGGGTCGCCGGGGAATATGTCCGCGAAGCAGTCGGTGATCTCCCTCACGGTCACAAGGTCTTTTTGCTTTCTGGACGTGAGTCCGAGTGCGATCGCCTCGTCATAGACGTGTACGTCCAATGGGATGAGAAGGTCGGCGGGATCCGTGTCCTTCCATATTCCCAAATCCACTTTGCCATCGTCCCTGACCATCCACCGCCTCATCATGTTGATCTTCTTGTTCGGCGCCTTGAGGTCGGATTTCTGGCCGAAGATTTCGGTACGGAACTCGTCCTGCGACAGGGATTCGAGGGAAGTCCTTGATTCATAGACCTTTTTCAGACGGGAGCATATTCCCGCGACCTCGCTCCATTTGACGGTGCGGTGGATGCTGGTGTCATCGTCCCGCCACTTGCCGCGCATCACATATTCATAAGGCTTCCAGTCCATTTCCTCGAAAAGTCTGCCGCAGTCACGGATTATCATCGCCCTGCGGCCCCATGCGAAATGAGCCGCGAAGACCGCCGCGGTCTCCACATCGGCCAATGAGCGTTTCCCGGCCTTGAAACGCTGCGCGAACAAGGTCGGGAAAGCTATCGGATCTTCCTGGAAGTACCGAGGGTCGTTGTAGGTCTCAGCCCACAGGATCAAAGTTCGTCTTGTCTCTTCTGTCATTTAGTAACTTTCTCAAGCCACTTGACCATTCCGAGCATCACGCCCATAGCGACGAGACACATGCAGAGGAACACGCTCCAGCAGGTCCACAGAGGCATCTTGTTGTACATCAGAGGCCCGATCCACAAGAAGAGGTTGCCGACGGCGGTCGCGCCGAGCCAGAGTCCCTGGCAAAGTCCGAGAAGGTGCTTCGGGGCGACCTTCGACACGAACGAGAGACCCAGAGGAGAGATGAAGAGTTCCGCTACCGTGAGGAAGAAGTAGGTCGCGATCAGAACCCAAGGGCCGGCCTTCATCGTGGCCTGCTGGGCGACTTCCATACCTCTGAAATCGGTGGCTGAAGGGTAACCCATCACGCCTGAGAATATGGCCAGGAACAGGTAGGCCGTGGCGGCGATACCCATACCGTAGGCGATCTTGCGAGGAGTGGAGATCTGCTTGCCTCTCTTGCCGAGGGCGCCGAAGATCCACATGATGATAGGGGTCAGCACAATCACGAAGAACGGATTGACGGCCTGCCAGATCTCCGGGGCGATCTTGTCGGTGTTGACGAAGTCACGCGCGAAGAGCGAGAGGGACTGTCCGTTCTGATGGAACGCAAGCCAGAAGAAGATCACCACGCCGAGGACCGCGAACAAGGCGTACATTCTCTGCTTGATCTCCTTTGCCATGGTTGCCTTTTCCTCGGCGGTGTAGCCGGCATTGGCGGAGGCTGCCTTCTTGGCAGGAGTAGGGAATTTCTTCTTGTTGGCAAGGAATATCACCAAAGAGATCATCATGGCTGCGACGGAAGCGATGAACGAATAGTGGATGCCAGCGTTGAAAACGTCCAGATAGTTCGTGCAGAAAGTGCCTACGGCCTCTCCGCCCTGAGCCAGCATCGCAGGATCGGCGCCCGCCTTCACGGCCTCGTCCATGAAGTTCTGCGAGGTGGTGCCGTTGCTGATGAACTCATGGCAGAGTCTAGGGAGCTGTGAGTTGTAGATGAATCCGTTGACTTTCAGCCACCAGCTTCTCAGAAGCGGAGCCACGAACGGTGCGACAAGGCCTCCGATGTTGATGAACACGTAGAAGATCTGGAAACCGGAGTCACGCTTCCCCTGTGCCTCCTTGAGTGCCTCGGGACCTTGCTTGGCGGCCTCGGCCTCGAAATTGTCGTACATCTGCCCGACGATGGCCTGGAGGTTGCCCTTGAACAGACCGTTGCCGAACGCGATCAGGAAGAGCGCCGCGCAGGTCAGGGTCAGCAGCCATGACTTGTTCTCAGGAGTCGCGAGAATAGGAATTGAGAGAACGACATAGCCAAGAGCCATTAGAACAAGACCTTTCTGGATTGTCCCTTTGTAGTTCTGTGTGCGGTCGGCGATGATGCCTCCCACAAGGCTGAGAATGTATATTCCCGCATAGAAGAATGAGTAGATGAGCCCTCCCGTCTCGTCGCTCAGCCCGAACTTCGAGCAAAGGAAGAGTGTGAGAACCGCGTTCATGATGTAGTACCCGAAGCGCTCGCCCATGTTGCTCAGCGCCGCTGAAATCAGCCCTTTAGGATGTCCTTTCATACAATGTTGTTTACTTTTAAATTATTTGTGTTATTAATATTTCATTCTATGCCCCGCTTGGCTATCTGTCCGGCCGTCATACGTGCGCCCCAAATCCTCTCACTCTCTGCCTGCTCGCATAACAAGTTACTAATATACGCAAAACTCCTCAACTCACCAAATTTATGTCGTAGGCCTATGACAATTATGTGACCATCACAGGCCGCGCATAGCCAATGTCGGGATCTGTTCGTAGCCGTATAATCAAACGGACAGTCAATGACAGCTTATCCCTCGGTATTTGCCATCCATACCTATGATGGATTTACTGTGGTGGTTCTTTTACGAACCTTTTTACGAACCTTTTTACGAACCTTTTTGTGGCATCAGATGTGTCGTTAGCGACTTCTTTTACGACATCGGTGCCGTAGTTGAGATTCCAGAGGGTTACGTGGAACTCGGTGGCGTTGGAACTGAACTCTGGGCGTGGTATTCCTTTAATGACTCGAATCTGGCATATTCTCCGAGGATTTTCTTCATTCCGCTGCCACGTCGTTCCATAAGGTCAAGACGGCTGAAGAAATCGGTGGGGAGGGGATTGCGACGTTTGGACGGGACGGAAAGCGGGTTCAACTGCTGAATCAGGCGGCCGTCAATCATTCCTCCCGGTGAATATACTTCCATCCGGTCGTCGTAGATGTCAATGTGGATCTCGCTGCCGAGTTCTTGGTAGTCGCGGTGAATGATGGCTTATGTAAAGTCAGATATTATGTCAAGCACTCCGCCCGCGGCATAGTTTTACGCATATCAGAGCCATAAACTTTACATAATCTTTTCAGCAAGAGCTCGTAAAAGCATCATTCCTTTGGTTGTCAGAAGGTATTTCTGGCGGGGATGCCTCGGCGAATCAGGATACAGCGCTCGTATGAAACCGTCGCCTATTGACGGAGAAAGATAGACTTTCAGGAAATTGTCCCGTCCTTTCAGCCCGATGCACTCCATCATCTCTTTCACGGACAACTCCTTGTCCCCTATAGTGCGGATCAGGACCTCGATGTTCGGATTATCCGTGTGGAACTTGTCCTGTACTTGTCCTGAACTTGTCCCGAGCTTGTCCTGAACTTGTCCTGTCCCGAAATCCAAGTTCGGCTGTACGCTCCACTCTGGAGAGGGATGGATGTGAAGGTAGCGGTTCCTCAGGTCCCAATGTTCGCCGAGGAGCAGGTTGCGGAAGAAGCGCTCAAGAAAGACCGGAGAATAGTCGATGCCTTTCACAAGATTCTTATAGTTTGCCCGCACCAGCGCATTGCGGAAATACCAGGAATGGTCTGCGAAAAGGTCATTGTTGATGTCGAAGCCTACGGAGCGGAGGTATTGAATGGTAAAGACGGCGGTGGTGCGCGTGTTTCCTTCGCAGAATGCGTGGATTTGCCAAATCCCTGAGACAAACCCCGTCAGGTGGGAGATCATTTCATCTCTGGAGATTCCTTTGTAGCAGAATGAGCGTTCCTGTTCGATGTCATATTCCAAGGCCTGGTGCAGATCCTCCCAGTTCAGGTAGCTGACGGACGCGCCTTCCAGCACCCATTCTTTCTTCGAGATGTCATAGTCGCGAATCCGCCCGGCGTGTTTGAATACTCCGTCAAAAATTCTTCGGTGCAGAGATATGATACCGTTCGCGCTGAAATCGAATGTCCTGGAGGACAGGATTTTAGTGATGTTTACCGAGACTTTGTCCGCTTCTTCATTGTCCGTATCTCCTGAATTATGCGTGGTCTTGGAGATATAGTATTGCTTCAGGAGTTCACGTGCTTCATCTATGGTTATGTCGCCTTCGATGTTCCTGCGTGCTGTCTGCTGAAGGTATTCGGATGTCTTCAGCCCATCCACAGCCTGCAGTCCTATTGCGACGCGCCAAGCCTCCGCCCTGTCTTTTTGGGCGGGTTCTCCTTGCCGGATGTACTGGTTGAAGTCAAGATATGTCTGCATTATCTTTCCAATATTTCATTAAGAAGTCCTTCTGTGCTCTTTTCGATGTTCCAGATGAAAGAGAACAGGTGGTTGTATTGCGCTGTATTCATTAGTTTACTGTTATGTTCGGCACCCTAAGATGTCTCATATTAATTTTTGTGTAATTACATTATTTCTCTGGGGTTTCCAAAATAACAAAAATAGTGATTTTTTAGGAGCTTTATACAGAATATTCATGAAATCAGCTTCAATATTTGATTCTGAAATAGTCAAGGAGTTTCTTGTAATAGTCTTGTGCTGTCAGACAGGTATCTGTAAGGTACCCGGGAATTGTTTTCCATTCGTGCAATCCACGATAATAGAACATTTTCAGTTCGTCTGTAATAATGAACGGAACAATGTCGTGATCAAGACATTCCTTGAACATTATCAGGCGTCCGACTCTGCCATTACCATCCTGAAAGGGGTGTATTGCTTCAAAACGCTGATGAAAGCCAAGTATATCATCAAACAGAATTACCTTTTTCCCTCTGTATTCTTTTAACAATGCACGCAGTTCATGCCCTACATTCTGTGGTGAGGTCGTCTCCATTCCTCCAACCTCGTTAGGTATCCGTTTGTATTCACCGACCGTAAACCAGGATTTCGATGCGTCCGAAGTCCCGCTTTTCAGCAACCGGTGAAGTTGTTTTATCATACTTTCTGTCAATGGCTCTTTCGCGTGGTCAATTATAAAGTCGATGCAGCGGAAATGATTGGTGGTTTCAATGATATCATCCACTTTCACAGCATTATCCGTGATTCCAATCGTGTTAGTCTCGAATATGTATCGAGTCTGCTCTTTTGTTAACCGGCTACCTTCGATATGGTTTGAATTATATGTCAGGTCAATTTGAGTGCGGTGATATATTCCGCCTTTGATTCCGGAGTCTTTTTGCTCGCACAATGTCTTCAAAAGGTGAGATATCCTGTTTTTTGCATTCTTGCGCTGAGGGAGTGGAGCCTCGGCTGGCACACTCCACGTTTTGCCGACAAGCTGTGCTCCAGCAATTTTACCTTGAACACAGTAGTTCCTCACTGTGCGTTCGGCGACACCGTGTGCCGCTGCATATTCTTTAGTAGAGACGTAATCCATAATCTACGGCACGGAAAATAGCATATGCCGATACAAATATAGGATTTCTTGCCGTTATCGGCAAGAAATGGCGGTTATTTTGTCTATTCTTCCGAACTCATGCCGATAGGCCTTGTCCCTAATCTGTGCTCAGCTTGCACGTAAATTATCATTTATCTGACAGTCATATCCCCAAGGTGTCAGTCAGGCGAAAGATTCGGAAATACGAGGAATCTAGGTACGCCGTTTCTGAGTTCTCGTTCCCATAACCGAAAAATTGCCTAAATTTACACCCAAAACAGAAATGCAGATGGAAATCGATGAATTGGAACGTGGCCGGCTGAGGAGCAAAGTGCTGAACTTCCTTAAGGCCAATGATATTGAATATAAGTTGTACGAGCATCCGGCATTGTGCTCGGTGGAGGAGTGTCTGGCGTATTGGGGGAATATTCCTGACGCGACGCATTGCAAGAACCTTTTCTTTCGGAACCATAAGGGAAACCGGCACTACCTTGTCAGCATGGAATGCCATAAGACGCTCGACATCCATAGCCTGGAGCATACGTTGAAGCAGGGAAAGCTGTCTTTCGCGTCGGAGGAAAGGATGGTTCGATGCCTTGATCTGCATCCTGGGTCGGTGTCGGCCTTCGGACTCATCAACGACATCAATCCAAAGGATGCGGATCCCAAGGAACTATTCCCGAATGGACATAGGGTCAAATATTACATTGACAGTGCATTACGCACGGCGGACAAGATAAGTTTCCATCCTTGCGAGAACACGGCCAGCGTCGTGATTTCGGGGGAGGACTTTCACCGCTTCCTGTCGATATGGGGCGGCGAGGTCGAATGGTTGGAAATATGATTGGTACGGAATCCGGAATCATAATTAAATTTCATATTGACCTCCTCTTTCATTATATTTGCCTGATGTGCGACAGATTGTAGAAAGATGAAGATTTTGACGAAACTGATGCAAGGACTTCTGAGGGTGATCTCGGCGCTTCCGCTGGGGTTCCATTACGTGTGGGCGGGCTTCTTTGCCTGGCTGCTGCGTGATGTGATGCATTACCGCCGTGATGTGGTGATGATCAACCTCTCCCGCGCTTTCCCTGACAAGAAATACAAGGAGCTGAAGCAAATCTCCAATGCGTTCTACAAGCATTTCGGCGAGGTGATAGCCGAGACCATCTGGTTCGGCGGATGCCGCAATCCGGAAAGGCTGCACAGGAAACGTCTGGTGGAATATACTAACGTCGATGCCGTTGAGGCCGCGCTTGCGGAAAGTCCCGGAGTTGTCGTGCTCAACAGCCATTTCGGCAACTGGGAACTAACCGGAGGCTGCCTGAATTACGACTACCGTCCAAACCGGGAACAATCGGTGATGAACGTAGATAATGTAATCGCCGTCTATAAGCCGTTGAGCAGCAGGATGTGGGACGAGATAATGCGGGTCAACCGCTGCGCTCCGGTGCTGCGGGACGGCTACACCGGCTACGTCAGCTCCGTTAACCTCCTGCGTTTCGCCTTGTCTCATAAGGAGGACAAGAAAATCTATATAATCCCGACCGACCAGTGCCCCTACCGGAACTCCACTGTGAACGATGTTGTCGATTTCATGCACCAGCCGACCCGGACGATGCTCGGCGGCGCGTCAATCGCCCACAAACTGCACTACAGCGTCTTCTACATGAGCCTGATCCCGGTCTCCCGAGGCCACTACGAATGGACATTCAAGGAAATCTGCCGCGACGCCTCGACGATGACCCCTCACTCGATAATGCAGGAATATTACAGCCTGCTTCAGGTCGATCTGGAAAAACACCCGGAGAACTACCTTTGGACGCACAAAAGATGGAAATGACAAAAATTTTATGAATATGAAGAATTACCGCACAGTATCGCTTCTCTGTCTGGCCGCCGCTTTGCTGCCGGAGGGAAGAATCTCGGCCCAGAACCCCGTGGGAACCGTTTCCTACGCCCTTCCTCAGACCACCATCACGATCGAGGTGGAGGCCGTCCGTGAATATTTCTATGCAGGCCCTTACGCCAAGTACGCCCAGAAATATCTTGGCGTGGACGCCCGTCAGGCAGACCAGACCACCTGCACGCTCAGCACGGTCCGTATGACCCCGTACATCGAGGCCGACCAGAATTTCCGCTACTATGTCAATCCTGACAAGGCCACACAGTCTTTCCTTTCGCTTACCTCCCAGGGGCTTATCGCGGTCAATGACGGAAGTTTCGGTGAGAGCGCCGAGTGGAGGTTCACCACGCAGGCCGGGGCTGATTTCAACGGAAAGGGTGTAAGTTCCAACCTCACATCCGAGGCCGCCACGCTTTACCGCGGAGTAAAGGAAGACGCATCCTACAACCGCATCGCCGTGCAGCAGAATATGGTTGTCCAGAAGTCCTTGGAACAGAGGGCTAAGGAAGCCGCCGACATGATTTTCAACCTTCGTCAGAAGAGGGTTCAGATCGTCACCGGCGACACCGACGCGACCTACAGCGGCGAGGCCATGGGCGCCGCCCTTGCCGAGATCTCCGCCTTGGAGAAGGAATACATGTCGATGTTCATCGGTTACAGCGATTTCCAGACCCAGAAGCTGAAATGTGACGTGGTTCCGGTGAAGGACAGGAAATCCCAGACCTATGTGGCATTCAGAATTTCCGACACCGATGGCGTGGTCTCCGCCGACAACATGTCCGGTAAGCCTTACCTTCTTGAGGTTATTCCTCAGCCCATAGGAGAGGCTGAAGGCAAGGCTGTCCAGTCCAAGACCAATGTGGCCATCTACAGGATCCCGGCCATCTGCACGGTACGCCTCTCCGACGGTGTGACATCCCTCCTTCAGGACAGGATCGCTGTCTACCAGCTCGGAACGGAGGGCTATTTCCCGCTTTCGAAATAATTTTCAAATATTCACATATTAATAAGTAACGCTATGACAATTAAAGATTTGCAGCCAAAGGCCGTTTGGGAGAACTTCTACGGCCTGACAAGGGTTCCTCGTCCTTCAAAGCACGAAGGCAAGGTTCAGGACTATCTCCTGGGCTGGGGAAAAGAACACGGTGTTGACGTGAAGAAGGACGACACCGGCAACATCATATTCACAGTTCCGGCCACTCCAGGCTACGAGAACCGCAAGGGAGTGATAATGCAGGCCCACATGGACATGGTTCCGCAGAAGACCGCTGACACGAAGCACGACTTCCTCACAGATCCTATCGAGACCGAGATAGACGGGGAGTGGGTGACCGCGAAGGGAACTACCCTCGGAGCCGACAACGGAATCGGAGTCGCTCTCGCTCTTTCCGTTCTTCAGGACAAGACTTTGAGGCACGGCCCGCTTGAGGCTCTCATCACCTACGATGAGGAGACCGGCATGACCGGTGCCAACTCGCTCAAGGCCGGAATATTAAAGGGGGACATTCTTCTGAACCTTGACTCTGAGGAGGAAGGCGAGCTTTGCACCGGTTGCGCCGGTGGAGTTGACGGCGCGGCTGACTTCGCTTACAGAACATATAAGACTCCTGAAGGATTCGTCGGCTACAAGATCACCGTCAAGGGACTCAAGGGCGGACACTCCGGAATGGACATTTCCCTCTTCAGGGGCAACGCCAACAAGATCATCTGCCGTCTTCTCGAAGCCGTAATCTCTGAATATGACGTGAAGGTCGCGTCCATCACCGGTGGATCCCTCCGCAACGCCATCCCGTTCGAGGCCGAGGCCGAGATCCTCGTCCCGTCAGCGGACTCGCGCAAGGTCAAGGCTCTCGTTGAGAAGAAGTTCAAGGAGTCCAAGTTCGAGTACCAGTACTCAGACCCGGATATGATTCTCATCTATGAGAAGCAGAGCGCTCCGGCTGCCCGTTACATCAGCCCTAAGGTGATCGGCAAGGCTGTCAAGGCCATCCTTGCCTGCCCTCACGGAGTCCAGAGGATGAGCGACACTCTTCCTGGCCTGACCGAGACCTCTACCAATATGGCTATCGTCCGCACACAGAAAGGGCATCTTACGGTTCATTCTCTGACCCGCAGCTCGATCGACGCCGCCAAGATGTACCTCGCTGACTCGATCCGTTACGTCTTTGAGCTCGCCGGCGCGGAGTATTCGATGTCAGGAGCTTACAGCGGATGGGCTCCTAAACTTGGTACTCCTATGATCAAGGTTCTGGAAGACACATTCAAGAGCCTCTTCGGTAAGGAACTAAAGATCACTGCAACCCACGGAGGACTCGAGTGCGCCATTATGGGAGCCAAGTACCCGAACTGGGAGATGGTCTCCATAGGACCTACCATCCTCTATCCTCACTCTCCGGACGAGCGCGTGAACATCGCTTCCGTCGCCGAGACCTGGAAGTTCCTCGTCGCAGTGCTTGAGAATATTCCTGAAAAGTAGTTTTCCTCACTATGAGGTTGGCGGCAATAGTCATTCCTGACGCTGAGCTTGCCGAAGCGCCGGACATATTCGCGGATTTTGTATGAATATTCAAATGCGATTTGACCGCTAATTTGCGAAAGTTGAGATAATTGACTATATTTGCAGTCCTTTTGGGTTGGCATACGTCCCCGAAAGGATTGCAATTTATTTATTATTAAACAATTAAGTCAAATGTTAAAACAGTACGAGACCGTTTTCATCGCAACTCCCGTTTTGTCTGAACAACAGATGAAGGAAGCGGTTGCCAAGTACACAAAACTGATCGCCGACAATGGTGGCGAGGTAGTGTACGAGGAGGACTGGGGACTTCGTCAGCTGGCATATCCAATCCAGCACAAGACCTCAGGATTCTATTATCTTATCCAGTTCAAGGCTGAGCCAAGCTTCATCGCCAACCTTGAGACCCAGTATTTCCGTGATGAGAGGATCATCAGGTTCCTTACCGTGGCTCTTGACAAGCACGCCGAGGCTTACGCCGCGAAGAGAAGGGAGAACAGGAACAAGCCTGCCGCTCCTAAGGCAGAGGAGGCTCCGGCTGAGGCTCCGGTAGCCGCTGAAGAGAAAACAGAGGAAAACGCATAATCAAGGAGGAATGAATTATGGCACAGAATGACGCACAGAACGCTGGAATCCGCTATCTCAATCCTCCTACAGTAGAGGTTAGGAAGAAGAAGTACTGCCGTTTCAAGAAGGCAGGCATCAAGTATGTTGATTACAAGGACGCTGAGTTCCTTAAGAAGTTCCTCAACGAGCAGGGTAAGATTCTCCCTCGCCGTATCACCGGTACTTCTCTGAAGTTCCAGAGGAAAGTCGCTCAGGCAGTGAAGAGGGCTCGTTCCCTTGCTCTGCTTCCTTATGTAACTGACCTTCTTAAATAATAGGAGAGCGAGATTATGAAGATCATTTTGAAGAAAGAAGTTGCCAATCTCGGCGAGGCCGGAGATGTGGTAGAGGTAAAGTCAGGTTACGGCCGCAACTATCTTATCCCTCAGGGATTCGCTTGCGCCGCCACTCCATCCGCTCTTAAGCAGCTTGAGGAGACAAAGCGTCAGAGGGCTCACAAAGAGGCCAAGCTCATCGCTGACGCCGAGGCTCTCGCAGCCAAGATCGAGGCCACACCGGTTAAGGTGACCGTAAAGGTCAGTGAGTCAGGCAAGATCTACGGATCTGTCACCACCGCTCAGGTCGAAGAGGCTCTCAAGGCCGCCGGTATTGAGGTTGACAAGAAGAACATCACCCTTGGTGAGATCAAGACCGTAGGCGAGTACGAAGGTACCGTCAAGTGCTACAAGACCGTCAAGGCTACCGTAAAGGTAACCGTTGAGGCCGAGGCCTAATCCCAAGTTTATTTGAAGCCGATTTTGGCTGACAATATTTTAGACCGCAGATTTCCTGCGGTCTTTTTTCGTCCCTCTCGGGCAACGCTTGGGGCCGAAAATGTCGCCCGTCGCTATCCTCTTGTTTTTTCGAATTAACGTCGCCGCCTATTACGAAAAAAAGCGAGTCCAAAGACCCGCTCCAGATGTTTACACAACGGAATAATCCTTATTGTGAATTGCTTCGTTATTGTGATTACAAAGATAATGAATTAAATCAATTTAACAAATTTTCTTCAAATCGTTTGACATTATTGATAATAAAACGTAAATTGTGGTCATAAAACTACCATATACGATTATGAAAAAAGTTCTGGGACTTGATCTGGGAACCACCAGCATTGGTTGGGCTATGGTGAACCAAGCGGAGAATAATGAGGAGAAATCATCCATCATCAGAGCCGGAGTCAGAGTCAATCCTTTGACAACGGATGAGAAGGATGCGTTTGAGAAAGGTAAAGCCGTCACCACGAACACCGACAGGCGGCTCAAACGCTCTATGCGCCGCAATCTTCAGAGGTACAAACTTAGAAGAAACGAACTTGTCTCAATCCTGAAGGAACTTGGCTGGATTGATGATTCCACAATACTGGCTGAACATGGCAACAGGTCAACATTCGAAACTTACGAACTACGTTCAAAAGCTTGCACGGAAAGTGTCTCCTTGACGGAATTGGCACGTGTCCTGTTGATGATCAACAAGAAACGTGGCTATAAGAGCAATCGAAAGGCGAATGCGGAGGAGGACGGACAGCCTGTGGATGGAATGTCCGTCGCGAAGTTACTGTACGAAAAGGGGAAGACTCCGGGACAGTATTGCTACAGCCTTGTCAAGAAAGGAAACAAGGTTTTGCCAGAGTTTTATGCGTCGGATCTGAAATCGGAGTTCCGCAGGGTCTGGGAGACGCAACGACTTTATTATCCTGAATATCTTACGGAAGAGTTCTGGAATCAGATTGACGGGAAGACACGTTCCTCTTTGACAAAACTCTTCTTTGCGAAATACAAAATAACCACCGCGGACAATAAAGGTAAGGACAAGAGAGTTAAAGCCTATGAATGGCGGGCCGCGGCTGTCGAGAACAGGTTGCCGATTGATCAGGTAGCATATGTCTTGTGTGACATCGCTGGAAACCTTGGATCGTCAAGCGGTTATCTTGGCAAGATCAGTGATAGGAGTAAGGAATTGTATTTCAACAAACAGACTGTTGGGCAATACCTTTATTCCAATATTCAGAAGGATCCGCATTTCAGTACAAAAAACAAAGTGTTCTATAGGCAGGATTATCTTGATGAGTTTGAGGCTATTTGGGAAAGCCAGGCATCTTTTCATCCCGAATTGACTGATGAACTCAAGAAGGAGATTCGCGATGTCGTGATATTTTATCAGAGAAGACTGAAATCCCAAAAAGGACTGATCAGTTATTGCGAGTTCGAGAGCAGGAAGGTAGATGTGGAAATCAATGGCCGGATTGTATAGAAAATCCGCGGTTGCAAGGTTGCTCCTGTCTCGTCACCGCTGTTTCAGGAGTTCCGTATGTGGCAGAAGATCAATAATATCATCGTCACCAATAAAGAGACTGGAGAACAAGGCACGCTGGAACAGGATGACAAGGTCAGATTGGCAGAGTGCCTAAGGGTGAAGGACAAACTGTCTGATAAAGAGATTCTTAAGTTGTTGTTCAAGAAACCTAAGGATTTAGAGATGAACTTCAAATCCATTGAGGGAAATGAAACCTTGGGCAAACTATATTCAAAATTTCTTGAAGTGGTGTCTTTGGCCGGTAACAGTGACTATGAATATTCAAAACTACGTCAAGAGGAGTTGATGAATATCCTACGGACTGAATTTGCAAGGAACGGGTTCAACACAGCGGTCCTTGAATATGATCCGTCGCTGCCTAAGGAGGAATATGAAAGGCAGCCATTGTTCAGACTTTGGCATTTGTTATATTCATACGAAGGGGATAAGTCCCAGACAGGCAATGCCAGTCTGATAAACAAGATCGCTGAGATCTGCGGAATGCCGGAAAATCTTGCGAAAATCATCGCCTCCGTTTCATTCAAACAGGACTACGCTTCACTGAGCCATAAGGCGATGAGGAAGATACTTCCGTATATGATGGACGGAAATGAATATAGTCTGGCTTGCGAATATGCCGGGTACAGGCATTCAAAGCAATCCTTGACAAAGGAGGAGATCGAGAATAAGGTCTTGAAGGATCGTCTTGATCAGATCCCGAAAAACTCTCTCCGTAATCCGGTAGTCGAAAAGATTCTTAATCAGATGGTTAATGTGATCAATACGGTTGGTGACAGGTATGGCAAACCGGATGAAATCCACATAGAGCTGGCAAGGGAACTTAAGTCCTCGCAGGAGGAAAGGGCTCGGGCCACGGAATCCATTGCGTCAAACAATAAGGAGAATGATAGGATCAGGATGATTCTTGAGAATGAGTTCCATCTTGCTTACGTCAGCAGGAATGACATTGTCAAGTACAAACTGTATGAGGAACTTAAGAACAATGGTTACAAGACATTGTATTCCAATCAATATATTCCGGCGGACAAGCTTTTCTCCCGTGAGATTGACATTGAGCACATCATCCCGCAGGCTGTGTTGTTCAATGACTCACTGTCGAACAAAACCTTGGAATTCAGAGATATTAATCTGAAAAAAGGCAAGGACACCGCTTTCGATTATGTCAAGAACAAGTATGGGGAGAGCGGACTTGAGGATTATAAACTTCGGGTAAACCATCTCTTTGAGTCAGGAGGCATCTCCAGAACAAAGCGTGACAATCTTCTTCGTGACTCTAAGAATATTCCGGAAGGATTCGTCGAACGCGATTTGAAGGACACTCAATACATCGCCAAGAAGGCCTGTGAGATACTTCTTGAATATGTCCGTGTGGTGGTCTCAACATCAGGATCTATAACTGACAAGCTTAGGGAAGACTGGGGGCTGGTGAATGTGATGAAGGAACTGAATATGCCGAAGTTCGAAGCGGCTGGATTTGTGGAGACAATCACGACTTCGGACGGAAAGGATATTCGTAAGATAAAGGATTGGACCAAAAGGAATGATCACCGTCACCACGCTATGGACGCCATCACTATCGCGTTTACAAAACTTGCTCATATTCAATACCTCAATAACCTTAATGCCAAGGGTGACAAATCTTCCAGCATTTATGCGATATTGCAGAAAGAGACTTATCTCTCCGGCTCCAAAAGATTGATCATTCCTCCGCTTCCGTTGGACCAGATGAGGCGGGAGGTCCGCAGGCAACTTGAAAGCATTCTCGTGTCAATCAAGGCAAAGAACAAGGTGATGACGGAGAATATCAACCGTATAAGGATCAAGGACGGTGTGAAAAACGTCAAGTGCCTAACCCCACGTGGTCTGCTGCATAAGGAACAGGTTTATGGGCAACGTAAACGTTATGAGACTTATGATGTGGCGGTGAACGGGAAGATGACTGAAGACGTGATCGCTACAGTTGCGTCAAGTGAGACGAAAGCGGCTTTGGCTTTGAGGCTCGCGCAGTTCAAAGGTGACCCGAAAAAGGCGTTCACCGGCGCTAATTCATTGGATAAGAATCCTGTTTGGCTTGATGCCAATCATTCTCGCAAGCTCCCGGCGAAAGTCAAGTGTGTGCGTTTCGTGAATGTATATTCCATCAGGAAAAACATTGATCCAAGCCTTAGTGTTGAGAAGGTTATGGACGGAAGGGTGCGCCGCATCCTCAAAGACAGGTTGGCTGAGTTTGGTAACGATCCAAAGAAAGCGTTCGTGAATCTGGACGAGAATCCGATCTGGTTCAACAAGGAGAAAGGTATTATCCTGAAAAGTGTGACCATAGCCGAGAATTTCGACCTTGACCCTATCAGGATCAAGAGGGATAATCTCGGGCGTGTCATCTGCGACGCAGAAGGAAATCATATTCCTTCGGACTATGTCAATTTCAGGAACAATCACCACGCGGCGATATTCGAGGATGCGGACGGGAATATTCAAGAACACATAGTTTCGTTCTATGAGGCGGTGCGGAGAAAGTCCGCTGGACTTCCTGTGATAGACAAAGAATATAATGCTGACAAGGGGTGGAAGTTCCTGTTCACGATGAAGAGCAATGAGATGTTCGTGTTCCCTAATGAACGGACTGGGTTTGATCCTCGGGCGGTTGATTTGATGGATCCTGAGAATTATTCTGTTATCGGACCTAATTTGTTCAGGGTGCAGAAGATGGCAAGTAAGTATTATTGCTTCCGCCATCATTTGGAGACGACTTTAGGGGATGATTTAAAGTTAAAAGATATTACGTGGAAGAGGATTACCGCCATCAATAATTTGAAGGGCATCGTAAAAGTACGAATCAACCACATCGGAGAGATAGTATCAGTCGGAGAATATGATTAAACGGACCCTGTATTTCGGAAATCCTGCTTACTTGTCCTACAAGATGAAGCAGTTGGTCATCCGTCTTGTGGCTAATGACCCAGATGAGTATTCCGAGCAGATCCGTACTGTGCCGGTTGAAGACATTGGAGTTGTAGTGGTTGATAATCAGCAGGTGACATTCACATCAGGTCTGATGGCTGCGTTGTTGGAGGAGAATGTCGCGTTGGTGACCTGTGACTCCAAACATATTCCGACCGGATTGATGCTTTCGCTTCAAGGACATTCCTCGCAGAATCAACGCTTCCGAAATCAGTTGGAGGCGTCATTACCTCTTAAAAAACAGCTTTGGCAGCAGACGGTTGAGTGCAAGATCCGCAATCAGGCCGCTGTGCTGAAATATGTCTCGGGAGAGGATGCGAAGAATATGCTTGCGTGGGCAGGTTCGGTCAAGAGCGGAGATTCCGAGAATATGGAGGGACGTGCCGCAGCATATTACTGGAAAAATGTGTTTGAGGTACGCTTCGTGCGTGACCAATTCGGGGAATATCCAAATAATCTTCTGAATTATGGCTATGCCATATTGCGAGCTATTGTGGCAAGGGCTCTTGTCGCCAGCGGGATGCTTCCACTTCTTGGGATTCACCACCACAACAAGTACAATGACTACTGTTTGGCAGACGACATTATGGAACCTTACAGGCCTTTTGTGGATAGGTTGGTTCTCAATGTTATGGATGAATATCCTGATGATAAGGAACTGAATAAGAACATAAAAGCACGGCTTTTGACTATTCCGGTCCTTGATGTGAATATTGATGGACATAAGAGTCCTTTGATGGTCGCCGTGTCCACCACGACTGCCTCTTTGTACAAATGTTTTAGCGGAGTATGCCGGAAGATAGTTTATCCATCAATGTAGAAACCAGGTACAGTAAATATCGGGCTATGTGGGTTCTTGTCTTGTTTGATTTGCCTGTGGCGACAAAGAAGGATATGAAGGCCGCCTCGGCTTTCAGAAAGAGTCTCATAGAATATGGATTCTCTATGTTCCAGTTTTCCATCTACCTGAGGCATTGTCCGTCCAAGGAAAGTGCCGATGTGTATATTCTAAGGGTGAAGCGCATCCTTCCCAAAAAAGGAAAGATAGGAATCCTGTACATCACGGACAAACAGTTCGGCAGTATGGAACTCTTCATCGGAAAGGATTCCTCTCCTCTCCCACAGGTCGAACAGCAGTTGGAACTTTTCTGATAGAATCACAAACCCTTGATAAACAATGAAATCCCAGCCCTCAAAGGCCGGGATTTCCTCTTTCAGTTACAGTTCATAACCCTCTGACCCATACTGTTTTGCAGAGAATGAGCTGTAAATCAACCCAAAGGTACAAAGAACGAAAGCAATTCACAACAAGACCTGAAAGATTTCGGTTGACGATGCGCTGTAAATCAACCCAAAGGTACAAAGAACGAAAGCAATTCACAACTCATTGCGTTCTCTTCCATAATCGTAAGATGCTGTAAATCAACCCAAAGGTACAAAGAACGAAAGCAATTCACAACTCAAAAGGAAGAATATGGGAAATTTCAACGGCTGTAAATCAACCCAAAGGTACAAAGAACGAAAGCAATTCACAACTATCCTTGCAAATATAATACAAGCCGAGAGCTGTAAATCAACCCAAAGGTACAAAGAACGAAAGCAATTCACAACGTTCCATGTCGTCTTCTTTATGGTGCTTGGGCTGTAAATCAACCCAAAGGTACAAAGAACGAAAGCAATTCACAACCGGAATATGTTTCTCCGTTTCTTGATACAGCTGTAAATCAACCCAAAGGTACAAAGAACGAAAGCAATTCACAACGGGAATTGATAATTATGTGTTATATTTGGAGCTGTAAATCAACCCAAAGGTACAAAGAACGAAAGCAATTCACAACTTTAATGTAACTGGTGAATTTTCACGTCGTGCTGTAAATCAACCCAAAGGTACAAAGAACGAAAGCAATTCACAACTTAGGCGATATGCCTAATTTCATATTAAAGCTGTAAATCAACCCAAAGGTACAAAGAACGAAAGCAATTCACAACGGCATAATGCTCCGCGAGGTACGGCGGCATGCTGTAAATCAACCCAA
>UQUJ01000013.1 GCA_900544195.1 uncultured Alistipes sp. | reverse complement strand
CCATCCTGAAAAAAGAGATGCCTCAGGAGGAAAAGGAGCGTCTGGAAAAGCTTGAGTATGAAGAATGGATAAAGGAGGAGGTGGAAATGTAGAAAAAAGTATATACCTTTGATGCGCGGTTGGTGGATGCCGGCCGTACGGCCGGCATCCACCAACAAAAAAGGAAGACTCACGTCTTCCTGCATCATGTCAACGGAAACAGTACGTTTGACAACCACTTTAGGGGAATGGACCCTCCAATGTAAACCGGTCCAGTGAATGTGTAAAACAATCTAGTTTAACCACCCAAAAGTGTCAACCTTTTCCAGGGAAGGTCAAGATTAATATTAAATTTGTTTGTTTGGTGCGATAATGCCATCTCAAAAATCTCGTTTTGGTGCATAATGTGATGATTAAATTTGTTTGTTCGGTGCAGAGGTGTTATATTTGTCTTTGAAAAACAGTGATTTATGAAAAGGAAAATATATAATTCCCTTTTGAGATGGAAAAACGAGGAGAAAGGCAAGGTAGCCCTCCTCGTGGAAGGAGCAAGGCGGGTGGGAAAGAGCTTCATAGTGGAGGAGTTCGCCAAGAATGAGTACAAGTCATATATTCTTGTGGACTTCGCGCACATCGGTAAAGCGATGAAGGAAGTTTTTGATGAGTATCTGAATGAAACTGACACATTTCTTATCTTTTTGCAGAATGTCGCTGGTGTCCAGCTGTACGAGAGAGAGTCATTGATTATTTTCGATGAGGTTCAGAAATATCCAATGGCGCGTCAGGCCATCAAGCATCTTGTAGCGGACGGAAGGTATGATTACATAGAGACCGGGTCATTGGTAAGCATCAATGAGAACACCGAGGATATTCTTTTGCCTTCCGAGGAGAGACCTCTTCAAATGTACCCTATGGATTTTGAGGAGTTTTTATGGGCGTTGGGCGATGAGATGACCATGCCGTTCGTCAAGACGTGTTTTGAGAATCGATGTCAGCTTGGCCCGATGCACCGTAAGGCGATGACCCTGTTCCGGCAGTATCTGATTGTCGGAGGAATGCCGCAGGCGGTTAAAGAATTTGTTGAAACGGGGATATTCCGTAAAGTAGACACGGTGAAGCGGGATATTCTGGCATTGTACCGTCGTAGCATTGACAAGCACGTCAATGGGTACACGGAAAAGGTTAAGGCGGTGTGGGATCAGATACCGGGCGAGCTTCAGAAACATGAGAAGAAGTTCCGCCTTGCAAGTTTGGGTGAAGGCGCGAGATACAGAAGCTATGAGTCATCGTTCCTTTGGCTGAAGGACGCTCGTTTTGTGAATATCTGCAATGGTGTTACGGAACCTCAGGTAGGCATGAGACTGAAACGAGATGACCGGACTTTCAAATGTTATATGGGAGACACTGGGCTCCTGATTTCTCACGCGTTCGATGAGAAGACTATCCAAGGCGAGGAGCTGTATCAGAAACTTCTTCTTGGCAAGTTGGAAATCAATGAAGGGATGCTCATGGAAAACATTGTCGCCCAGATGTTTGTTGCAAGCGGTCACTCTTTGTATTTCTATAGCAATTATTCAACGGTCTCTGAGGACAGGATGGAGGTTGACTTCCTTGTAGAAAAGCCGACATTGACAAACGCCCATAACATTTGCCCGGTTGAGGTGAAATCTGGCAAGTATTCCAGCTTCTCATCCTTGTCAAAATTCCGTGAAAAGTTCAAAAAACAACTTCATGTTCCTTACGTAATTTATACCCAGGATTATAAAGAAGAAAACGGATATGTGTTCCTTCCGATCTATATGACACCACTGCTATAGAAGTGGCGACAAATCCAAATTATTTTTTAAGGATTACTAAGAAGCTGTTTTGAATTGTTTGTTTGAAGGTTTGAGAGTGAAAAACTTCAGTTTCGACCGCTTCTTCCAAGGAAGATAGCGGTGCTATCTGACTGAAGAAGCGGGAAGAAAATGAAGATCTTTTCACCTCAAAGAACATTTCAAACAATTCAAAACAGCTTCTAAGTGTCAATTTACCTATCAATTTTGTATATTTGTAATTGAGGCCTTGGCCGTCACGGAGATTCTGTGGCCGCAGACAGGGCTTACCGAAGTTCAATCACATAAAGACCTAAGAATATGTTCGCAAAAGAGATCTACATCGCAAGACGCAAGGCTCTGCTGGAGAAGATGGCGCAGACCGCTCCGCAGGGGAAGCGTGGAATAGCCCTGTTCGTGGGCAACGTCGAAGCGGCCGCCCAGTACAAGGACAACGCTTACAAATTCCGTCAGGACTCATCCTGGCTGTACTATTTCGGACTCGACGAGCCACGCTATGCGGCCATCCTGGACCTTGACAGCGGAGAGGAGACCATCTTCGCCGACGATGTGGAGATCGGGGACATCATCTGGATGGGACCTCAGCCATCGGTCGCCTCCAAGGCCGCCGAGGTTGGCGTAAATCATTCAGCATCTTACGGTTCTCTGAACATCGCCGTCACTAAGGCTTTGGCCACAGGCAGGAATATTCATTTCCTTCCTCCGAGCCGCTATTACAACACGATGAAACTCGCCGCCCTTGTGGGAATAACCAATGAGGATGTGGCCCGTGTCGCCCCTATCGACGAGGACGGCGGCAAGCACGCCTCCAAGGAACTCGTGCGGGCTGTCGTCTCGATGAGGCTTGTCAAGGAGCAGTGTGAGATCGAGCAGATCGACGATGCCGGAGCTCTCGGACAGAGGATGCATACTGTGGCCCGCAACAGCGTCAAGGTCGGGATCATCGAGCAGGAGATTGTCGGAAAGATGGAGGGCGTGACCCTTAGCGAGGGATGGGGCGTGTCGTTCCCGACGATTCTCACCCAGCACGGTGAGACTCTGCACAATCATCTGCACGACAAGGTCATCGAGCCTGGCAAGCTGATGGTGATCGACGCCGGTGCCGAGAATAATATGCACTACGCCTCTGATTTCACCCGCACCCTGCCGACCAGCGGCAAGTTCACCCAGAAGCAGAGGGACATCTACCAGATTGTCTGCGACTGCAACGAGTTGGCGTTCAAGCTGACAAAGCCGGGAGTCGCCTATAGGGACGTTCATCTGGCCGTCGCCAGGCTGATGCTTGAGGATCTCCGCTCGCTGGACATCGTGCGCGGCAATCTGGACAACATGCTTCACGAAGGCATCGCCGGACTGTTCCAGCCTCACGGACTCGGCCACAATATGGGACTTGACGTTCACGACATGGAGGACCTCGGAGAGGATCTCGTGGGTTACGATCCGGATCAGAAACGCTCCACGCAGCTCGGCCTCGGCAGCCTCAGAATGGCACGCCGGCTTGTTCCGGGCAATGTCATCACAGATGAGCCGGGAATATACTTCATTCCCGCCCTCATCGAGAAATGGAAGAGCGAGAAGCGCGACAAGGGTTTCGTGAACTACTACAAGCTGGAGCACGATTACCTTGATTTCGGCGGAATCCGTCTGGAGGACGATGTGCTCGTGACAGAGGACGGCGCGCGCCGCACAGGCCCGAACCGTCTCCCGATCCAGCCGGACGATGTCGAGGCCGCTATGGCTTAGGAATATAAATCATAGAATATTAATGAGTGTTTTGGTCATCATCCTTGCCGTGCTGGCAGGAGTGGTCGGCATCATCGGGAGTGTTGTTCCCGCCCTGCCCGGTCCTCCTGTCAGCTGGGTCGGGCTGATGATTCTCTATTTCTGGGGCAAAGGCACGAACGGGGCCGGCGACCCGATGTCGCTGACATTTCTGCTCGTCTGGCTGGGAATCACTGCGGCCGTGACGATCATCGACTACATTGTGCCGTCCTGGTTCACCAAGGTCACGGGCGGAACTAAAGCCGCTGGCCGGGGAGCCATAGCCGGAATGCTTGTCGGCCTCTTCGTCCCGCCGGTCGGAATCATCCTCGGCACTCTTCTTGGAGCGTTTCTCGCCGAGTTGGTTTTCGCTGACAAGAACGGCTGGGAATCCGCCAAATCCGCCCTCGGAGCCTTTATGGGATTCCTTTGCGGAACCGGCATCAAGTTGATTGCCAGCGGAATGATGATGTATTACATAGTAGTGTATCTTACTTGAATATGGAAGAGAAATATTCACGTTTCCTTGAGGAAGTAGGGAAATTCGTGCCCAAGAACGCACTCTACACCGATGAGATAAGGCGCTTCGCCTGGGGCACCGACGCTGGTTTCTACAGGCTTGTGCCGAAGATTGTCATCCGGTCGTCCAATGAGAAAGAAGTCTCGAAGATCCTTGAGGCGGCATCGAAGTTTGATGTCCCGGTGACTTTTCGTGCCGCCGGAACCAGCCTTTCGGGTCAGGCTGTCAGCGATTCCGTGCTGATCGTGGCGGGAAAGAACTGGGAAAGATACATGGTTTCGGAGGACGCTTCCGAGATAACCCTCGAACCGGGAATCGTAGGGGCGAGGGTGAACGCTATCCTGAAGCCTTATGGTCGGAAATTCGGCCCGGATCCGGCCTCGATCGGAAGTTGTATGGTCGGCGGAATCGTGATGAACAACGCTTCCGGAATGAGCTGCGGAACCCACGCCAACAGCGACAAGGAACTGGAGAGCGTGCGGATGGTCTTTGCTGACGGAACGGTGCTGGACACGGGGGACGAGACCTCCAGAGAGGCTTTCAGGGCCAGCCATCCGGATTTCATCAAAGGAATCGAGGAACTGAGGGACGAAATCCTTGCCGACAAGGAACTCTCCGAACGCATAAGGTACAAATACTCAATAAAGAACGTCACCGGACTCAACATATTCCCTTTCATCAGGTTTGAAGATCCGTTCGACATAATCGCCCATTTGCTGGTCGGCTCCGAAGGTACGCTGGCGTTTATGAGCCAGGTCACGATGAAGACTCTGCCGCTGCCGTCCAAGGAAGCTTCAGCGATGGTCTATTTCGGGACGATAAGGGAGGCTGCCGAGGCCGTTGTGGCGCTCAGAAAAGAAATCAATCCTGCGGTGCTTGATGCCGCTGAACTGCTTGACAAACGGTCGCTTGCGTCAGTAGATGACCCGATGCTTAATGAATATCCCGACAAGGATCTGACCGCTCTCCTGCTTCGCGTCACGGGTGCTGACCAGACGGACTTGGATGCCAGCATCGGCAAACTCTCCGAGGTTCTGCGCCGTTTTGCCGTACTGAATGACGCGGAGGGCAACTCGTTCATATTCAGTAGCGATCCTGCCATTACGGGGAACTACTGGGCCATCCGTTCGGGAATATTCCCGTCCGTCGGTGGAATGCGCCGCGAGGGGACGACCTGCCTTATCGAGGACATCGCCTTCCACATCGAGGATCTGCCAGACGCGACGGAGGATCTTTCGGCGCTGCTGGACAGGCATGGCTACGACGATTCCTGCATCTACGGCCACGCCCTTGAGGGCAACTTCCATTTCATCATCAACCAGTCGTTTGATTCCGAGGCGGAGGTGAGGCGCTATGAGGCGATGATCCGCGACGTGGCGGAGATGGTGGTCGGGAAATATGACGGCTCCTTGAAGGCCGAGCACGGAACGGGCAGGAATATGGCTCCGTTCGTGAAGTACGAGTGGGGCGAGAAGGCGTTCGGGATAATGAAGCGGGTGAAGGAACTGTTTGACCCTCATGGGCTTCTGAATCCTGGTGTGATCTTCAACGATGATCCGGAGTGCTTCTTGAAGAATTTCAAGGCGTTGCCGGTGCTGAAACCATGGGCGGATGACAGCAAGGCTGTCGAGCCTGAGTTGGCGGAGATCTACAAGAAACTGAACAAATGCATCGAGTGCGGATTCTGCGAGGTGAACTGCCTTTCCTGCGGCTTCACGCTTTCGTCCCGGACCAGAATCGCCACGCAACGTGAGATCACCGCCCTGCGGGAGTTGCCGGATCCGACCGCCTCGGAACAGACTCGTCTGCGGACGCTTGAGAAGGAATATTCCTACACGGGGGAGCAGACTTGCGCCGGGGACGGCCTCTGCTCGACTTCGTGTCCGATGGGCATCAATGTGGCCGACCTGACTCATCAGCTGAGGAGGGTGAATATGCCCGCGGGCTCTTTCGGCCACGGTTTCTGGAACTTCGTCGCCGGTCATTACGCCGGAGTCAAGAGTGGCCTTCGCGGCGCTTTGAGGATGGCCACGGCCGGTGAGACCGTGCTCGGTGACCTTGCCATGAGCGGCCTATGCCGCTGGCTGCACAACGCCATACGTATTCCGCTTTGGACTCCAGCCACCCCTAAGGCCTATAATATTCCTAAATCGCTCAGGGCTTTGGTAAGTTCCGCCGCCGTTGGCCACGATGTCGCTTCGGTTGTCGAAGCGGCCACGGAACCTGCCGGGTTGGTGAGCCTGTCCAAGCGCCCGGACTCGCAAACATCCGAAGCGACCACAGAACCTGCCAGGTTGGGGAGCCTGTCCATGAGCCTGGACTCGCAAACATCTGAAGCAGCCACAGGAACACCGACCGTCTGCAAGGTGGTCTATTTCCCGAGCTGCATCAACCAGATGATGGGCCTTCCGAAGCATCACCACGCCGTGGACAAGCCTCTTGTCGAGGAGATGGTGTCGCTGTTGGGCAAAGCGGGCTACGAGGTCATATTCCCGGAGAATATGTCGTCCCTTTGCTGCGGCACGGTCTGGGAAAGCAAGGGTATGCCGGAGATCGCCGACAGGAAGACAGCCGAACTGGAGGAGGCTCTTTGGCAGGCCAGTGAGCAAGGCCGCTACCCTATCCTTTGCGACCAAAGTCCCTGCCTTCATCGTATGGAGCACAAAATAAAGAGGATGCGGCTCTACGAACCGTCCGAATTCATCCTTGGTTTCCTGACCGACAGGCTGGACTTCCACCAGACCGACACCCCGGTAGCCATTCATCTCACCTGCTCGATGCGTCTGATGCACAAGACCGGCAAGATGCTTGAACTTGCCCGCATGTGCTCCACCAACGTGATTGTTCCAGAAGGCGTAGGCTGCTGCGGTTTCGCCGGCGACAAAGGAATGACCCACCCGGAACTCAACAAGTACGCCCTTCGCAAGCTAAAAGCCCAGGTCAAAGGCGTCCCGGTCGGCTACTCCAACAGCCGCACTTGCGAGATCGGCCTTGCCACCAACTCCGGCATCCCGTACGTCTCCATCGCCTACCTCGTCAACCGCTGCACCACCGCCAAGAGTGTTTAAGGATTATTTCGTATCTTTGTCCCTATGGAAGTACGTGCGAAAAAGGCGCTCGGTCAGCATTTCCTGACTGACCAGAGCATTGCAAAGAACATAGTCGGAGCCCTTACCGGGCATCAGGCGTTGGAGGTCGGCCCTGGAATGGGAGTCCTGACCCAGTACCTGCTGCCACGTCCGGAGTTGGCGTTGAAGGTCATCGAAATCGATAACGAGTCTGTTGTCTATCTGAAGAAGCATTACCCTAAGTTGGGGGAGAACCTGATCGAGGGCGACTTCTTGAAGATGGATCTTGACGGAATATTCGAGGGAGAATATTCAGTGATCGGGAACTTCCCGTACAACATCTCCTCGCAGATATTCTTCAAGATTCTTGAGCACCGCGACCGCATCCCTGAAGTGGTCTGCATGATCCAGAAGGAGGTCGCAGAGCGCATCGCCGAGAAGCCCGGCACCAAGACCTACGGCATCCTGTCGGTCTTTCTTCAGGCATGGTATGACATTGAATATCTTTTCACAGTGGGTTCGGGCGCGTTCAATCCTCCGCCTAAGGTCCAGTCCGCCGTGATCCGCCTGACCCGCAATTCCCGCACATCCCTCGGTTGCGATGAAAAGCTTTTCCGCACGGTAGTGAAGACCGCCTTCGGCCAGCGCCGCAAGACCCTTCGCAATTCCCTCAAGCAGCTGATCAGACCGGATCTCCTGTCCGACCCAGTCTTCGGTCTCCGCCCCGAGCGCCTGAGTGTTGATGATTTCATAGCCTTGACCCACAAGCTTCAGAATAGCTGACCCTTGCCGGTTGAGGTTCCCGATGACAGCCCTGCTGCTGCCCTGCTGCTACCCGTCTATTGCCTGTCTGTTTGTTGCACGGCGACTGTCCGTCTATTGCCCTGCTGCTACCCGACTGCTACCTACCTGTTGCCTTTTGTGCTGTTTTTGTCGAGATTTTCAACAAGATTCTTGGAAAACAAGAAAAATTTGTATCTTTGTAGTCCAAACAGTGACGAAAGGTTTGACAACCGTTCGGCCAGAACATCCGGAGAGGTGGGAGAGTGGCTGAATCCACAGGTTTGCTAAACCTGCATACGGGTAACCGTATCACGAGTTCGAATCTCGTTCTCTCCGCAAAAAAGGTCCTGCAGAAATTTCTGCGGGACCTTTTTGGGTCACTGAGCCTGTCGAAGTGACCAGCCTGTATACCGAATTGTGGACTTTATTATGTTTATTATCAAATGATTAGCTATCTGCCTTTGGTGGGTTTACGCTAAGGCTGATGTGTTATCTGCTTGATTAAAAGCATGTTGTATGCCACCGGCTGATACATAAGAGGTGATGGATAACGTGCTGATCATCAGTCGTCAAAGTGTTCGGCTTTAGTGCATCTTTACTAGAGGAATAATCTTAAAACCTTGGTTTATAATTGCTTGTCTATTACGGCTCAATTGTGTCACGCATGTGCCCCCCTCCCTCGCAATGAGGCGATGGAGAATGACACTCCTACGGGAACTGTCGCAAATCAACTGAGGGGTGAAAGGTAATGAGGCTGACTCAAAAGCCACGAGGATCGGAGCGAAGCGACCGAAGGGGGTCGGGGAATTCTTTCCCCGTGCCCCTCTGGGGCTGTCCCGTAGGGACTGGGGGTTGAAGGTTTAGGCGGCCTATCAGTTTGTCAGAAGACAAACTGATAGGCCGCCGCTTTCCCCAAAGCGACGGCCTGTTGTATATAAAACGAACTTAACAAATAGACAACAAAAAGAACTTTTGTCTGTCCAAGGACAAAGGTATCAAGATTTATTGAATATCCAAAACTTTTTCTTAATTTTTTAAAACGATTTTTGCGTCAATTGTTCATGAAAGCACCGTTGTTTGCTTACAGATTGATGCAAAATGCCGCTTCGAGACACTTCTGAGGGGGATTCTGTGCAAGATGATCCGGCGATGTTCCGTCTGGACCGCACCATTGGTGGCGGCAAGATTTAAAAGGTTTTTACCCGTTCCTGTACTCGCTGGGTGTCATTCCTGTGTGAGCTTTGAAGAACTTGTAGAACACGGAAGGGTTCGGGAAATGAAGTTTGAAAACGATCTCCTTGATGCTGTCATCGGTGTACTTGAGCATATTCTTGGCCTCCAGGATGACAAAAGAGTCAATCCAGTCAGGGGCGGACCTTCCGCTTACCTGCTTGATCAGTTTAGAGAGATACTTCGGTGTCAAACCTAAATGGCTGGCGTAGAAAGCCATGTTCCGTTCGGACGTATGATGCTCGGTAACCAGCGACATGAAGTGCTCAAAAATCAATTTGACTCTGGTGTTGACTGTGGCTCCTGACATCTCCGGTGTTCTGGTCGTGTTTTTCTCCATCAGGCCGCCAAGCACGTAGAACAGCGAGGCTATCAAGGAGCCTACTGCCTCTCTCTTGTTTGACATTTCCGATGACAGTATCTCGCTGATAAGATCCAAGTATTTGGAACAAAATGCGATGTTCCTGTCATCCAATTGGATACACGGCTCTGTCAACAGCTTCAGACGATCGTCGAAAATTTTCTTAAAGTCGAAACTTATGCTGGAAAGATACTCCTTGGAGATCGCCACGACAATGAACTCGAATCCGTTGTCGCCTTCATTGCCCAGCCTGTTTATCTTTATGATGTTCCCCGGGGTGCCGATGAACAGCGTACCCTTGACCACTTTGTAAGACCGAAGGTTGATCTCCACGTTCAACTCTCCTGATTTGCAGAAAATCGCGATGTACGCATCGCTGCGGCAAGGATATCTCAGAAACTGGAGATTGTCGCTGTATTTGACGTCCATGATGAAAAAGTCATCTCCGAGCTGGAACTCGTTCTGGACGGGGACGAGTTTCCTGATCTGCTTAAGACCTATGTTCAATAACGAATCTGGCATTCCATAAAATGTTTTTAGCGTCTGGCGGCAAAATTAGGAAATATTCTTGTCATTGCAAAATTTCGCAATATTCTACCTTTTGACAATTATATAGTCCAATTGTTCATTCTAATGGTATAATTTGGCAGTCAATTTGTAGTGAAGCCTATCGCTTGTAAGAAGAACAAAAAATTTATGAATATGAACAAGTACTTTGTCAAAATCTCAACATTGGTCGCTATGGCTCTTGTGCCAGTTGCGATGAATGCCCAGCAGACGTTGACGCTGGAGCAGTGCCGCGAAATGGCAATCGAGAACAACAAGACCTTGAAACAGGCCGAGACCAAGATTGAAATGGCAGGCTATGACCGTAAGATAGCGTTCGCGAATTATCTTCCGAATATCTCGGCGACAGGAGCGTACATCTATAACGCCAATGACATCGCCCTTGTCAGCGACGTGACTTCCCAGAAGCTGCAGAATATGGGAACCCTTATCCATTCTCAGGTACAGGGTTTCGCCCAGGAGCTGATGACCGCTATAAAATCCAATCCGGCGGCCGCTCTTGAATATGCCAACAGCCCTATGTGGCAGACTGTCCTCGGCGCGCTTTCGCAGACGGATATGTCTCAGACAATCAATGCCCTTGGCAAGGAAATCGATGACGCTTTCCATCCGGATATGCAGAATATTTTCGCAGGTGCGGTGACGGTTCAGCAACCGGTGTTCGTGGGTGGTAAGATCGTCGCTGCCAACAGGATTGCCAAATTGGCGGAAGAGCTGTCAAAGACCCAGTACGACCAGCAGTACCAGCAGGTTATAGTTGATGTTGATCAGGCATATTGGCAGATTGTTTCCATCGCGAACAAGAAGAAGCTTGCCGACGCCTACGCTGATCTCCTGCATAAGATGGAACACGACGTTACCCTTTCTGTTCAGGAAGGTGTGGCGACTGAGTCTGACGTTCTCCAGATAAAGGTGAAAGCCAACGAGGCGGACATGCTCAAAACCAAGTCCGACAATGGCTTGACCCTTGCCAAGATGCTTCTCTGCAAGCAGATAGGTCTTGATCTCGACACCGAGATTGTCCTGGCGGACGAGGCTCTCTCTGACATTCCGGTCCCTCAGATGGGTGCCGCCAAGGATCTCGAACAGATCTATGCTGACAGGCCGGAGACAAAGAGCCTTGAACTCGCGTCTCAGATCTATGACGGGAAGGTCAGGGTGGCAAGGGCTGACATGATGCCGAAAGTCGCTCTGATGGCCGCATATTCAGTGACCAATCCAAACATAAAGAATGGTTTTCAGAAGGACTGGGGCGGCTTCTTCAACGCCGGCGTGATGGTGAATATTCCGATCTTCCACGGCTTCGAGGCCATGAGCAAGACCCGCAAGGCAAAGGCCGAGGCCACTCTCTACAGAACTCAGCTTGAAGATGCCAAGAACCTCATCAATCTGCAGGTGACCCAGTTGCGCAAGCAGGAAGGTGAGGCGTTCGAGAAGCTCACGATGGCTCAGAACAACCTGTCCAGCGCTGAGGAGAATCTCCGCACCGCGACTGTCGGCTTCGAGGAAGGCGTGATCGAAACCAACACCGCTCTCGCCGCCCAGACCGCTTGGCTGAAGGCTCATTCTGAATATATCGACGCGGGGATCGAGCTTCAGATGCTCGCCGCCAACCTGAACAAGGCGGAAGGCAACAACCACGTTCAGGCAAGATAATCAACGGATAATGATAAAAATTTAAGAATATTATGGAAAAGGAAAAGAAAAGCTACAATCTTGTGATTGGCATTGTGGCGCTGATCGTAATCATCCTTCTGATCGCCATCATCGGCTATTTCGTCTCTAAACCAAAGCCTCTGATGATTCAGGGCGAGGCAGAGGCCAGTGAGTATCGTGTGTCCGGCAAGGTTCCGGGCAGGATCGAGGAACTTTACGTCAAGGAAGGCCAGATGGTCCACAAGGGAGACACCGTCGCCCTCATCGACTCTCCTGAGGTACGTGCCAAACTGGCGCAGGCCAACGCCATCAAGGCGGCTGCCAGCTCACAGAGCAGAAAGGCTCAGAACGGAGCCCGCAAGGAGCAGATCGCCGGAGCCTATGAGCTTTATCAGCAGGCTCTTGTGCAGGAAGACGTGATGAAGAAGTCTTTCGACAGGATCCAGAAGCTCTATGACCAGAAAGTCATCGCGGCTCAGAAATACGACGAGGTGAAGGCCAAGTACGATGCCTCCGTCGCTCAGACTAAGGCTGCCAAGAGTCAGTATGACATGGCAGTCAACGGAGCGCGCGAGGAGGACAAGGCTGCGGCCAAGGCTCTCGTCGATCAGGCTGACGGCGCGTTGATGGAGGTGGAGTCTTATCTGAGCGAACTGTATCTTACGGCTCCGGCTGACGGAATCATCTCTGCTCTTTTCCCTAAGGTCGGCGAGCTTGTCGGCCAGGGAGCGCCTGTCGCCAGCGTTACTGACCTGAATGATGTATGGTTCACGTTCAATGTGCGTGAGGACTACCTCCACGGCATGAAGCAGGGCGACAAGATCACGGTGATCATCCCGGCCCTTGACGGCAAGGAGGTTCCGGCCACCATCAACTATGTGGCTGTCCGTGAGTCCTACGCCACGTGGAAGGCCACCAAGGAAACTGGTATGTACGATGCCAAGACCTTTGAGGTCAGGGCCGTTCCGGATGTGACAGTGGACGGCATTCGTCCTGGTATGTCCGCAATCGTTAAGTAAGGACTATCATCATGACTAATTGGCAGAGAATAATTGCGGTGGCCCGCCGCGAGCTCAGGATCATCAGGCAGCGTCCGATCTATCTTCTGGGTTCGGTAGGCGTGATAGCCTTCTGCGCCATATTCTTCCTGACATTTATGAAGGACGGTCTGCCGAGTGATGTTCCGATCGGTCTTGTGGACTACGACTACTCGTCAACCTCAAGGAATTTCTGCCAGCAGCTGGATGCCACCCAGTTGGGAAAGGTTGTCCACTACGATTCGTTCGCGGCTGCCAGAGAAGACATGAACAGAGGCAAGATCGCGGCTGTCTGTGTCGTTCCTGTGGGGATGAACGATGACATCCAGGCGAACCGTCAGCCGAAGATCACGTTCTACGTCAACGGCTTGTACTTCGTCAGCGGGGCGCTTGCGTGGAAGGATCTTCTTCAGATGGTCAATCTGACCAACGGAGCCGTGCAGAGGCAGGCCTTCAGGGCAAGAGGCTACAACGACAGCCAGATCATGGGCATGATCCGTCCTGTGGACGTGGATGTCCATCAGATCGGCAACGTCGGCACCAACTACAACTACTACCTCAGCAGCGTCCTGCTGCCGGGTGTGCTGGAGATGATCGTGATAATCGTCCTGATATATTCATTGGGAGCGGAGCTTAAGTATGGTACCTCCAGGCATTTGCTGCAGACCTCCGGCAACTCGATCGTGACCGCCCTCGCCGGCAAGCTTCTGGTGTGGACGCTGACATTCTCGGCGATCGGGCTGATACTGATCCTGCTGCTCTTCCATAGGCTGCATTTTCCGTTGGCGGGATCCATCTGGAACATGTTTTTGGGCATATTCCTTATGATCTTCGCCAGTGAGGCGATCGCCATATTCATTCTTGAGATGCTTCCTGTGCCTAGGTTGGCGTTGAGTATCGGTGCTCTTTACAGCGTGCTTGGATTCTCCCTCTCGGGCTTCACGCTTCCGATAGAGGCCATGCCGCCTTACATCCAGGGACTTGCGGCGGCGTTCCCGTTGCGTCATTATTATTTGTTCTATGTCCAGGAGGCCATATTCGGAGCCGGATTCGCCGGATGGTGGAAGCAGGTGATCTACTTGCTGATCTTCATTCTGTTGCCGCTTATAGGTCTTGTGCGACTCAAGAAGGCCTACATTCATCAGAACTTCCCTAAAGACTAAGTGACATGAAAAATACATACGCAAAAACATGGATCAAGGACTTCTGGGGCATATTCTGTCATGAACTTCGACAGATTTTCTCAGACAGCGGCGTGCTGCTGATCTTCCTTGTCGCCGGACTTGCCTATCCGCTGCTTTACAATCTCGTCTACCTGAACGGTATTCTTTCTGAGACTCCCGTTGCCATTGTTGACAATTGCGACAGCCCGGACAGCCACCGCTTCATCAGGGAGATCGACGCCACCCGAGAGGTCGAGGTCGCGGCGAAATGTATGAATATGGCCGAGGCGGAAAAAATGATGCAGGAACGCAAGGTCAACGGTATCATCTATTTCCCTTCCGACTTCACAGAGAAACTGGCCAGAAACGAGACGTCCACATTCTCCGTCTATGCGGACATGAGCAGCTTCCTCTACTACAAGAACGCTCTCATGGCCACCAACTTCGTGATGCTTCATGAGATCGGTCAGATCCAGATGCAGAGGTTCTCGTCCCTCGGGATGACGGAACAGGCCGCGTCCCAGACTGTCAAGCCGCTCGGCTACGAGGACAATAATCCCTACAACCGGGCCTTCAACTACAGTTTCTTCCTGATCTCGGCCATCCTGATGATCATCATCCAGCAGACGCTTTTCTACGGAATGTCACTGCTGGTAGGAACCGCAAGGGAGAGGAACCGCAGTTTCGCATCGCTTCCTGACAGACTTGAAGGTCACGGTGTCGGGCGTGTGGTCATGGGACGTGGAGGCGCCTACTGGCTGCTGTACCTTGCTGTGGGCATGTACATTGCCTTCATCGTCCCGGCAATATTCGGGATCCCTCAAAGAGGTGAGTTCAAGGATGTCCTTGCGATGCTGGTCTTCTTCATCACTGACTGTGTGTTCTTCAGCATGGTCTGGAGCACGCTGATCACGAGAAGGGAATCCGTGTTCATCCTCTTTCTGGCGATGTCGCCTGTGGCTTTGTTCCTGACCGGTTGCTCATGGCCGACATTCGCGTTCCCGGGCTTCTGGAAGGTGTTCTCTTACATATTCCCGTCCACTTTCGGCGCGCAGGGTTTCATCAACCTCAGCACTGCCGGTGGCGAGATGGGAGCGGCAGACGTGCAGATGAAGGCCATGATCATCCAGACGGTCATCTATTTCTTCCTTGCATGCGTGGCTGTCTATGCCGAGAACTGGGTACTGCGTCACAAGGAGCAGATCCGTCAGAGGAGTGAGCGGCTCGCCAAGCGTGTGGGCATCGACAGCGCCGAGGACGCTAAGATCATCGCCGGTGAATAGGACGTGATCCGGTAAAAAGAAAACTCCCTCCCGAATTTTGCACGTTACCAAAATTCGGGAGGGAGTTTTCTTTTTACCGGTTGCTGAACCTACCGAAGTGGCAGTCGTTCTGCAGTTATATGTCTGCTTTTATTATTCCCCTACGTGGAACGCCACGCGGAGTTCCTCGATCTCCTCGTCGGTGATCGGGTTCAGCTTGCCCAAAGGAGCGGCGAGGATCAGCGAGCGGGCGCTGAAATCTGCCACCTCAAGACGGTCGAACGTGTTGATGAGCTGGTCACCGGTCACGACGACGGAATCGTTTTCCAGCATCACGAACGGTCTCTGTTTGAACTCATCGGCGAGTTCTGTCAGATGCTCGTTGTACTGGCTCCCGAACGGGAATGTCGGGATGTCCTGAAGGAATATCCAGCTCTCCGGGATTGTTCGCACGTCGAATTTCACTCCGGTCGTGCAGAATCCCATCAGGGCAGGGGACTGGGTCAGGATGATTGAGTTGACCTTCGGGTTGCGGCGGTAGATTTCGTAATGAAGTGCCACAGAGCGGCTTGCGTTCTTCCCGGCCTCTACCATTCCGTCTTTGATCTGCACGATGTCTTCCGGCTCAAGATCCCAACGCTGCATGCTGGACGGAGTGATGAGGAAATCATTGCCTCTCCAGCGCACGGATGCCGTACCGTAGGAACTGCACATAAGCCCTTGTGAGCAGGCTCTGCGGACAATTTTGCAGATTTCCGTGCGGATTGCCCTCTCATCTGAAGGGTGCGTTACGTTCATAAAGTGTTGGAACGGAACGTTCACGGCTTTCTCGTGCTGGAGGATCTGATCCTCGCTGAGGTATTTAGGCTCTCCCAAAGTCTTGGCGTTCAGGATTGTGCGCGCGCAGAGCTCCAGGGTCTCAAACCTCTGGTAAGCATCAGCGATGTCCTCACCGGCAACCACGACACCGTGGTTCTCCATGATGACGGCCTTGTAGTCCGGGTTCTTCTTGAATTCGGCCACAATTTTCTTTCCCAGAAGCTCGCTTCCAGGGAGGGCATATTCAGCGAATCCGACAGGGCCGCAGGTCGCGCGCGCCTGAGGGATGATGCTCGTGTCCGGAACCTGGTGAACCATACTGAAGGTGACCAGTCCAGGAGGGTGGGCGTGGATCACTGAATGAATATGCGGGTTCATCTTGTAGATGGCCTTGTGGAAAGGGTACTCGGATGAAGGTCTGTGAGGTCCGATGATGGTTCCGTCAGCCTTCACGCACATGATGTCCGCCGGAGTCAGCGAACCTTTGTCAATCGCCGCCGGGGTGATCCACATATCTCCGTTCTCGTCCATGATGGACAGGTTTCCGCCGGAGGTGGTGGTCATCTCGCTGCGATAAATCCTGCCGATGATGATAGCGATCTGCTCGGCCGGATGCATCAGATTTACGTCAAGTTGTTTCATGATATTAATGAATTACATTGGAAGCCGCTTTACTTTGCCTGAAGTCAAGGTCGCTTCCCGGATTTACAATTATGCCAGCATGACCTGCCCTCCCGTCACAGGGATGGCCTGTCCGGTCTCTCCGGTCTGGTCGATGGCGTAGAGGATGGCCTTGCAGACATCCACTGGGTTGCAGCCCTTGCGCATAGGCACCTGGGCGAGATAGTAGTCTTTGACATCCTGCACGGTCTTCGCTCCCGGAACCTTGCCGGCGTTGAGGTACTGGATGAACAGGCCGTTCTCCGGGTTGCTCCACAGAGGACCATCGTAGTAGTTGCCAGGGCAGATGCTGTTGACTTTCACCCTGTAAGGGGCGAGCTCAAGCGCAAAGGACTGGGTCAGGCCTATTCCACCGAACTTGCCGCCGGCGTAGGCGAAGTTGGCCTTGCTGCCGCGCAGTCCGCTCTTGCTGTTGACCTGGATGATGTCGGCGAAATATTCAGGATCATACCTGGTCTCGATCTTCATTATGTGTGAGGCGACCTTCGCGCAGAAGAAATAGGCCTCATAGTTGATCTTGGTGACGAACTCGAAGTTCTCCGGAGTCATCACGTCCAACCCGCCGGCGCGTACAACCCCGGCGTTGCTGACAAAAGCGTCAAGCGCGCCGAAGTTCAGAATTGTCTCCTTCATCAGGTTCCGGAGGCTCGCCATGTCCGCGACATTTGTCTTTACGAATATGGCCTTGTTGGCTCCCGCTTTCTCATTGAAGCTGGCGGCGGTCTTCTCGCCGGTCGCTTCGTTGAGGTCGGCCACCACGATGTTGGCTCCCTGGGCCATCAACTCACGGGCGATGCCCTCTCCGAATCCCTGGGCGGCTCCGGTCACGATGATCGTGCGGCCTTCCACACGGCCTTTGGATGCGCTGGAGGCCACCTTGCGGCGGTAATTCTCCACCTCCCAGTTGTCGATGAAGTCGATCCAAGCCCGCTCCATCGGATGCTCTCCGCCGAAGCTCTGCGCATAGAACGCTACCTTCATCGCGTCCGTGAACACATCGGTGATGATCTGTGCGTTCCTGGAGCTGTCTCCCACGGCGATGAGTCCGATTCCTTTGATGAGCAGTACCTTAGGCGTGTAGCCTTTCCCGCTTACGAAAGCCTCGATTTCCTCCTCGGCCTGCTTTAAAATCTCTTCATCTGACTCGGCTTCAATGAATATGTACGAGCTCTTGCAGTACACGATGATGTCCGGGGTGAACGGCTTCGCAATCTTGTCGAAACCGGATTTTCCGGGACAATCAGTCACTGAGCCTGTCGAAGTGACTGAACAACCATCAATGAAGAAGTCCACGAGGGCGTTTTTGGTGACTTTCAAGGTCTTGAAGCCCCTTCCGGAGCGCGAGAGCATCTGCCTGATCGCCGGAACGACATCCGTAACTGTCTCCGAGACAGCCGTGTCACCCTCCGGAAGAGCGGCGACCTTGGCCTCAAGTTTTCCAAGGACTTCTGAATATATTCCCTCAATCTCAGCGGTGGTGTCCCCACCCACGAATATTCCGTGATTCTGAAGGAATATCACCTGGGGCTCCTTGCCTTTCTCAGCCTTGTAGGCCTTTATCCGGTCATAGACCTTCTTGAAAAGCGTGTAGCCCGGGTCGGTATATTCAATGTAAAGGGCATCTGGAAATATCTCCTTGCACGCGGCCTCGGCGTTCACCGAGCACATCAGGCCGTTGACAAGGGTAGGGTGGAGGTGAACCACGAAGGCGAATCCCATGCAGTTGTGCAGGGATGTCTCCACTGAAGGCCTTCTGTCCTTTGTTATACAGGCCACGGAGAGGTCGTTCTTGACCTGTTCCTCACGTATCGCCGTGTCCTCATTGTAAGCCTTTTCGCCCATCTCGTTCAGAAGGGCTCTGTCAAGGACGGCAAACCCGTCCTCTGTTATCGTTGCGAGGGCGTGGCCGCTGGCCTTCACCCAAAGTCTGTTCTCATCCTTGTAGGAAGTGTTGCCACCTCCGGCGATCACGAACCTGGAGTCCTGTCCGAACTTCCGGGAAATCGCGATAAGGTCTTCAATCTGTTTCATATTCGTGTGTCAATTATGTGTTCTGTTCGCTGAGCTGACATATTCCTAAATGGCTAATGTCTTGCGGATCAGCTCGTCTCCCGCTTCGATGGAGTTCAGTCCCGCCTGATGGGCGACCACCGCGCAAGCTCCACGGTAGTTGGTCTCACGCAGCTTCTCGCTGAGCCCTTCGGCGTTGTCGCGTGTGCGCAGACGGATCGGCTCCAGCGCCGGAGTGTTGTGCTCCGAGCCGAAAGTGACGATGAATCCCTCGTCCTGGAGGTAGCCTGAATATTCCTCAAGCACGGCGGTCGTGTTGCGGGTCGTGATGAATTCCACGGACTTGATCCCGCGCTTTTTCAGCGTGTCGGCGGCCTTCTGGAGATCGCCCTCGAAGTCAGTGAAGTTGCCCTTTGCATCGTCCGCGAGGAACGGGTAGGTCGGGATTCCGCCCGCTGCCTTGATGATTTGGCAGACAGTCTCCATCGGCAGGAACGCCTTAGGATCCTCAGGCACGAACGCCGCGCCTCCGGCCTTGAGCAGTTTGCTTCTGATCTCGTTCTCCACCGCCGCCTCGTTGTCCGGTGCGGATTTCAGTGGCTGTCCGCCGAAGATTCTCTCGTAGAGGGCGAGCCTGTCCTGGATTTTGTCGGCTTTGGCGTCAACCGCCATCCTGAGAGCCTTCGCAAGGTGACGCTCACGCACCGATCCTCTGGTCAGTTCCTTGACAATATATTTGAAATCAACGTTGAATCCGGCCTTGACCTCATCCAGATGGGCGTTCAGTCTGGCGCACATCCTTTCAACCTGGGCGTTGGACTCAGCCCGTACATCGGCGAGCATCCGAGCCTCTTTGCCGCTGAGTATCACCGGATAGGCCAGTCCCTTTCCGCTCAGGTAGGTACGTCCCGGATTGTTCGGGTCGTTCACCCTCAGTCCGGCCGCCTGATCCTCGCTGTTCAGCGAGATGAGCTCGATGTTGAACATCGGGTAGAGATGCCTTGCGGCGCATTCGTCGCTCCACTCCCTGTAGCCGTCCATGCTGTAGAAGTCATTGATTCCCACGATGCGGACATCTTCCGCCGCGGCCATGTCGAGCGCCTGTCTCACGTCAGTGAACGCGCTGAACGAGTAAGGAGTGTGCAGATGAGCGTTAACGTCGATTATCTTTTTCATATTCATGAGTATTCTTTGCTCAAAGTTAGCAATAATCCTATAAAGGTCATTCTGTAATGCGGATTTTTGAAGCCGTTCGGTCAAATTTGAAATTAATTTGCTAAATTTGTGGAATATGCCACGAAATATTTTCGATAACATAAAACATCTTACAAATGGAAAAGAAACAACAAGGTAACATTTTCGCTATTGTGATCATGTTCTTCCTGTTCGCGATGATCTCATTCGTGACGGGATTCCAGAATCCGTTCGGAGTCATCGTGAAGCAGCAGTTCGCCGCTTCGAACTTTATGTCCCAGCTGGGCAACGCCGCCAACTTCATCGCTTATGCGTTTATGGGCCTGCCTGCCGGTATGATCCTGTCCAAGAAGGGCTACAAGTTCACCGCCCTCGCGGCCGTGACCGTAGGATTTGTCGGAGTCGGCATCACATTCCTTTCAGGAATCGCCGGCAGCTTCGCCGTCTATCTTCTCGGCGCGTTCATCTCCGGTTTCTCAATGTGTATGCTCAACACGGTTGTGAACCCTATGCTCAACACTCTCGGTGGTGGTGGAAACAAGGGTAACCAGCTCATCCAGTGGGGCGGATCCTGCAACTCCTTGAGCGCCACGATCGTGCCTGTGCTCGTGGGTTATCTCATCGGTGACGTTACGAAGGACACTCAGATCGCCGACGCCAATCCGGCGCTCTTCATCGCGATGGGCATTTTCGCTCTGGCGTTCATCATCATCGCGGCCTCGCATATTCCTGAACCTGAGCTTGAGGCTGCTGCTGCTTCCGGAAAGACGCAGCAGCTCACCATCGGCGAGAGCGTCAAGGGAGCCCTCTCCTTCAAGCATTTCGTGCTTGGTATCATCGCCATATTCGTCTATGTGGGTGTCGAGGTAGGTATTCCTAACTTCGTGAACCTATACATGACATCCGCCGAGATCGGCATCAGCGCCGCTGTGGCTGGAACAATTGTCGGGATGTACTGGTTCCTCATGCTTTGTGGTCGTCTCGTGGGTGCTTCCGTCGGAGGGAAGGTCTCCAGCCGCGCCATGGTCAGCTTCGTGGGCACTGTCGCCATCATATTCCTTCTTCTTGGAATGTTCCTTGGTGACACGACAACAGTCAAGTTCCCGGCCATCACCTCCCAGCTGTCATTCTCCCTCGCCGAGATTCCGATCGGAGTGATGTTCTTCATCCTCTGCGGACTCTGCACATCCGTGATGTGGGGCGCCATCTTCAATCTCGCTGTCGAGGGCCTCGGCAAGTACACATCTATCGCTTCCGGCCTGTTCATGGTGATGGTTTGCGGTGGTGGTATCCTTCCTCTCATCCAGGGTGCCGTCGCTGACGCCACCAACTATCTGATGAGCTACATCGTTATCATCATCGGTGTCGCCTATATCCTTTGGTACGCCCTCTTCGGCTCTAAAGTAAAGAAAACCGCTTAATTTGAAATCCCGTCCCGGTGGGGTTCTCCACCGGGACTTATCATAGCCAAATATTATGGAACAGAATCTAGTAATAGGAATAGATGTCGGTGGACAGACCACCAAATGTGGGGTTGTTGACGCGCGCGGAACCGTGCTCGCCCAGACAGTCATCCGCTCGGACTCCTACACTACTGTCGAGCCTTACATCGAGGAACTTGCCGCGGCGCTGAAGAAGATCATCACCGATGCCGGTGCCGAAGGGCAGATCCGTGGAATCGGTGTGGGCGCTCCTAACGCCAACTACTACACCGGTGAAGTCGAGAATGCCGTTAACCTTTCTTGGGGAAGAGCTGGTTCGATTCCTTTCGCCAAGATGCTTACCGAAGCGATGGGCGGCATCCCTGTGACCCTAACCAACGACGCCAACGCCGCCGCGATGGGTGAGATGACCTACGGTGCCGCGAGAGGTATGAAGAATTTCATCATGATCACCCTTGGAACCGGTGTCGGCAGCGGAATAGTCATCAACGGTGAGATGGTCTATGGTCACGACGGATTCGCCGGAGAGCTCGGCCATACCACGATCGTGCGCCACAACGGCCGTCATTGCAACTGCGGAAGAAACGGTTGCCTTGAGACCTACTGCTCAGCGATCGGAGTCGCCAGAACCGCCCGCGAGTGGCTGGATATGAGCGATCAGCCATCGGCCCTCCGCAGCCTTGACAACATCTCCTCAAAGGATGTCTATGAGGCCGCCAAGGAAGGCGATGCCCTTGCCATCAAGATCTTTGAATATACCGGAACCCTCCTCGGCCAGGCTTTCGCCGACTTCATCGCGTTCTCCTCTCCTGAGGCCATCGTTCTCTTCGGCGGTCTCGCCAGAAGCAAGGAGTTCCTCACCGAGCCGATCCTCCGTTCGATGAACGACAACGTCCTCCCTCTCTGGAAGAACAAGGTCCAGCTCGTATATTCCCAGCTCAAGGAGTCCGACGCCGCCATCCTCGGCGCCTCCGCCCTCGCCTGGGAACGATAGCCTTTCCCGATGCGGCATCCGGCCTGGCCTTGAAGCCTTGCTTGGTGCCGTTGAAAGAGCGAGCCTCCCTTCAACCGTGGAGCGCAAACTCTTGTAAATGAATATACTGACGCACCCTCCTTGTGCCTGACATAGGGCTGAGGAGGGTGCGTCATTTTGTTGATCTTCAGTTGCTTGGTCTCCACGGAAATACCGTGCGGCCTTTCGGCGGAAGAATGCGGTATTCTACACTTTTCTGTCAAGAATCTCCTTGTGGAACGGGCCGACACACTTGCTAAATTCGCAACACGAGTTGCGCGAAGATTCTTTTGCTCTTATTAATGGCTTGCGAGAACTGGCTCAAGTGCCACTCTGCAAACTTATTTGCTCTTTTATAAATTACTCTTGCTTTTCCGTGTAATGTATTATAAATTTGTGATATAGTATTGTATATGATCCTATGACCTAGTGGCCGGACCAGTACTATAGGCGTGACTAGCGATTGACTCAACATAGGCGACTGACCTCTGAAATCGTAGAAGCAGTATTGCCTATGATTATTCTTAACGATTGGGAATCAATTCTTTTTTTTTGTAAAACTTTGGACAAAGACTTTTTATGAACAAACAACTTCTTTTTTGTGTTTTGTCTCTTCTCGCCGTTCTCTCTGTCAGTTGTAATAAATCTGATGGAGAATCTACTATCTATGGCAAAAGCTGGGAAGAAAAATGGATTGTTGCATCAAAGACAATCACCGCTACAGGAGCCAATGGGCCTGAGACATGCTATTGGATAAAGGTTGACAACAACCCTGTCTGGCAAATTAGTCATAGCCAGATAGATGGCTTCAACTATGAAAGTGGCTACGAGTACGAACTGCTTGTTGATGCGCAAGAAATACTTGATCCTCCTCAGGATGCGTCTTCCTGTGAATATACGCTTCTCTCTGTTGTGTCAAAAATATTAAAAGACTCTGATGTCCCGCTTTTGACAAATACTCCATTAGAATGTATGTCGAATGCCGAATCTTTTCAAAATGGTTCAAGACATTTTTTCTGATCCTGTTGCCATTATGAAGGAGATATTCTCCTTTCAAAAGAGCAGACTGAAACTATTATGACAAGATCTGGAGCACACCTAAGCGTTATGGACGGTTAACGGCAGCATTAGCAAGAATCTCTTTTAGGAACGGGCCGGTGACGGAGGCTGGGTTCCGGGCGAGGGCTTCGGGGGTGCCTTGGGCGACGATCTGGCCACCGCGACGGCCACCGTCAGGACCGAGGTCGAATAGGTAATCCACGCTCTTGAGGACATCCAGGTTATGCTCGATGATGATCACCGTGTTACCTTGATCGACAAGTTGTTGCAGAACGTTGAGCAATACCTTGATGTCCTCGAAGTGAAGGCCGGTCGTCGGCTCATCGAGGATGTACAACGTGTTGCCGGTCGCCTTTCTGAACAGTTCCGCTGCCAGTTTCATCCTCTGGCTCTCACCTCCGGAAAGCGTCACGGCAGACTGGCCAAGATGCACATAGCCGAGACCAACATCGACCAACGCCTTCAGTTTCTGGGCGATGGCCGGAATCGGCTTGAAGAACTCGTAGGCCTCGCTGATCGGCATCTCAAGCACATCGTTGATGTTTTTACCTTTGTAGTGCACGGCCAACGTGTCCTCCTTGTATCTCTTGCCCCTGCATTCGTCGCAGACCACATTCACGGATGGCAGGAAGTTCATCTCGATAACCTTGATTCCGGCTCCTTTGCAGGCCTCGCAGCGGCCACCGGCAACGTTGAACGAGAACCTGCCGGCCTTGAACCCGCGCACCTTTGCGTCCGGAGTGTCGGCGAACAGGTTGCGGATGTCGTTGAACACACCCGTGAACGTGGCCGGGTTTGATCTCGGCGAACGTCCGATCGGGCTCTGGTCAATCTCTATCAGCTTGTCGATGTTCTCCACACCTTCAATCGAGTCGTAAGCCAAAGGACGCAGCTTAGCCCTGTAGAACTTGTTTTTGAGAATAGGCATCAGGGTCTCGTTGATGAGCGTTGACTTGCCGCTGCCACTGACTCCGCTGATCCCGATGAAGCATCCCAGCGGAAAATCCACGCTGACATTCTTCAGATTGTTGCCTCTTGCGCCCTTGATGCTCAGGTACTTGCCGCTACCAGTGCGGCGCGTGGACGGAATCTCAATCGAATCCTTTCCCTGAAGGTAATCCAGAGTCTTTGACTTTCCGAATATGCAGTGTCCGGCGGTTTCCTTGTCCAGCGAGGCCGGAATCTTTCCCTTGTCCGATGAATATTCCATCAGCGCTTTCAGGGGAGCGTTCAGGCATATTCTTCCGCCTTTGTCGCCGGCGCCAGGGCCGACATCCACCAGCCAGTCGGCGTTCATCATCGTTTCGTAGTCGTGCTCGACCACCATCACGGAGTTGCCCTCGTCCCTGAGTTCCTTCAACGAGTTGATTAACTTTCTGTTGTCTCTCTGATGAAGTCCGATGGACGGCTCATCCAGAATGTAAAGCACGTTGACAAGCTTCGACCCGATCTGGGTGGCGAGTCTGATTCTCTGACCCTCACCACCGGAAAGCGAGGCCGTAGGACGGTCGAGTGACAGGTAGTCAAGACCTACGTCCAGCATGAACTGAACCCTTTCATTGAGTTCCTTGAGGATGTCTCTGGCGATGTTGTTCTCCCTGACATTCAGTTTCTCCGGCAGAGACGCGAACCAAGCTTTGAGCTCGGTCATCTCCATCGCAGCCACCTCGGCGATGGTCTTCCCGTCAATCCTGAAGCACAGGGCATTCTCGTTGAGGCGGGTTCCGTGGCAGACCGGGCAGACGATCTTCTCGTCGATGTCCTCCACGATTCCGTCGAAAGAAACCATCTCTGACAGACTTCCTTCGCCCACGCGGAACAGCTCGTCGCTTCCGAATATGATGTGCGAGATGGCCTCGTCCGGAACCGAGTCGATAGGGTCGTACAGAGAGAAGTTGTATTTCCGTGCGATAGAGCGGATAATGTCATATTTCTTGGTCTCGCGCATCTTTCCCAGCGGAACTATTCCACCGTCCGCTATCGAGACGGACCGGTCGGGAATGATCGTGTCCATATTCACATCCACTATCATCCCAAGTCCTTTGCAGTGAGGACAGTAACCTTCCGGAGAGTTGAACGAGAAAGAGTGTGGCGCGGGCTCCTGCAGGGATATTCCTGAATCAGGATCGACAAGATGTTTGGAGAAATGGCGGAGTCTGTCAGAGCCGAACTCCAGCAGGGCGACCGAGCCTTTGCCAAGATTCAGAGCTGACATAACGGAGTCCCGTACCCGCTTCTCATCGCCCTCAGACGGCTTGAGCTTGTCCACGACCAGTTCTATGAAGTGGCTTTTGTAGCGGTCCAGAGCATCAACCTCGTTCAGCGGGAGTATATTCCCGTCCACCCTGACATCGGTGTAGCCGCGCTTGCGGAGCTGGTCGAACAGTTCGCGGTAATGTCCCTTGCGGCCCACGACCAACGGAGCGAGCAGATAGCACTTCTTCCCCTTATATTCATCCATTATCAGGTCCACGATCTGCGCGTCGGTGTAGCGGACCATCTCCTTCCCCGTGACCGGTGAATATGCCCTCGAGGCCCTCGCGTAGAGAAGTCGGAGGAAATCGAATATCTCGGTGATGGTGCCGACGGTGGAGCGGGGGTTGTTCCCGGTGGTCTTCTGCTCAATCGCGATGATCGGACTCAGCCCCGTGATGCTCTCGACCTCAGGCTTTTCCAGTACACCCATAAAGTGCTTGGCGTAAGGCGAAAGAGTGTCCAGGTACCGTCTCTGCCCTTCTGCGTAGATCGTGTCGAACGCCAGCGAGGACTTTCCGCTTCCGCTAAGCCCCGTCACCACCACAAACTCCCCCCTCGGAATGTCCACATTCACACCCTTAAGGTTATGCGCCTCCGCCCCCCTGATCTCGATATATTCTTTCTTGCTCATCATTTCCTCTTTATTCCGCAAATTTAACGAATATTCAGTAAATTTGTAGTCAAGAGTAAACAAGACATTCAATGAGTCAGGATCATCAACTAAACATCAAGACATTTATATTCAATTCTTTCCGTGAGAATTGCTACTTGCTTTGGGATGCGGTTGGGAATTGTGTGATTGTGGATCCGGGGTGCTACTGGCCGGAGGAGTTCGCCAAGCTTCGGGAATTTATCGCGGCAGAGGGGTTGACTCCTAAGGCGGTGTGGCTGACACACGGGCATTTTGACCATGTTCACGGAGTGCTGAAGGTTGTGGGGGAATATTCAGTGCCGGTTCTGATGTCGCCGGATGACAAGATCGTGCTGGACAACAACCAGGCCGCAGTGAGGGATTTCGGGCTGCTGGCTCCGGACTCATCTCAGATCCAGACAGTTGACATCAGTGGCGGCGAGGTGCTGGACACGCTTCAGGGCGCGCCGTTCAAGGTGATCACCACGCCGGGTCACACGCCGGGCTGCGTCTGCTACTACTGCGAGGCGGACAAGGTTCTGCTCAGCGGTGACACTCTCTTTGCCGGAGCGATAGGCCGTACAGACCATCTTGGAGGGGATTATGACAGGGAGATCATCAGTATTATGGACAAATTGATGGGCTTGCCGGGCGATGTGGATGTGCTTCCGGGACACGGGCATCGCACCACCATCGCCAATGAGAGGACCCAGAATCCGTTTCTCCAGCCGTTCAACGAGCCGGAGGAGGACATTGACTGGGACGGGGACGGTATAGAGATAGACTCCATCGGTCGCTGAGCCTGTCGAAGCGACTGAAAAAACATAAAAGAACATATTACGATGCACATAGGAATAGCAGGCAACATAGGCAGCGGCAAGACCACCTTGACGAGGATGCTCTCCGCCCATTACGGATGGACACCGAAGTACGAGTCGGTGACCTATAACCCTTATCTGGAGGACTACTACAAGGACATCCCCCGCTGGTCGTACAATCTTGAGACTTACTTCCTTGCCCAGAGATTCAAGGACGTGCTGGAGATCGCGCGGAGCCGGGAGGTCATCATCCAGGACAGGACGCTCTTCGAGGGAGTCCACATCTTCGTGGCCAACAACTATGCGATGGGCAACCTCAGCAAGCGCGACTACGAGACCTACATGGACCTCTACAACGTGATGGCGGCGACGGTGCGCAAGCCGGATCTGCTGATCTACCTCAAATCATCAGTGCCTCACCTCGTGGCGCAGATCCAGAAACGCGGCCGCGACTACGAGCAGACCATGAGCCTTGAATATCTCAGCGGCCTGAACGACCGTTACGACAAGTGGATCAATGAATATGACGGCAAGGTCCTGACAATTGAGGCTGACGATCTCGACTTCGAGAACCGCCCCGAGGACTTCGCCTCCATCACCGACCGCATCGATGCCGAACTCTACGGCCTTTTCCCGTTGGAGAAGTAGCATCCCTCTTGTCAGGATGCCGCACCTCTCCTCACTCCTTCACCACGTTCACGTGTCCGTGGAGCTTTAGTACTTGAAAATTAATTATTTCGCAGAGTGTCCTCCTGCCCGCTGCGTGTAGGAGGAGGTACTGAAAACATCTTGAATATTAGCAACTTGCCCTCCACGGCCTTCTCGTCGGTCACTGTGTTTGTCACCGGTCACAGAGTTGTCACCGGCCGTTGATCCTTTTCCGGTCACTGCTCCTGCGGCCACTGCCCCTGCGGTCACTGCTCCTGCGGTTGCTGCCCCTGCGGTCACTGCTCCTGCGGTCACAGAGCTTGTCGAAGAGACAGTCTCCCCCTCCACACTGCCTTAAAAGTCCCGGCGAGAGCTGAAAAGTCTGTACCCCTATACAGGGGCGGCAACGAATTTTCAATCCTCGGTAAGCGTCTCCGCGGTTACGCATTGACTCGGTTGTAATCTGCCGCTATCTTTGCGTTTTCAAAAAAGAGAAAATCAATGGAGACGCAAGAGAATCAGAGGTGGTAATTATACTTTTAAGACAGTCTCCCCCATTTGATTTTACAATAGTTACGCGGTTTTTTTGATTGAGAAACGAGAATATAGGCTGAAATAAACGATTAGATGATGCAGGGTATTTTTTGAAGGTTGCGCATACTGACTTGCATAAGGTGCATGAGGCCAAGGAATTAGGTGTTTGTCTTCGGTAGATTGGCTCTGAAGAAATAAGGCTATCTGCTTGCTAAATAATATATTACGTACCACTCCTTGACATTCAGGGAGTGGTGCATAATGTGCTTATTGCCAGACTGTAAAGGTCTCGGCTTCAGTGTTTTCAGACCAAAGACAAATGATTAAAGTGCATGCGGACAATGACTTACGAATCACCGCTTCCGAATGCAGATAGGATAGATGTTGGGGAGAATGTAGAGCCGTCGGAAGTAAATGCACCCATGCTGTATGCTCCCAAGTTGCGGTCAGATTTTTCGTAGATGGATGGCTTCCACTTGCCGTCAACCTGAGGCTCCCAGTAGAACACACCGGCGCAGACGGACAGGGACTTAACCGAGCTCATAAATTCGGTTATGCACTGTGTAGAGACCGCAAGGTCAGAGGCTGTGTCCCTCACGCCGATCTCGCAGACCATCACCTTGCAGCCATATTTCGCAGCCAATGTCTTGATGTTCAGGATGGCGGAGGAGTTCATGGCCTTCCATGTCATCCCGGAATTGGTCATCGGATAGTGCGAAAGGCCGATCATGTCGAACTTGCCGCCAGCGGCTTTGAGTTTGTCAAAGAACCAGGTGTTGTCCTGATAGGCATTGTCGATGTGGACAATCACCTGAGCGTCAGGGAACACGGATTTGACAGCGTCATAGCCTGCCGTGGTGAGGGCGGCATAGTTTGACCAACCTCCCGGAATATCTCCTTTGTCGTTATAGAGCCGTCCGGTCTCCCAGAGCATTCCCGGTCGGGTCTCGTTGCCGACCTGCACCCAATGCGGAGTGACTCCTGCGGACTTCAAGGCGGTCAGAACATCCTTGGTGTGCTCGGCGACCTTGGCGGAAAGGCCTTTCAGATCCAGGCCAGCCCACTCGGCGGGAGTATTCTGACGACTCGGATCAGCGAAGAAATCGCTGTAGTGGAAATCAATCATCACCGACATTCCGGCCTCGGCGGCCCGTTTGGCCATATTCACGACATCGTCCTTGCCACTCCAGCCGTTCGGATCCTCAGGCTTCACCCAGACACGAAGGCGTATGGCGTTGATCCCGGCCGCCTTCAAGACAGGATAAAGTCCGGTGTTCCCTTTGGAATCCTTGAAGGCCGAGCCATTGATTCTGGCCGGATTATGCTCCATATCATATTCCATCTCCGAAGCCCAGCTGACATCCGCACCCCGTGCGAACGCCACTTCGTCCACAGAAGGCGCATCCGGTTCGTCTTTCTGATTGCCTCCGGATCCACCGCAGCCGACAAACAGGGAGGAAACCGCAAATGCCAATGCGGCCAATGTAGCAAGACGTGAATATAATGTACTCATGCAGCGTAACGTCCTTCAAAAGATCCGGTGACCGGGACGGCCACTAAAGGCTTGCGATGTTCTTCTCGTTGAGGAGGTTCTTGCCCTCGGCGGTGTAGGCGTACTCGATGCGGTCAGCATAATGCTTCTCGACCTTGCCGCGGACAATCTTCATCGTGCTGTTCACCAGGCCGTTCTGCTCGGTGAATGGCTCAGGCAGCACAGCCACGGCGGCCGGCAGCCACCTCTCCGGGAACATGCCCTCATGCGAGCCACCCTTCCTGTAGGAATCAATCTCCTCCTGAATCTTCTTCAGCATCGCTTCCTTACCTTCACGCGACGTAGGATCCAAACCCTTTGAGGAAACATATTCCTTAAGAGCGTCCTTAGCCGGAACGATCAGGACGATGGTGTATGGGTCCTGGTTGTTGTGCAGGATGACCTGCTCGATGTACTTCGAGCCATCGGTCAGGGAATCCTCGAAGCCTTCCGGACTGTATTTCTCGCCGTCGGATGAGATCAGCAGGGACTTGAAGCGGCCCACCACGTAAAGATATTCAGAATCATACATGTAGCCCATGTCGCCGGTGTGCAGCCAGCCGTCACGGAGAGCCTCGGCAGTGCCTTGTGGATTCTTCCAGTAGCCGGCCATCACATTCTCGCCGCGCACCACGATCTCGCCCTTCGTGCGGAGCGGAACCTCCTTGCCGTTGTCGTCGCAGATCTTGATGTCAAGCGGCTTCACGACACGGCCCGAAGAGCCGAACATCGCATGGCCGGTCGAGTTGGCGGAGATGATAGGGGTCGCCTCGGACACGCCGTAGCCTTGGAACATAGGAATGCCGATGGCGCAGAAATATCTCTGAAGCTCGATGTCCAGAAGCGCGCCTCCTCCGACAAAGAACTCCATCCTGCCACCGAATCCCTCACGGACCTTCTTGAATATGATCTTGTCGAACAAGGCCATCAACGGCTTCTTCCAAAGCTGAAGGATGCCGCCACGGTTGTAATATTCCTTGTTGTAGGAGATCGCGAGGTTGAGGGCGTAGTTGTAGAGTTTCTCGACCTTCGGTCCCTGCTTGTGGATGGTGGTTTCGACATTCTTCTTGAAGTTACGGGCAAGCGCTGGAACGGACAGCATCACGTGCGGACGGATCTCCTTGATCGCTATAGGAATATTCCTGAGTGTGGCGAGCGGATTGGCTCCGACAGGCACGGTGGCGATGCTGCTGCAATAGGACATCATCGTGTAGAATCCGGCCACGTGCGCGAAGCAGTGGTCAAGAGGCAGGATGATGAGCATCGTGGAATCAGGCTTGACTCCGATCACGGAATGAGCCTGCTCAACGTTGGCAGTGTAGTTGCGATGCGTAAGAAGAACGCCCTTAGGGTCGGCTGTTGTTCCGGAAGTATAGCTGATTGTGGCGTAATCGTCTGGCTCCACAGACTTGTAACGCTCCTCGAACTCGGCCTTGTGACCGAACAGGTAGCTGTCGCCGAGAGCCTGAACCCATTCCATCGAGACCTCCTTGGCGTTAGCCGCAGGAATATTATCCAGCACGATGACCTTCTCCACGCAGTCCAGCTGTGAGATTATCCTGCGGATCTTCGGGAGTTGCTGTCCGGAAACGATCACGAACCTGGACTCGGAATGCTGGATCCTGAAAGTCAGGTCATTGCTTTCCTCGAGCTTGATGGAGAGCGGAACGCTCACGCCGCCGGCGTAGAGGATTCCCAACTCGGAAAGGATCCACATGTTCCTTCCCTCTGAAAGGAGAGAGACCCTCTCGCCCTTGTTGAGTCCCATGGCCATCAGGCCGGCCGCGATGCGGTAGCCTTCCTTGCGGGTCTGCTCGAATGATGTCTCGGTCCACTTTTCATCCACTTTCTCGCGGAGGAACACGTGCGTAGAGTATTCGTGGGTATATTTCTCCACGAACTCGATGATTGTCGGTCTTGTAGCTGACATACTATGTAATCGTTAAAATTATCTTTGCCAAAACAGCGGCAGTTTATTCCTTGCCGTTAAGTAATCATTAAAAAATAAGTTGAACTAAATTTTGTGTCAGATTTATGAGAATAGATTTCTTTTGGAAGAAGGAGTGTGCCGGTGGCACATGACTGATGAGAAAAGAAATATAGACCATAAAGATATACAAATTGTTCAAGTTATTTTTTAACGCTTACTAAGTCATTATTCATCAATCTGTCTGACCTCCGGGAACAGTCCGAAAAGTTCGGCGTCTATCTTGTCGGTGACGGTCTGGAAGTCCTCCGGACGGTTCTCAAACTTGATGTTGTCCACATCGATGACCAGAAGATGCCCGTCATATTTGGAGATCCAGTCGTCGTAGCGCTTGTTGAGGCCCGTAAGATAGTCGATGCGGATGCTGCTTTCATATTCCCTGCCTCTCTTCTGAATCTGCGCCACCAGATTAGGAATGGTGGATTTCAGGTAGATCAGAAGGTCCGGCTTGCTGACCAGCGACATCATAAGGTCGAAGAGATCCGAGTAGTTTTCGAAATCGCGGGTGCTCATCAATCCCATATCGTGAAGGTTCGGGGCGAATATGCGCGCGTCCTCGTAGATTGTCCTGTCCTGGATGATGACATCGCTGCATCTTGAGATGTCCACGACATCCTTGAACCTCTTGTTCAGAAAATATACCTGGAGGTTGAACGACCAACGCTCCATGTCCGCGTAAAAGTCTGAAAGATAAGGGTTGAAGTCAACCGATTCGAACTTTGGAGTCCAGCCGTAATGGGCTGCCAGCATCTTTGTCAGCGTGGTCTTGCCACTGCCTATGTTGCCTGCTATCGCGATGTGCATGTCCTTTGTGTGTTTTGTTCAGTCTTCTCGCTACCTCTTGTTGCAAAGATCATCAAATCTTTTCGATATGATTCCATACCTGCCGAAGAGACGCAGTGCAAAATTAATAAATATTCCTCGTAAACTCTGCCTTATCCAACAAGAATATGCCGGCATCGTCTCTGTTCCTCACAACGAGAACAACTCGTTGACCGTCTTCCCGAAAATGCTGAGAGCCTCAGGGCAAGTTCCGTGGAAGGAACGAACTTGTTCGGATCGCCGAGGTGAGCAGCAGGGAAAAAGCTTGTCCATAACCTTCAAACAAGCAATCCAGTACAGCTTCTAAGACGCAATATGTTACTCCTGCCGCTGACTTTGTGAAGATTAACGTCTTGTTTGGTAATAGCTTAAGCGGTGACCTTTAGTGGACTTGCACTAAAGATAAGAATCTATTTGCTTTGTTCAGAATGTTTTACGCATCACTTACTGATAGCCAACTGGTGACGTGTATAACCTTGATTTTCAGAACTTTAGGGCATGGCCTTCTGCTTGTAAGCACCGAAGGTTATCTGCTTATCTTCTGTGTTTCAGTGTTTTATCCTCCACCGCCTCAATCCGCAGGAATTTCCGCGCGTGCTCAATGCTGACTCCACAGCGGCTGATGAGCTCGTTGAGGTAGGCGATGCGCTCCTCTGCTTGGAGTCTCAGCACATCCTCGATGCCTGAAAACCGCCCGTCTGCCGCCAGATGGTGTGTCATCTTCTTGTAGTCGGCACCAGAATAAGGATCGTGTGGCTCCCTGATGTCATATTCACTGCCTGTGTTGCTGCTGAAAGCGGTCAGCATATTCCTATAACTTCCATAGTAACTGATCACACGTTTGAAATCAATGACTGAATATTCCCTTACAATGAAATCAATAAGCTGTTTCTTCTCGCTTACATTCAGCGAAAGGAACAAGTCATCAAGCACTTCGTACGAAAGCGGTCTGCCGTGTGCATGTAGCATCCTTACTCTCGAAAGTGCTTTTCTCATACTTACAGATGCTTCACGAGGGATGAGCTTGTCTGAATATGGATGGTCAGATTCCGCATAGACTAGGAAATTCCAACGCCAGTCTTTCGCCCGCTTGCAGATACGGTCCTCAACCGGGTTGTTGTAGAGGTAGGCGAGTGAGGTTCTGGCCTGCTTGCCGCCTCGTTTGTTGGACAGCCCGTAAGTGGAAAGCAAACTCCCCTTTAATCCATGTCTGATGTTGTAAGTCTTTGAGAATTTTGAGCATAGTTCCTGCATGAACCTCGCGATAGTTTTGTGATCCTCAGCCTCGACCAGTACATGAATATGATTGTACATCAAGCAAAGCCCCAGCACACGGATCCTATGCTTGGCCGCAGTCAAAGAGAACATCGTAAAGAAAACCAGCGAGTCCTTCACGCTGTAGAACACCACGAATCCGGACCGTGCTCTCTGGAAGATATGCCCGACCGCACCCTTCTGATAAATCATTCGCCTCAAACGAGCCATAATTCAATAATTTAAGTTGGTCAATATGTTTGTGACAAGATAGGCATTTATCAGTAGAACTCCAAAAGAATTCGGACCAGGCATTTTAGGCTTGCGCTTAACATATAGATGAATCTTTATTATGTCGAAAGGCCTAAGAAGCTGTTTTGAATTGTTTGAAATGTTCTTTGAGGTGAAAAATCTTCATTTTCTTCCCGCTTCTTCAGTCAGATAGCACCGCTATCTTCCTTGGAAGAAGCGGTCGAAACTGAAGTTTTTCACTCTCAAACCTTCAAACAAACAATTCAAAACAGCTTCTTAATAAGTTACGGACATAGATGCGAAAGTTAGCGCATCACTAATATTTCGGACATTACTAAAGTACATAAGTCCGGAAGAATTTCATCAGATGTATCAGGGGCTGTGTTTGAGACTGTGTCTTGGCAGGAGTATCAGTTGTATCTTTCAGACGAGGTACCCCCGTTCCTCACTCTTTCGTCTCGGCATGGGATGTAATGCCCTGACTATCATTGATAAAGTTACTTGTCTTCGGTATGTTTGAACCAAAGGCATGTCGTTGGTTATCTGACATTCAATGCTTTAATCCGCACTGGTTGATTGTCAAGGAGTGACGTGTAATACTTTGGAAACAAATACCTTAAGATGTTGCCTTTAGTGTTGACTCACTTAAGACGAAGTGTTAAATTGCATCTGACCAATGCTTTACGTGGCACTGATTGATAATCAATCGGTGGCGATTAATATGCTGAAAATGAATCTAATAACGTTGAGTCTTTGGCTGGAATCAACCAAAGGGAATCGGCTTTTTTTCTGAATATGAGTGTGTTATCAATAACGGACTCTTATACCAGATGAGGCGGCTCACTCATCAGGCACCTGCGAAAAACGATTATCCTTCCGCCGGAAAGGACGGAAGGATAACGCATAGTTTGATATTCATAATTAGTTGACCTTCATGTGAGCCGAGGCCTGTTCCATGCTGTTTGGCTTTGGTGGCCGATCGCTGGTCGTGTCTATGATACCGACGTCTGTCACTTCGACAGGCTCATTGACCGGAAAGTAAATTTGGTCAGTGGCCGTGACTTCCCTTGGCCTTGCGGCGGTCACTTCGACGGGTTCAGTGACCGGTTGCAAAGCAAGCTCAGTGACCGTTCGGCTCTCCGAAGGTCGTGATGCTTCTATCCGAGAGTGTGGATGGCGAGGCCGGAACGGAGTTTCGGCTCGAACCATGTGGTCTTCGGAGGCATGATGTTGCCGGTGTCGGCGATGTCGATGAGCTGCTGCATCGAGACTGGGTAGAGGGCGAAAGCCACCTTCATCTCACCGCTGTCAACCCTGCGGCCCAGCTCGCCAAGGCCTCTGATACCACCAACGAAATCAATCCTCTTGTCCGTGCGCAGATCCTTGATCCCAAGCACTTTGTCAAGCACGAGGTTCGAGAGGATGGTCACGTCAAGAACTCCGATCGGATCCTTGTCGTTGTACCTGCCAGGAAGGGCCTCCAGAGAGTACCACTTGCCGTCCAGATACATCGAGAAGTTGTGCAGGTGGTCAGGATGGTAGATCTCCACGCCCATCTCGCGGACCGTGAAGTTCTCCTCAAGAGCGGCGATGAACTGTTCTTTGGAAAGGCCGTTCAGATCCTTTACGACACGGTTGTAGTCCAGAATCTTCAGCTGGCTCTCAGGGAAGCACACGGCCATAAAGAAGTTGTACTCCTCGTCTCCGGTGTGGTTCGGGTTCTGAGCCCTCTTCTCGGCTCCGACACGAGCAGCTGCTGCTGTACGGTGGTGACCGTCAGCAACATAGAAAGCGTCAACATCGTTCTGGAACAGTCTTGTGATCTGGTCGATGGTCTTGTCGTCATCGATCACCCAGAACTTGTGGCCGAACTTGTTCTCGTCGATGAAATCGTACTCCGGAGCCTTCTTGACGGTCTGGGCCACAATCTCGTTCAGCACGTGGTTGTCCTTGTAGGCGAAGAACACCGGCTCGATGTTGGCGTTCTGGATGCGTACGTGAACCATTCTGTCATCCTCCTTGTCCTTGCGGGTGAGCTCGTGCTTCTTGATCTTGCCGGAAGCGTAGTCATCCGTGTGGGCGCAGAGAACGAGTCCGTACTGTGTGCGGCCTTCCATGGTCTGGGCATAGACGTAGTAGCACTCCTTAGGGTCGCGCCTGAGCCAACCCTTCTTCTGCCACTCCTTGAAATTCTTCACGGCCTCGTCATAGACCTTAGGGTCGTGATCCTCAAGGATGGGATTGAAGTCGATCTCCGGCTTGGTGATGTGGAGGAGGGATTTCTCTCCGGCCATCTCCTTGGCCTCTTCGGAGTTAAGCACGTCATAAGGCGGAGCGGCCACCTCTGTCACAATATCTTTCGGCGGCCTGATCGCCGCGAACGGTTTTACTCTTACCATAATATTCTTGGAAAAATGTTGAATGAATATGCCAATGTGCCTGGATGAATCTCTTTCAGGCAACCTGAACTGCTTTTGAAATAGATGGCACCGGTGCAAAGGCAGGGGTGCCATCTGAATATTCATGAATTACTTGTTGACCTGGAAACGTGTGTTGCCCGTGGCGAAGAAGTCCACGATCTGGCGTGCTGCAGCAAGGCCGGCGTTCATATTCGCCTCGGCGGTCTGCGCTCCCATCTTCTTAGGGGTGGCGAAGATGCGCACACCGAACTTCTCCTTCAACGCGGTGTAGTTGTCCGGAGCCACGTCGGTGATGTATTTCAGATCAGTCCTTTCCTCAAGAGCCTTCTCCAGTCCGGCCTCGTCGATGACCTCCTTGCGGGCGGTGTTCACCAGACAGGCACCCTTAGGCATCTTGGTGATCAGGTCATAACCGATCGAACCGATGGTCTGAGGAGTGGCAGGAATATGCACGGAGATGAAGTCGCAGGATGCGTACATATGCTCAAGCGAATCGGCTGGCTCCGCTCCGGCCTCACGGATCTTCTCCGCAGGAATGAACGGGTCGATGGCCATAACACTCATTCCAAGAGCCTCGGCCTTCTTGCCGACCAGACGGCCGACGTTGCCGAAAGCCTGGATGCCGACCTTCTTACCCTGGATCTCGGATCCCGTGGCAGGGGTGAACTGGTTGCGGCACATATAGATCATCATGGCGATGGCAAGCTCGGCGACAGCGTTGGAGTTCTGTCCCGGAGTGTTCATGACGACCACGTTGTGCGCGGTCGCCGCGGCGAGGTCAACGTTGTCATAACCGGCTCCGGCACGGACAACGATCTTCAACTGTTTCGCAGCGTCAAGCACTTCGGCTGTGACTTTGTCGGAACGGATGATAAGAGCGTCCACGTCAGCGACGGCGGCGATGAGCTCCGAAGCGTCGGCGTATTTCTCAAGAGCGGCGAACTCGTGTCCTGCCGCGGTGACAATCTCCTTGATCCCGGCGACAGCCGCCGCTGAGAAAGGCTTCTGTGTTGCGACTAATATCTTCATAATGAGCTATTTCTTAAGTTCCTCGAATTCCTTCATACAATCAACAAGGGCCTGAACGTCCTCGACGGTGCAGGCGTTGTAGAGGGAAGCCCTGAAGCCTCCGACCGAGCGGTGACCCTTGATGCCGATCATTCCGCGCTCTTTGGCGAACGCCAGGAACTCGTCCTGAAGAGCCTCGTAGCCAGGGGCCATAACGAAGCAGACATTCATCAGCGAGCGGTCCTCCTTCGCGGCGGTGCCGACAAACAGAGGGTTGCGGTCTATCTCTGAATATAAAAGGTCAGCCTTCCGCTGGTTGATCTTCTGGATGGCAGGAACTCCACCGATGCTCTTGAGCCACTTGAGGGTCTCGTTCATCATAAAGATGGAGAATACAGGAGGGGTGTTGTACATAGACAGCTTCTCGATGTGGTTGCGGTAGTCAAGCATCGCAGGGATGTACCTTGAAACCCTTCCGAGAGAGTCCTTCCTGATGATCGCGAAGATCACGCCGGCAGGACCTACGTTCTTCTGCGCGCCACCGTAGATGAGATCGTACTTGCTCACGTCCACAGGACGGCTCATGATGTCGGATGACATGTCGGCGATCAGAGGAACAGGGCAGTCGATGTCCTCCTTGATCTCGGTGCCGTAGATGGTGTTGTTCGTGGTGATGTGGAAATAGTCGATGTCCGTAGGAATCTCGTATCCCTTAGGAATGTAAGAGTAGTTCTTGTCGGCAGAGCTTGCGAGAGCGTAAGCCTCGCCGATTCCCTTGGCCTCCTTGAGGGCTTTCTTCGCCCAGACACCTGTCTCAAGATAGGCGGCCTTCTTCTCAAGGTAGTTCATAGCCACATAGAGGAACTGCAAAGACGCACCGCCTCCGAGGAACACGATCTCGTGTGTCTCGGGAATATTCAGAAGCTCTCTCCAGAGTGCGCGGCACTCGTCCATAGTCGCGTCCCACTCCTTTGTGCGGTGGGAGATGCTGAGAACAGAGACACCTGTGCCTTTGAAATCCTTGAGGGCCTCAATGGCATTGTCGATGGCCACCTGCGGAAGCAGGCAAGGGCCGGCGTTGAATACGTGTACTTTCTTCATTTCTATTTTAGTTTCAAAGTATTATTAAAATATACGGTTTAAAATCAATACTGATTTTGCGGTAAATATAGGCAATTAAAAGGATTTGCCCAACATTTACCGCAAAATTAAGTAACATGAAAAAAATAAGTTGCCTCAGATTAAGAGAATATTTTCGAGGATAGATCTATTTTCGAAGAAGGAGTGTGCCGGTGGCACATGACTGATGAGAAAAGAGATGTAGACCGAAAAGATTCCTTAAGATGATGCAGGTTATTTTTTGAAGGTTACTATAAATTATCTGTAGCCGAGGAGGTACGAGATGATCGCCATCCTGACGTACATTCCGCCGCCGGCCTGCTGGAAGTAGTAGGCGTATGGGGTGTCATCGATGTCCGTGGCGATCTCGTTGACCCTTGGGAGCGGGTGCATTATCTTCATATTCGGCTTGACGGAGCCAAGCATCGAGGCGGAGAGTCGATAGACATCCTTTACCTTATTATATTCATCCATGTCAGGGAACCTTTCCTGCTGGACTCTTGTCATGTAGAGCACGTCGCAGATGTTGAGACCATCCTCTATCCTGTCGGTCTGCCGGTAGTCAACTCCCTCACGGTCAAGGAGCTCAAGATATTTCTTTGGCATATTCAATTCTTCAGGAGAGGTGAATATGAAGTGTGGGTCGAACCAGCGCAGCGCTTCCACAAGGGAGTGGACGGCACGGCCGTACTTGAGGTCTCCGACCATATTCACTGTCAATCCATTGAGTTTGCCTTGGGTCTTCTGGATGGCGTAGAGGTCGAGCAGGGTCTGCGTAGGGTGTTGGTTCGCTCCGTCGCCGGCGTTGATGACAGGCACCGACGCCACTGACGCGGCGATGTCCGCCGCTCCCGCTTGAGGGTGCCTCATCACAATCATATCCACATAGTTGGACACAATCTTTATGGTGTCCTCCAGGGTCTCTCCCTTGGTCTGGCTGGTGTTGCGGTTGTCAGGGAAGCCGATGACTCTGGCTCCCAGCCTGTTGACCGCGGCCTCGAACGAGAGCCTCGTTCTGGTCGAAGGTTCGAAGAACAGGCAGGCCACCACCTTTCCGGCGAGGAAATTCTGTTCACGGTTCGCTTCGAATTCCTTTGCTACCTCAAGGATGTGAAGGACTTCGTCCTTTGAAAAATCCTGGATTGAAATTAGACTTTTAGGCATGATGTTTATGATTTAAAGTTCGTTTATCGTACAGTTTTCGATTTTCCCGATTCTGGTACGGAAGTCATCCTCGGCGGAGAGCCGGATCCAGACCTGAAGTGTGCACTCCGCTCCGAAAGCCTGTCCTTTCTGCTTGAGGTCCATGTCTTTGAGAATCTTCATGACGCTGTTCATCGCCTCGTAGCCGAAACGGACGCTGAACCATTTTCCGGCGATCTTCTCAACGCATCCGGCCTTGTCAAGGGCTTCTGCCGTGGAGGTTTTGTAGGCTCTGATAAGTCCCGGGATCCCGAGCTTGATTCCTCCGAAATAGCGCACTACCACCACCAGCACATCGCTCAACCCTCTGGAATCAATCTGGCCCAGGATCGGTCTGCCGGCCGAGGATGAAGGCTCTCCGTCATCGTTGGCCCTGAACTTGTCCCCGAGATAGCCGAGGCGGTAGGCGTAGCAATGGTGGCGGGCATCGTGGTACTTCTTTTTCAAGTCACCGACAATGCTCTTGACCTCTTCTTCTGTCTCGACAGGAAAAGCGAATGAGATGAAGCGGCTGCCGTTGTCTTTGAACAGCCCTTCAGCCGGTCCGGGAATGCTCTTGTAGGAGTCTCGGATGATGTTTTCTGGTCTTTCCATTCCTGAGACACGAAAATAGCGTTTTTCACATAATTTTGCAACCGAACGATAAATTTTGTAATTTTGAAATGGTTTTGAATCAAAAATATTTATGGTTTATAAATACAGGGTGACTTTGGCCGGGATCAAAGGATTCTACCGGGTTTATGAGATGAGGGGCGAAACGACCCTTTACGAATTCCACAAACAGATGCGTGCGGACATGGAATTTCCGCAGGATCAGCTGATTATGTTCAAGGCTATGGATGCCGGCGGCGGTGTCGTCGCCCGTTATGGCCTGTTCGATCTTGGCAGCGGCACCGTGGACAACGTCACGGTGGCCCAGACCGTGAAGGCCGGCGTGGCTTCGTTCCTGTACTTCTACGACGTTCCTAACCGCAAGAGCGTGATCGTCACGTTCGAGGGCGTGGAGGAGAAGCCGGAATGCTCTCCGACAATCGTGGAGGTGAAGGGGCCTAATCCGATCGAATTCGAGAACGGTTACGTCGCCTTTGAGGATCTTCCTGATTCTCAAAGACATCTGCCTGGCCAGAAGCCTGACTGGGGTTCAGATGATGATGACGATGAAGGTGACTCGTCCCTTTCCTTGGATGAAGACAGGGACGATGAGGAGGACGATGACGACGAGGACGGAAAGATAGTCTTCGACGGAACCGAAGATCTGGACATCTAAGAATCAGTTCCTCTGCTTCGAATATGTCCCGGCGGCTTCTCATAATCCTTGGACCTACCGCTGTCGGCAAAACTGACTTCAGCGTCTCGAAGGCTTTGGAATATGGCTCACCGGTGATTTCCTGCGACTCCCGTCAGATTTTCAGGAATATGTCGATCGGGACCGCTGTCCCGAGTGCTTCGCAGCTTGCCGCTGTGAGGCATTATTTCATACAGTCCGTTCCGGTCACGCAGGCCTACACGGCGGGGGATTACGAGCTGGAGGCTGTGGCTCTGGTCGAGAGACTTTTCGATGAGGGACACGAGACCTTGGTGATGACCGGCGGCTCGATGTTCTATATAGACGCGGTCTGCAACGGGCTTGACAATCTTCCGGACGGGGATTCGGCTTTGCGGGCCGAGCTGTGGGAAAGGCTTGGAAAAGAAGGCGTTGGGACTCTCGCCGAGGAACTTAGGCTGAAGGATCCGTTGACATATTCACAGATTGACACGCGCAACAGCCAGAGGGTCATCCGGGCGCTGGAGGTCTGTCTGGTCTCAGGGAGGCCATTCTCGTCGTTCAAGACAGGGGAGAGACGCAAGCGATCTTTTGAGATTGAGAAAATAGGACTTACGCGACCGCGTGAGGAACTATATTCACGGATCAATCAAAGGGTTCTGAATATGATTGACGAGGGTCTTGTGGAAGAGGTCCGCTCGCTGCTGCCGTACCGGGATTGCCAGGCGTTGCAGACCGTCGGCTACAAGGAGATCTTTGAATATCTTGATAATAAGATTCCTCTGGAGGAAGCTGTCCGCCTCGTCCAGAGGAACACTCGTCATTATGCCAAGAAGCAGCTCACCTGGTGGCGCCGTGACCCCGACATCCGTTGGATTGATGTTTAGAAAAAAGGAAGGGATCTTCCGTTCTGACTTAGAACGGAAGATCATTGCTTGGATCATCCGCAGGAAGGTCATCGATGGTCGGTGCGGGAGCCTGCTGCTGAGGCTGTGCGCCGTAATTCGGCTGAGGAGCCGGAGAGTAATTCTGTGGAGCCTGACAGGCCGGTTGCGGTGCCGGTGCGGACTGTCCTGCCGGAGTGATTCTCCAGACACGCACATCGTTGTACCAACGCCCGTTATATTCCCGGGCCCTCAGATTGAAGGCCACCTTGACCGAGTCTCCGACCTGATATTTGTCCAGATCCGCGACCTTGTCATTCCCGAACGCCGTCAGGCACACGTCAGCCGGATAGTTGCCGTCCTGATATTCAAGAATGAAATCCTGTTTTGTCCAGGAGCCTTTCGTCCCCTGTCCGCTTTGCTTGGCAAGTTTCTGTTTGATCCTGCCTTCTATTTCCAATGCCATGATATTCTTTGTCTTGTAAAAATTAAACCTGCTCGGCGCGCGGGCGCAAAGCAGGCTTGTTCACGCTGCCTGTGGCAGTGATTATTTCTTGTCCTCCACGACAGGCTCAACGAAACGCTTTACAGAGTCGAGCTGGATGTCGAACACGAGGGTCGTGTTAGGGTCGATGCCGTTGGATCCGCGCTCGCCGTAGCCAAGCTCTGAAGGAACGTAAAGGGTGGCCTTTCCGCCTTCACCGAGAAGCTGGAGGCCTTCAGTCCATGCAGGGATGACCCTGTTGAGTGTAAGCATGACAGCGTCCTGCTCCTCCTTGACCTCCTCGATGACGGTGCCGTCGGTGAGGGAAAGCTTGTAGTGAACATAGACGGTGTCCTTGTTGGAAGTAGGCTTTACCTCGCTTCCGGCCTCGGCGATGATGTACTGGAGTCCGGACTCGGTCTCCTGAACACCGGCCTTCTTGCGGTTGGCCTCAAGGAACTTCTGCTCTTTCTCCTTGTTGATCGCGCCTACATATTCAGCCCTCTTCTGAACGAACTCGTTCATGATCCTGTTCATCTCCTCAGGGTTGACCTTGAACTGCTTGGTGAACTCCTCGTCACGAGGGTTGCCCTTGGCGGCCACGAAGTCAGCGGCTCCCTTCTTGATCATGTTGAAGTTGAGCTCGCCCATGCTGTAGTTCTTGATCATGGATCCGAGCTGGATGCCAAGAAGGTAACTTACAGAGTCAACCGAGGCCTTTGAAGGGAGAAGATCCTTCGCGTTGAGAGGCTTCTGAGGAACGGCGGCCACAGCCGTGCTGTCGGCTCCTTCAACCTTGCCGTCCACCTTGTTTGAGTTGCAGGCCGCGACTGAAAGAACCATCGCTGTCACCGCAAGCATTTTGATTGTCTTCATACTATTGAATTATTTATAAGTTGTCTGTCTTTGGCTTCCGGGTATTACACCCCAAAAGTTCTGCAAATATCGCAAAAAATATTGACTTTATTCCTCAGAAAGGGCCAAAATGCTTGTTAATCCCGAAAACAATCACTATTTTTAGAAATAATTAGGTAATTCTATGGAAATTGACTCGTCATTGCTGAAATCCAAACTGAAAGAATTCTTCGGTTTCGATTCCTTCAAAGGGGAACAGGAGGGAATCATAAGGAATCTCCTGGAGGGCAAGGACACGTTTGTCCTGATGCCGACGGGCGGAGGCAAGTCTCTGTGCTTCCAGCTGCCCGCTCTGGTGATGCCGGGGACAGCCATTGTGATCTCTCCGCTGATCGCTCTGATGAAAAATCAGGTGGATGTGATCAGGGGATTCGTGGAGGAACGTAACGGAGTCGCGCATTTCCTGAATTCCTCTTTGAACCGCGCGCAGATCCAGGAGGTCCGCTCGGATGTCCTCTCGGGTGTTACCAAACTGCTTTATGTGGCTCCGGAATCCCTCACCAAGGAGGAGAACGTGGAGCTCCTGCGCGAGGTGAACATCTCTTTCTACGCTGTTGACGAGGCTCATTGCATTTCCGAATGGGGTCACGACTTCAGGCCTGAGTACCGCAGGATCAGGGACATGGTCCAGATGATAGGCCGGGCTCCGATCATCGCTCTCACGGCCACGGCCACGCCCAAGGTGCAGAACGACATCCAGAAGAATCTCGGGATCATGGACGCCACTGTCTTCAAGTCATCCTTCAACAGGCCGAACCTTTTCTATGAGGTTCGCGACAAGGTCGATCCCGACAAGGACATCATACGCTACATAAAGCAGCATGCCGGTAAATCCGGGATCATCTATTGCCTGAGCCGCAAAAAGGTTGAGGAGATTGCCAGACTGTTGGAAATAAACGGAATCCGCGCGCTTCCGTACCATGCCGGCCTTGACGCGAAGACCAGGGCCGAGAATCAGGACAGGTTCCTTATGGAGGATGTGGACGTGATTGTGGCGACGATCGCTTTCGGAATGGGAATCGACAAGCCGGACGTGCGTTTTGTCATACATTACGACATCCCGAAGAGCATCGAAGGGTACTATCAGGAGACAGGACGCGCCGGCCGTGACGGGGAGAACGCCGAGTGCATCACCTTCTACAGTTACAAGGACATCCGCAAGCTGGAGAAGTTCATGCAGGGCAAGCCGGTCTCTGAACAGGAGATAGGCCGCCAGCTGCTCATGGACACCGTGGCCTACGCCGAGTCGAACATGTGCCGCAGGAGGATGCTTCTGAACTATTTCGGAGAGGATTATCCGAAGGACAACTGCGGGCTTTGCGACAATTGTGTCAATCCGAAGGCCACGTTTGACGGCCGCAAGGAGATGTGTCTGGTGATAAGGCTCATAAAGTCACTTCCGGAGCATTTCAAGATCGAGCACCTTGCTTCCGTGCTGGCCGGACAGACCAATGCCCTGATCAAATCCTACCGTCACGACACGTTCCCGTTGTTTGGCTCGGGAAGCGACCGCAGCGTGAATTTCTGGTGCGCGGTCATTCATCAAGGACTCATAATGCACCTTCTGGAAAAGGAGATAGAGACCTACGGGCTGATCTATGTCACGGCGAAAGGCGAGGATTTCTTCAGCAGCCCTTATGAGGTGCTTCTTGTGGAGGACCGGTTGTTCAAAGGCAAGGGAGGAGATGACGAGGACGAGGAGGACGCTCCGTCTCCTGTCATGAAGAGTGGCGGCGGTGACTCGGCTCTTCTGTCCATGCTTAAGAACCTCAGAAAGGACATGTCGAGGAAGCTTAACCTCCAGCCGTGGATAATCTTCGGGGATCCGGCGCTGGAGGACATGTCCATCCTCTACCCGATCACGTACGATGAGCTTCACAACTGTCAGGGCGTCGGTGAGGGGAAGGCCAGGAAATATGGCAAGGAGTTCATTGAACTGATCCGCAGGTACGTCGAAGAGAACGACATCACGAGGCCGGAGGACTTCGTCGTCAAGTCGGCTCCGACCAAGAGCGCGGACAAGATATTCATTATCCAAAGCGTTGACAGGCGGATGTCTCTTGATGACATAGCGGACGCGAAAGGTCTTGAGTTGGATGAACTGGTTGGGGAGATCGAAGGGATAGTGTCTTCCGGCACCAAGCTGGATCTGAACTACTACATCGGCCAGACGATTGACGATGAGGTGGTTGAGGATATATACGAATATTTCAAAAGCGAGGCCACCTCTGATTCCGTGGAGGAGGCCATCAAGGTTCTGGGGTCGGGATATGAGGAGATGGAGATCCGTCTTGTGAGGATCAAGTTCCTCTGCGAGATAGCTTCCTAAATGGTCACCATTTTCAATCCGCGTCCCTCAAAGTGGCCGAGACGTCTGAATCCGAACATCTTGATGTACTGGGCGAAATAGTCGAACCTGTCGCCGACCTGTCCGGGCGTGTGGGAGTCTGAACCCATGCAGATGATCTCTCCGCCGAGTTCCATGTACCTTATCAGGATGTCACGGTCAAGCTGCGGAGCGCGAAGTCCGTAAGTCTTGTAGCTTTTTGTGTTGACCTCCAGCCCTTTACCATTCTCTATCAAGTATTTGAATATCTCGTCGAACAGCCCCGGGAAGTCCCTGTACAGCACGCTTTCCTTAGGATATGGCGCATAGCGGGCAACATAGTCGAAATGTCCCATGATGTCGAAATCCCCGAGCCATCTCATCTCCCTCAGGATGGTCTCGAGGTAGCGCCCGTAGGCCTCTTTCCAGTTCTTACCCTTGTAGTACGGTCCGAAATAGGGGTCTGTGTCTTCAAGGTAGTGGACCGAGGCGATGATCTGGTCGAACCTGTGTTTCGAGAGAAGCTCTCTGGTCTGGTCGTGGTTCTTTTCCCCGAGTCCCAGCTCTATTCCTTTGAATATCTTGAATTTCCTTGATGCCTCTTTCCCGAAAGCTCCATCGGCGACGAGCCCGCTGACCCTGTCGATCTCGTTCTGCTGTGCCTCTACATCGAAGACCTCGCTGACGATCGGCTCGAACTCTTCCTTCATCTTCGGGACATAGAAATCGCAGTGGTCGGTGAAACATATTCCTCCGAATCCTTTTTCCGCCGCCGCCGAGGCACTTTTTTCGACTGTTGTTCCCTCTCCGTCGAATGAGAATTGGCTATGATTGTGTGTATCGAAAAACATAGGCACGAATATAGCATTTTTTACTTAAGGAACATGAAAAAAATAAGTTGCTTCAGATTAAGAGAATATTTTCGAGGATAGATCTTTTTTTGAAGAAGGAGTGTGCCGGTGGCACATGACTGATGAGAAAAGAGATCTAGACCGAAAAGATTCCTTAAGATGATGCAGGTTATTTTTTGAATGTTACTAAATTTGTAAGTTATAATTTGAGTTAAAGAATATGATTATGTTCACATTTGGCTACAAATCTTCGTTCAGCAGCATTCTCAGGGCGCTGGCTGCCATCGGCATAGGTCTGGTGATGGTTTTTGACAACGCGGCTTCGGTGACGGTGGTTAAGGTCATCGCGGCTTTCCTGCTGGCCTCAGGGGTCGTGTCCTTGGTTTACGGCTTCATCCGCAACAAAAGGGATGGGGTGCTTCCGTTGATGGCGGTGAACGCTGTCGTGGACTTGATCCTGGGTCTGCTGCTTTTCCTGAATCCTGTCTGGGTGGCCGGTTTCATCGTCACGCTGATAGGAATCGTGCTGATTCTTTTCGGAGGCATTCAGTTGCTTGCTTTGGCCGGGACGCTGTCCCTGCTCGGAGCCGGGTTCTCCACACTGATCCTTTCGATCTGCGCGGTGGTAGGAGGTGCGTTCCTGCTCTTCAATCCGTTCGGAGAGAGGATCATGAGCATCTGCGCCGGAAGTTTTCTGCTTCTGTACGGTGTCTCCGAGCTGATCTCCTCATGGCGGATCCGCAAGGCCAAAGAGGCGTATGAAATCCGTTTCAATGCGACGCAGGAGGATCAGCCAGAGCCGGATGTGATTGAAACTCCAGGCTTGGACGATGCCAAGGAAGTGAACTACACAAAGGTGGACGAGTAGGAATGATTCCACGGGAAACGGTACAGAAGATTCTTGACACCGCGCGTGTCGAGGAGGTGATAGGCGACTTCGTGACTTTGAGAAAGCGCGGAGCCGACCTTTGGGCCTGCTGTCCGTTCCATGGTGAGAAGACGCCGTCTTTCCACGTCATTCCTTCCAAAGGGCAGTATTACTGCTTCGGCTGCCACAAGGGCGGTTCCGCTGTCGGGTTCATCATGGACTATGAGCATCTGTCCTACGTGGAGGCCTTGCGGTACCTCGCCAGAAAATACAACATCGAGATAGTCGAGAAAGAGGAGACCGCGGAGGACATCGCGAACCGCCAGCGGAACGAGAGTCTCCTGCTTGTCTCTGAATATGCCGGGAATTTCTTCAGGGAACAGCTTCGCACGGACGAGGGCCGGGCGGTTGGACTTGAATATTTCCACTCCAGGGGATTGGAGGACGCCACCATCGGGAAGTACGGTCTCGGCTGGGCTCCATCAAGCCGTCATGCCCTCACGGATGCCGCCAAGGCCGCCGGGTACAAGGATGAATATCTCCTTGAGACGGGTCTGTGCGCGACCTACGATTCGGACAACAGACTGCATGACAGGTTCTACGACCGTGTGGTCTTTCCGATCCACTCCTTGAGTGGAAGGGTGATAGCCTTCGGAGCCAGAACCTTGAAGTCAAAGGAGGCCGGGAAGCCTTACGCCAAGTACGTGAACTCCAAGGAATCGGACATCTATGTCAAGAACAAGTCTCTTTACGGCATCTGGTTCGCCAAGAACGAGATGGCACGCAAGGACAAATGCTATCTGGTCGAAGGCTATCTGGATGTGCTCTCGATGCACCAGCTCGGGATCACGAATGTGGTGGCTTCCAGCGGCACAGCCTTGACTGAGGGACAGATAGGTCTCATAAAGAGATTCACGCAGAACGTCACGATCATGTACGACGGGGATTCCGCCGGAATCCACGCCGCTTTGAGGGGAATCGACATGTTCCTGCGCGAGGGCATGAACGTGAAGGTCGTGCTGATCCCTGACGGGGATGATCCGGACTCATATTCCAGAAAACATTCTCTCGCCGAGGTCGAGGAGTTTCTGGCAGGTGCCGAGATGGATTTCATGGATTTCAAGTCCTCGCTGCTTTTGAAGGACACCGCAAGGGATCCGCTCAAGCGGGCTGAGGTGATCAATGACATCGCAGACACGATAGCCGACATTCCGGATGCCGTAAAGCGCTCTGTCTATGTGGATTTTCTGAGTGACAAGTTCGAGATTCGTCGGGACATCCTGGACGAGAGGATCGGTGCGACGCGGTCCAGAAGGCTTATGGAGGAGAAGAAAGCGGCGGACCGTGAAAGACGTCAGAGCCAGACCGCATCAATGGCTTCGACAGGCTCGTCCACCGGATTTTCAGGGACAGGTTCATCCGCCGGAACATTCGGTGTCTCAGACTCTTCCATAGCTTCGGAAGCTTCGGACTATGCGGCGCAGGAGCCTGTCGAAGCCGCCCGTCAACGTACCGGTCTGGATGCATTGATAGACAACCGCATCATGGCCACCGCCGAGCGTGACCTTCTTAACTTCATCCTCACCTACGGCACCACCAAGTTGGAGTTCCAGAGCGATTCGGACTTCTATTCCGGCTCGGACGAAGATGCGCTTACCGTGTTTGACTTCATCAGCCAGGCATTGGAGGGAGACGATTCCCGGTTCGCCAACACTGTGTTCAGGAAAGCGTACGATGCGTATTCCAAGGATTACTATGATGGATATTCACAGGAGGAGATCGTGAAGCATCTGATGGACGGTGAGGACAGGGATGTGGCCTATGTGGCCGCCCAGCTGTCCACGGATGAAAAGTATGACTTGTCGGTGAAGCATCTGCGGCAGTCCATGATGTCCAAAGGGTCATGGTTGACGCTCTACGTCCCGAAGGCGATTCTGGTCTTTCAGCAGAGCCGCATGGAGAACAGGGACAGTGAGTTGAAGGAAGAGCTAAGGGTGGCGCAGTCCGCTTCCGATAGCGATCGTGAGATGAAGATAATGCATGAGATGCTAAAAGTGCGGGAAGCACTTAAAATGGTGAAAGTCAGATTGGGAAGAGAAAAATAATATTCATGAATATGGAAAAGAAATTCAAGAGAACACTTGTGACCTGTGCGTTGCCTTATGCCAACGGGCCGGTCCACATCGGTCATTTGGCCGGGGTATACGTGCCGGCGGACATCTACGTCAGGTACCTCAGGATGAGGGGAGAGGATGTGCTTTATGTCTGCGGAAGCGATGAGCACGGAGTCCCGATCACGATCAAGGCCCGCATGGAGGGCTGTACCCCTCAGGATATCGTGGACCGCTACCACAAGATCATCAAGGATTCGTTCACGGGTCTGGGAATCAACTTCGACATCTATGGCCGTACATCCTCTGCGGTTCACGAGAGGAACGCTTCCGAATTTTTCCGCAAGTTGTACGATGAAGGAAAGTTCATCACAAAGGAGTCCGAGCAATACTATGATCCGGAGGCCAAACAGTTTCTTGCAGACCGCTACATTATGGGTACATGCCCTAAGTGCGGTAATCCTGATGCCTATGGTGACCAGTGCGAGAAGTGCGGAAGCACGTTGAGTCCGGAGGAATTAATCAATCCTAAGTCCAAGCTCAGCGGTGCCGAGCCGATAAAGAAGAAGACAACCCATTGGTATCTACCTCTGGACCAGTACGAGCCTTGGCTTCGTGATTGGATTCTCGAACAGCACAAAGAGTGGCGAAGCACTGTCTATGGCCAGTGTAAGAGCTGGATTGACGGCGGTCTTCAGCCTCGCGCCGTGAGCCGTGACCTTGACTGGGGCGTGCCTGTCCCTGTGGAGGGTGCCGAGGGCAAGGTGCTCTATGTCTGGTTTGACGCTCCGATCGGGTATATCTCCAACACTCAGGAACTTCTGCCGCAGTCTTGGGAGAAGTGGTGGAAGAGCGGGGACACCCGTCTCGTCCACTTCATCGGCAAGGACAACATCGTGTTCCACTGCATCGTCTTCCCGTCGATGCTCAAGGCTTACGGTGACGGTTACATCCTGCCAGACAACGTTCCGGCGAACGAGTTCCTCAACCTTGAAGGGTATAAGATCTCTACATCCAAGAACTGGGCGGTCTGGGCCCACGAGTATCTCCGCGATTTCCCTGGCAAACAGGATGTCATCAGATATGTCCTCACGGCCAACGCTCCGGAGACCAAGGACAATGATTTCAGCTGGAAGGATTTCCAGACACGCAACAACAGTGAGCTTGTCGCTATATTCGGAAATTTTGTGAACCGCGCTGTGGTGCTGACCCACAAGTATTTCGAGGGAAAGGTTCCGGCCGCGGGAGAACTTCAGGAAGTGGACAAGGCCGCTCTTGCGGAGATTCCTGCGCTCAAGGCTTCGCTTGAGAGGGACATCGAGGGTTATCATTTCCGTGAGGCATTGAAAGATGCTATGTCGATCGCCCGTGTGGGGAACAAGTATATTTCCGACACTGAGCCTTGGAAGGTGGCCAAGACAGACATGGAGCGTTGCGCCACGATACTGAATGTCAGCCTCCAGATTTGCGCTGACCTTGCGATCGCTTTCGAGCCGTTCACACCGTTTGCCGCGGAGAAACTTCGCAAGATGCTGGGTGTCAGCCTTTGCGCCGGAATTGACCACAGGAAGGGCGAGCAGGAGACCGTCAACACCTACAAGGATGGTGAGGGTGTGGCTCTTCACACTGTGTCTGCCGCCGCGGAGCAGGAGTGTTCGGGCGTATGCCTTGGTTGGGATATTCTTGGCAATGAGAATATCCTTCCGGTGGGCCACGGGATCGGTGCCGCGGAGTTGTTGTTCGCCAAGATCGAGGATGAGGCCATCAATGCTCAGTTGGCGCGTCTTGAGGCCATCCGTGCCGCGAGAGAGGCGGCGGCTAAGGCTGAGGCGGCTAAGCAGGTCGCACCTCAGAAACCGGAGTGCTGTTTCGATGATTTCGAGAAGATGGACATCCGCACGGCCACCGTGCTTGCCGCCGAGCGTGTGCCTAAGACGGACAAGCTGCTGAAACTCAGCATTGACACAGGAATCGACAAGAGGACGATTGTCTCTGGAATCGCTGAATATTATTCCCCTGAGGAGATGGTCGGCAAGCAGATCTGCATTCTCGCCAACCTTCAGCCGAGGACAATCCGTGGCATCGAGTCCCGTGGGATGATTCTTATGGCGAAGCAGGGCGACGGCAAGATGCGGTTCATCACTCCTGCGGAGGCGCTTGGCAACGGAGCTATAGTAGGTTAATATATTCGCAAAACATCATGAGAAAAATTTTCACTTCATTTGCCGCGGCCGCTCTCGTTATGGGGTGCGCCCAGAGTCCGACCCTCACAAAGTCAGGATTGAATCCGGAGAATTTCAGGGGAGAGCGTGATGGTGCGCAGACCGCCCTTTACACCCTGACCAATAAGTCCGGGATGGAGGTCTGCATCACCAATTTCGGTGGAAGGATTGTGTCAGTGATGGCTCCGGACAGGAACGGGGACTACAAGGATGTTGTCCTTGGCTTCGACAAGGTTTCCGACTATTTCCCGGAGAACAACCAGACTGATTTCGGCGCCACCATCGGTCGTTACGCCAACCGCATCAACGGCGGCAGATTCACTTTGGACGGAATTGAGTATCAGTTGCCTCAGAACAACTACGGGCATTGTCTGCATGGTGGTCCTGACGGGTGGCAGTACAAGGTTTACAATGTTCTTGAGTCCGATGCCTCGCACCTGAAACTGGAGATTGTCTCTCCTGACGGGGACGCGAACTTCCCTGGCAAGGTGACCGCCGATGTGACTTTCACCCTCACTGAGGATAATTCCATCGACATCAGGTACTCCGCCACGACGGACGCTCCGACGATCATCAACATGACCAATCATTCGTACTTCAATCTGTCAGGTGATCCGGCGAACCATCAGGTCACCGCTGATTCATTGTACATCAACGCGTCCAACTATACTCCTGTGGACTCGACGTTCATGACCACAGGCGAGATCGCTTCCGTGGAGGGCACTCCGTTTGATTTCAGGAAGATGAAGCTTATCGGGGATGACATAGACTCTGACAATGAGCAGGTCCGCAACGGCCACGGCTTCGACCACAACTGGGTCCTTGACACCAAGGGCGACGACACCGTTCTCGCTGCCGAGGTCTATTGCCCTGAGACCGGCATCGTCCTTAAGGAATATACCAACGAGCCAGGCGTGCAGGTTTATGCCGGCAACTTCCTTGACGGCACTGTAACCGGCAAGAAGGGCGTTGTCTATGGCCACCGTACCGCCATCTGCCTGGAGTCCCAGAAGTACCCTGACACCCCGAACAAGCCGGAGTGGCCGTCAGCCGTCCTCCGTCCGGGTGAGACCTACACCAGTCACTGCGTCTTCGCATTCGGTGTCAGATAGTTTTCAGGAATATATCTGATCCTAATTAGTTTGGATTCATACAGCCGGAGAGGATTCCGGCGGCCTGTCTTTAGCACCCTGTTATGGTAAATGGTCGCCAGAGTCCTCTCCGGCTGTGTTAATCGTGCTTGCTTCGGTTGTCGAGACTTTAATAACTTGAACAATTTGTATATCTTTATGGTCTATAGTTCTTTTCTCATCAGTCGTGTACCTCCAGTACACTCCTTCTTCCAAAAGAAATCTATCCTCATAAATCTGACACAAATTTAGTTCAACTTATTTTTTAGCGCTTACTTTAGTAATCCACAAAATCTGGGACGGTGATTTGGCCGCAAGTTACAAAACGCTTTCACAGTATTGTGTCTTATAAGTGGCTGTAGGCATTAATCGGCTGAAAAAGTCAAAGCTTGGAGCACTCGATATTCAACCTATGTGCCTCGGCGGTAGCTTCCAGTTGAGTTAAGGCTGAAGGCGTTTTGTAAAAATCAGTTTTTGGAGACTGTATACCCGTTGACTGACATGGAACGCGAGCGGTCGCCGAACAATTCCATACGGGGTGCGACACACGCGTTTTGTGAATATGGCGGCACACAAACCCGCCCTAAGCACGACTGGAAGCCTGCGGATATGTCGCCTGTGCTTTCCGGGCCATAGGTGGCATACGACCGAGCCTCGCAACGGCGCAGAAGTTTGATTCTCGTTGAGTCGAACATACGATGTCATAGGTGGCATACGACCGAGCCTCGCAACGGCGCATAAGCGTGACCGTATGCCGCTGTCTTGCAGAAATGGCTACACATACGTTTTGAAAAGGTAACAATTCAACTTTGTTAGGACCCCGGAGAGCCTCTAACCTAAATTTTTCACGTTACAAAAATTCAGAACAGAGGCTCTCCGGATTTTTCAACATATTCTACAGGACCTGTGGCCGAGGTGTCTATGAAGACCGACGGGGCAGGTGGAAAGAATGTACTATCGCCGAAGTCATGGAACCCCACGAATAGTCTTTCGCTGTTGCTTCCAAGTCGAGTTTCCGACGCTGCGATTGACGGGAACGGTGATCGGCCATGCAGGTGCCCGTAATGCGGTTCGCCGTTCCCAACACTGTGCATAAAACAGACATCGGGAACAACAATCTGGCTGTAGGGCCGTCAGGCAGCCATGACTGTTCCAGCCAATTGCAAAGACGTGAGAGAACTCCTGGGGTGACCAACCTTTCCCCTTATCGTTTGATTTGCCCCCCCCCCCCC